>QNYZ01000026.1 GCA_003973265.1 Deltaproteobacteria bacterium | reverse complement strand
TCAAGCTCCTTGGCTATATCTACGACAAACGTACCGGCAGCTTCGCTACCGTCGTCTAATAGAGGAAAAGAGGTAGTTACAATAATAAGGTGCACAAGTGAAATTAGGTCCTTTTAATTCTACGCTGATCTTCTTCCACACCTTTATAGTGAAGCGCGGAAACCTGCTCGGATAATATGCCGATGAGAAAGGTGAGAATTGAAGAGATGAAAAGGATCGCGCTCATATTGGTAAAGCGGTGATCGTTAATGAATGTATAAGTATAATATGATAATCCCAACGAGAACATAGCTAAGCTAACCGGCAAAAAAAGGCGCATCGGGGAAAACAACGCCCCGATTTTCATGATGATGATCAGGAACCTGAAGCCATCGCGAAAAAGTCTGATATGGCTCTTGCCGACCCTGCTTTTTGCTTTAATCGGCACATAGGCGACAGGAAAGCCGGCACGAAAGAAAGCCATTGTGATCGTGGTCGGGTACGAAAAACCATTGGGGAGCAGGTATAAAAATTTACGGAAATGTCTTGCCCGCGCTGCCCTGAAGCCGCTGGTTAAATCTTCGATGCGAAAACCTGTCATTATCGAGGCAAGGCGGTTGTAAAATCGGTTGGCAAAGCTCCGGAAAACCGTTGCCTGTGAATCGGAGCGGCGCGCGCCAACGACCATTTCAAAGTTATCGTCAAATTTTGCTAATAATTTTGGGATGCTTTCGGGATCATGTTGCCCATCCGCATCCATGAAAACCAGTATTTCTCCCGAGGCAATTCGCGCCCCTGTTTTTATTGCGGCACCGTTTCCCATGTTCAGCGCATGAGAACAAACTTTGACATTATTTTTTCGGCATACCTCTACGGTATTGTCGGTTGATCCGTCGTCCACAACGATAATTTCAAAATCGGGATACAGTTCTGTTAATTTGGGCAAAAGATCTGTCAGGGCCGGCGCCTCATTTTTTGCCGGAATGATAACGCTTATTTTTGATTCCATTCTTAATCCCATTGGTGCCGGTTGAATTGTCGCTATTTAATTGTCCTATAATATTTATTATTTACATTTTCAACCCGAAATTTATATCTGGCCGAGTAAACGATAACCAAAACAATCAGGGTCAGCGGACAAAGCGGCAAGGAAACGGCAACTGAAATATACCTGTGCAGAGGCAGGGTATGTGATTTTCCGGTACTTGGAACAACAAATGAATTACAGGGTTGGGGCTCTCGGGAAATTTGGACGGCAGACAGCGGCCCAATAAAAAAAAGAGGTTTTAGATTCAGCCATACATGCAACGCTGGTAAAGGGGTTGAAAGTGATGGTGCATGCAAATAATCCCTGTTAGAGAGGCCGTCCGGGCCGGGACGGATTCCATTGAACACGGATTTTTCATGTTTTACAGCGAGATCTATTTTGCGGGCAACAATTGCCATAAGGCATCCCGGTGCCAGATCAGCGGCGGTCTGTCAAGGTCTCCGCTCTGTACGACCCGGCCGGTAACGACCCGGTATCCTTTAATCGCCTCGCTCTGTTTTACGGTACACTTCATCCAGGCGGATACACCCTCGGGAATAAGGTTGTCACCGGTTTCTGCGGGTAAGGTGTTGATGGAAAAACGGGTGTATTTGTCTTCTTTTGCGCCGCTGCCGCTGCCAAGCTGGAAGGCCAGTTTTTTCTGGTCACCGGCTGCGATGGCCGCATAAAACCGGCCCGAGGCGGAAATCAGTTGATCTGTCAGGTGCCCGGTGGCCACGCTGACGGTAATCAGGGGCTCGGTTTCCGAGACAAACATGGCCGTGGCCGTCATTATGTCCCGCTGGTTTTCATGTGCCGTGCAGATAAACACGACCGGGCAGGGGAGCCATTGGAAGACGTTATTGGCAGGGGTCATTTTTGCGGCTTTCTTTTGATGCGGCGCGGACCATGGCATCCATTTCATTGCCGATCAATCGGGCAAATGCCGGATCGTTGATGTGGTATTCAGATGTCAAGATATCGATGCATGGGTCGAGTTGCTGTGTGAATGTAGCCATAAAGGCGTTGTTGATCTCCGGCGCATATAAGGGACCATCCGGATGGTCCGCCACCGACCACCCGCCACCCGGATTGACCACCTTGACCTGGCCGGGGGCCTGGTTGAGCTTTCTGGCCAGCTGGCGCGCCAGCGTATCCGATTCTTTCCGGTTCAGCCGGATAGCCGACCGGAAGTCGTAGAAAAAGATCTGCCGGTCTTTACAGGCCGGTGGAATCTGCCGCCGGGTAAATTCTAAAACCGCACAATCAAGACCACCGGGAACGATCAGGCGCGGTATCGATGCGTGCGGAACCGGTTCAAACCGTTCCGGGCCGATATTTCCGCAATATCCATCCATAAGAGCATCGGCCAGCTCGTGTGTGGCCAGATCAAGTATGCCGTCAAAATAGCCTTCTGAGGCCAGTTCTTCCAGGGCCATGCCGCCCGTGCCGTTGGCATGAAAAGCAATCACCTCGTATCCCATCTCTTCCAGGCAGGCTTTCACCTGTTCGGCAGCGGTGGTGATAAAACCGAAAAAGGAAAGGGCAATTCGCTTTCCTTTTTTTTCCGGCACCCAACGGCTTTGGGCCATGGCGCAGACCGCCGCAGCGGCCTGATCGAGGATGACACCGGAAATGCGGTTGATTCCCAGCAGGTCCGCCACGCTGTGCATCATGGTGATATCTTTGGTGCCGACAATGGGGTTCATATCGCGGGACGCTACAGTCGAGACCATGACCTTGGGAACCCCCAATGGTAGAACCCGCATGATACCGGTGCACAAATGGGTGCCGGACCCGCCCCCGGCCGAGATAACCGCCTGAATTTGTCCTTCGTCATACAGACTGTGGATTTTTCCCCGGGCCCGGCGGCGCATGGCCCCGATGGCTTTATCGCGGTCGTTTTGCCGGTTATCCGGTGCCGGGTCTCTGCTCGCAAACAGGTCGATATCGACTTCAACCCGGGAGGGGATGCGGGTGCCGATATTAAGGGTCAGTGTGGATAATCCCCTGGCTTCAATGGCGTTTTTTAAAAAAAGATGTTCCTCTCCCTTGGTATCAAAGGTACCCATTACGGCAATGGTTGGGGCAGAAGTCATGGCAGCGTTCTAACAGACCGTTAAGTTACCGGGGTCTTGTATCTCATTTTTATCGCCCCAGCGTTGAAAAAGATTGTGCTCAATTCCAATGAAATCGAGGATTTTTCCGATGGTCTGGTTGATGATGTCATCAATGGTTTTCGGAAAATGATAAAACGAAGGGACGGGCGGCAGGATATGTGCACCCATGTCGGCCGCCAGTGTCATCAGGCGCAGGTGGCCTTTGTGCAGCGGCGTTTCACGAACGACCAGGACAAGCTTTCGTTTCTCTTTGAGGGTGACATCCGCCGCCCGGACAATGAGGTTTTCATTGTAGGAATTGGCAATCCCGGACAAGGTCTTGATCGTGCAGGGAACCACAACCATGGCGCTGGTCTTAAAAGAACCTGATGACAGGGACGCGGCCATGTCTTTGTGGGGATGGACATGGTCGGCCATGTTGATCACCTCGCCTGGTGAATACGACGTTTCGATTTCGATATTAAGTTTGCCGGCTTCGGAGATGATCAAATGGGTTTCGCAGTCGATATCCCGCAACACTTCCAGCATGCGGACGCCGTAGATGACACCGCTGGCACCGGCAATGGCAATGATGATTCGTTTGGACATGGGGTTCCTTTCCCTTAAATCTTATCAAGAAGCGGCACGCGTTGATTTGGCTTTTTCCGAAATGAGCGTGACCAGGTGCCGGCTGTTTTTGACGATCTGTTCAATGCCTTCTTCCGTTAGACGGTCCCAGTGAATACCCGCAGTCACAACGACCCGGGTGTTCAGAATGGCCGACAGAATTTCAGCAGCGCGTTTGGCCAGGTCATCTTCTTTATGGGCCGTGTAGCAGATGACGGAAGCCGTGGCGCTGATTACCGCCGGGTTTTTTAAGCTCGGCCGGGGATGGGCGGCGGCCACGGCACCGATGTGGGGCTTCTCGCCGCCGTAGATACTGACCAGCAGATCGTTTCCAATCCAGCCGATCCGGGCTTCGATGTCGAACGATCCGCTCTCAGTTTTTACCCGGGTATCCAATAGCGACGGCGCGGTGGTCATGACGTTTCCTCGTCAAGCAGGCCGATCTGGGCGGCCATTTCCCGGGACAGCAATTTCGCGGTGGGTGTCTTAAACCACTCCTTGAGCCCGTCTCTTCGCATGGCAAGGCCTTCCTGCCACGCCGCCTTCTTAAAATAATCGGGGCCGAACATATCTTCGTATCGTTTAACACTTCGCCGCCCGTAACGATCGAGACGGTCTGCTTCCATGACCAGGGTGGCCGACAGATCGTTTAAGGCCAGGATGTTCTCCGGTTCGTCATGGACGGCGATAATGGAAACAATGCGGGAGCGCTGAGCCGGTGCGTAGCGCAAATCCCGCAAAATACCGTCGGCAATACGGGCGCCTTCCTTCATGTGCAGTCCCAGGCTCCGGGTTTCTTTTTTCCTGGCCGGTGTCGCGTCGATAAAATCCTGATAGTCAATGGCGCTCCAGCCGGTATCGTGCAGATAGAGCGCCGGGATGACGATATCCGCTTCACCGGCTTCATCCTGCAGGAGGGCGCGGGCGTATTCGATCGTCCGACAGGTATGCGCCCAGTCTCCCTTTCTCCCTTTTTCGAGAATGGGCCGGGCCGCATCAATCAGGGCCTGTTCCATTTCGGGATTTATCAGAGCATTCATTACATCATTGCTTTCAGGGCATCTGTTACTGCCTGCGCAAAAGCCGGTTGTTCCATGTTGGCGTCAATTTCAAGAATATCAATATCGGATTTCAGTTGATCCCGCAACACCCGGGTAAAGACCTGATCCTCTTCAGGGTCGTAGGTGGGGTTTCCCGGACTATCGACGGATGACCATCCCTTAAGCGGGACCACGACCGTCACAGGGCCCCTGGCCCGGTTGAGCTTTTCGGCAAACGCCCCGGCCACGATTTTCAATTCGTCCGGTGACAGCCGCAGCCAGGAGCGGTATTTATCCAGGTCGTACTTTCTTCGTTGATGATAATCCGGTTTGTATCTCGATTTGGAAGGCGTCATGTGGTTGACGCTGCAGGTCGAGATTACCTGGGGCAGGCCGGCCTGTCCGGCGGACTCCATCCGGTGGGGACCGGCATCGCGCATGAACCTGAACAGGTGCTCTCCCACGCCGCCCGGTGCCAGGTCAACCACGCCCTGGAAAAAGCCGTCACGAATCATCTCCTCCATGGCCCGGTCCCCGATACCGGCCGCTGAAAAACCGATGACCTGATAATCGGCCTGCTCAAGATCCGCCTGTACCGAGCGGGCGCATTTTTCGCAGGGGCCCAGCATGGTAATGGCAATGGCTTTGCCTTTTTCAGCCCGGGGGGAGGTGATCGGGTCCTGAACCATTCCGACAACCGCGTAAGCGGCCCGGTCAATGACGTTTTTCAGCAGATCGGACAACCCCGCCACTTCAACCACGGAATGAAAAAGGCAGATATCACCGGTACCGATGTAGCGGGTGGACAACCCGGGCAGTGCCGCTGTAGATGATATCGCCACCTTGGGGATTCCAAAGGGCAGCGCCCGCATGACTTCCGTGGCCATCAGGGTGCCGGTCGACCCGCCCATGGCGATCATTCCGTCGATCCTGCCGCTGGCGTGAAAATCCACGGCCAGTTTAGAGGCTCCCTGGATGGTAATTCCCGTGATTTTTGAGCGCTCGCGGGAGTTGCGGATATCGTCAAGCGTGCTGCCGCCGGCCGTTGCCACCATGGCGGGCGTGATTTCCGCCGGCGATTTTTTATCGCCCCGCATGGACAGATCCATGATCAGGGTATCCACGCCGAGCGAGGCGATTTTATCCTTCAGATAGAAGGTTTCTTCACCCTTGGTGTCCAGGGTCGAGATAATGAGAATACTTTTCGGCATGGGGTTTCCTAACCTTCGGCCGCCACTTTTTCGGCGATCATTTTTTTCAGGGTTTCCTTGTTTACTTTTCCCGAATCACCGACTGCCGGAAATTCAGAAACAATTTCCAGCCGCTCGGGGAGCTTGAACATGGCGATCTGCTTGGCCTTGAGGAAATCCACCATCTCGTCAAAGGTGAAATCCTGACCGGCTTTAGGGATGACATAGGCACAGGCTTTTTCACCCATTTCCCGGTCGGGATAGCCCACAATAGCCACGGATGCGATTTTGGGGTGACCGTTGAGCAGGCCCTCGATCTCGGCCGGATAAATATTCTGGCCGCCCCGGATAATCATGTCTTTGGCCCGGCCCAGAATCCACAGGCAGTCCTGGTCGAATTTAACAATATCGCTGGTCGTGGTCCATCCGTCTTCATCAAAGACCGTGGCCGTCAATTCCTCGTCCCGGTAATAGCCGGCCGGGGCGTGGGGACCCCGGAACCAGAGTACGCCCGGTTCGCCGTCGGGGACTTCTTGACCGGTATCTTTGTCGAGAAGGCGGACCTTGTTCCCCGGCAGCATCCGGCCAACGGTTCGCCGGCGCAGGTCCTTGGAATCTTCTACCCGGCAGCCTGAAACCGATCCCATGTCCTGGGTACCCAGATCGCTGGTAATCGATGCGCCAAAAGCCTTTTCAGCCTCTTCGGCCACCTGGGGCGCCAGATAGCCGCCGGCGGAACGGATAAACCGGAGAGAGCTTAAATCATACTTGGTGGCATCGGCCTCAAGCATGCGGATCAGGTGCGTCGGAACGACGCCGATGGCCGTGGCCTTTTCTTTTTCGATAAGCGACAGGGCTGCATCCGGGGAAAAATCTTCCAGCATAACGGTTTTGGCGCCGGCAATCGGTGCGGCAAAATAGGTGAGGGTGCCGGCCGCGCCGCCGGCATGGGGGGCGATGGCCATCGTAATATCGTCTTTGGTCAGATTCCAGATGTCTACCCGGCCTTTGGATGTACAAACCCGGGGAGCAGTAGGCCATTCGACAAGTTTGGGAATACCGGTGGTGCCCGAGGTCGTGGTAAGGATGGCGACATCCCCGGTGGAACTGAAACGGCGATCTTCCAATATCGATTCGTCAATCGGCTGTCTGGCCCGTTCTTCCGTCATTTTCGGAAGAGAGTAGGTGCCTGCCGGCGCATTGTCCGGTACTTCTTCATCAAAGAGGAAAAAATGTTTCAGGTGAGGGAACTGTGCCTGGAGGTTTTTGTACATCTCAAGATAATCAAATTTATTGTACACATGGCAGATAACCACGGCGGTGGCCTGCGTACGTTTCACCATGTATTCCAGTTCTCTCTGGCGAAGATATGGATAGACGGTCAGGGAGATCAACCCGGCCCTTTCACAGGCGATTCGGGCCAGAAATCCGTAGACGCTGTTGGGCGACTGGATGATGATCCGGTCGGATTTGGGAATCCCCATTTCAACCCAGGAGATGGCCATGGCATCGACCCGCTTCTTGGCCTGGGCCCATGTGAGGCGGTATTTAGAGTCGACCAGGGCTTCCTGGTCTCCGAACTCGCGGGCATTTCTGGCCCAGAAATCGTAAAACAACTCTTCGGTCCAGTAGCCGTCGGTTAAAAATTCATCGATCATTTCCTGTTTGTAACGAATCGGTTTCAAAACAAACCTCCATTGCTGCGGTGGGTCATGAATGGTATAAAAATTGAAATACGTATATTATCAGTCTGTTAAGGTGTGCTTCCCCGGGGTAAACGGATTCACTGTCGTAGTGGGCATGGTTTGCGATCACGCCTGTTTAATGGGGCAGCATTCGGCCAGCTGTAGAAAAAAACTCTTCGGTCAGTCTTTTTTATCACGCTTGAGTTTGAGACTGGCCTTAAATTGATTCCAGAAATCTTTGTCCTTGTCCATCCAGGCCGCACCCCACCGGCGTTCAAAATAGGATGAGGGCAGCCGCTGTTCCCAGGATTTCCACGGGTTTTTTCCCTGCTGTTTCGCGGTGAGTGCGTCGATAAGATAGTCTGTGATCTCGCTTATTTTTTCCTTGGGGATGTAGGCATAGGCACCTTCTTTAATGGTGCGAACCAGGTTATCCGCGGAAAAAGCATGGGCGGTGAGCATCACGGCCGGTATCCCTTTTTTCTTGGCAATATCAAGCAGGGCATAACCGTCAACGCCCATGATGTCGAGAACCGCAATGTCAAAAGATCCGGTTTCCATCAGGCCGCTCGCCTGTTCAAAAGAGGAGGCCTTGACCACCTCACACATATCAAGCAGTTCTTCAAGTACTTCAAGGATATCCGGTTCGTCATCGACGATCAGGACCTTTTTATCTTTCAATTGTATATCGGACATGCCGGTATCTCCTTACGTGGGAAGATAAAGCGGCAGGGGACCAGATCAGGGCCTGCCGCTCACATGTTCCACCGGGGTTTAATCGGTTAGCATTACAGGCCCAGTTCCGACCAGCGGCCCTTGACTTTTTCTACAACGTCGGGGTCCAGTTCGATGGGAATCGGTTTGTCTTTCCAGTCGTAGGGGATTGTCGCGTCCAGAAGCAGACGGCCGGTGATATCCCTGGAATCGATGGGCAGCGAGGGGTCCAGTGGTGTGGAACGGCCGCGTTTAATCACCTGGGAGCGGTTGGGCTGGAACCGGAAGCTGAGGGCATATAATACTCTGGGAATATCCCATGGATCGATATCTTCATCAACCACGATCACTGTCTTGAGGCCGTAAGCGCCCATTTCCGTGGAAATGGCGGCGGTTAATACCTGATCCGCATGTCCAGGATACATCTGTTTTATGGAGATGATGGCCAGGAACCGGCCGGAGCCTTCAGGCGGACAGTAAACGGCCTTTAATCCCGGAATTTTCATGGCCAGCAGCTGCTGCCACAGGGTGGCGCCGTAGGAAAGGGCCATGGTCATATGCGTATCGGTAACCGCACGCCCGACAGTGGTTCCCCACATAATCGGATTGTCGCGGTGGGTGATGCATTTAACATCGATGAAATTTCGGGGATCGCTGCCCACACCGGAATAGTAGCCGGTGTATTCTCCAAACGGGCCTTCTTCCATGAATTTATCGGCATCCACTTCGCCTTCCACCACGATTTCTGCATGGGCCGGGATGGGCAGGTCAACGGTTTCTCCGGATACCACCTCCACCGGTTCACCGCGCAGGGCCCCGGCTACGTCGTACTCGGATGTAAAGGCGGATACACGGGCCGCGCCCAGAATAAACAGCAGCGGGTCACATCCGATGATAGATGCCACCGGCATCGGTTTTCCCATGGCCTGGTATTTCTTCAACATGATATCGGCATGTTTCCCTTTAATAAACTGGGTGCCCATTTTATCTTTGCCGAGCAGTTGGCCGCGGTAGGTGCCTAAATTGACCCAGCCGGTATCCGGATCTTTAGTGATTACAAAATGGGCCGTGCCGATAAATCGGCCACCGTCCAGCGGGTACCACTGGGGGACGGGAAACCTGTACAGATCGATGTCGTCGCCGGTTAAAATGTTCTGTTTACACGGCGCACTTTTTTTGTCGATCTCTTTAGGCTTGACCAGGTCATCGCCGAGGCGGGCCCATTCCTTATACAGGTCGACGAGCGTTGATTCCAGCGGCAGGCCCATGATCAGAGCCAGCCGTTGTGTAGTTGTACAGACGCTGGTAATGACAGGACTGTCGTAATCTTTGACATTTTCAAAGAGAAGTGCGGGGCCGGACTGTTCTTCGTTGAGCTTGGCAATATGAGACAGTTCCAGGTTCCAGTCCACTTCCGCGGTAATCCGCTTACACAGCCCTGCCTTTTCACCGGCTGCAACAAAATCGCGCATGTCTTTCATAAATGATCTCTCCTTCTTTTTAAAATTTTGGTGTCGTTAAGCCTGCCATCGGCAAGGCTTTTTGACGGGATTAATGATTTATCAAAGGTAAATAACCGTTATAATCAAATTCGTTTATGGGATTTTAATGCGCTTCATCGCCTGTTCCATTAATAGCTGATAACCGCTTTTGTTACCCAGCACCGATTTTTTCTCACGTTGTCCCCATACTGTTTCCGGACGTGCCTGCACGATAAAAATATTGTCCGGAAAATCAATCGTGCCGTCAATCGCCCATTCGATGTCCATGGGGCGGCCATAATGCTTTTCAATTATTTTGGCGACGGTCGCCAGGGCCTTGACCTCCTGGTCTGCCAGACAGCAGACAGATTGCCGTTCTTCTGACACGTCGGCATTGATTACTTCTGCTTTCTCATGGTCGAATATACATTCAATATGTTTGGCGGATACTGTTTTTTCAGACGTTTCCATGACGACCTTGTCAACCACAAATCTATCCGGATTAACGGTTCCTGAGACCACCGTTTCGCCCAGACCCCAGCTTCCCTCAATGACAACCTTAGAGGGGTCGCCATCAATGGGATTCAAGGTGAACATGACACCGGCGGCCCTGGAGTTGACCATTTGCTGGACACCGACACTGATGAGCACCTTGTCATGGGGGAAGTTGTTTTTGGTACGATAGGCGATGGCCCGGGCGGTGAAGAGGCTGGCCCAGCAGCGCTGAACACGGTTGAGGACATTGTCGGCGCCTTCAATCCAGAGGTAGGTATCCTGTTGACCGGCAAAACTGGCTGTGGGCAGGTCTTCGGCGGTCGCGCTGGATCGCACGGCCACCGGTATCGAGTCCAGCCCGCATTGTCGGCAGAGCTGATGATATCCTTCTTTAATGGTATCGGCAATTTCCGGTGTAATAGTGGCCTCAATAATTAAAGCGCGGACCCGACTGGCGGCCGTGTTTAACGCATCGACATCATCTGGATCAAGGTCGGCCAATAATCCAAAAATATCGTCTTTAATTTCCGTACCCAAAATAAACTGTTCATAACAAGTCGTGGTAACGGCAAAACCCGGCGGGACGCGAATGCCGGCTTTGATCATTTCTCCCAGGCTGGCGTTTTTCCCACCGACACTGGGGATAGACGTTTTGTCAAGTTCTTTAAAATTAAGAATGTATGCCATTGGTCGCTCCTAACTACAAAAACCGGAAAAATGATAAAAAGTGCCTGGAATCAAGGGCGCAACGTCAACCCGCTCTTTTCAAAAAAGCGCTATTGTGGCGCCAAAGCCTTCATATCCCGGAAATATTATTTTACCTGTGGCAGAAATATTATTTCACAAAGGTAGTTATCCCGGCACTGCAGGATTTCAGGCACTTTACGTTTAGGTTTCCTATGCTTCATCAACCTTCTTGACGATGGTGACCACACCGGTATCTCCATCGACGTGGAGGATATCGCCGGTCTTGATCGCCGTTGTGGCCATTCCGGTACCGGTGACAGACGGAATGCCGTATTCACGGCAAACGATGGCCGCATGACTGGTTAATCCGCCAATATCGGTAACGGCGGCCTTGATATTGGTGAAGATCGGTGCCCAGGAAGGGTTGGTTGTAGGACAAACCAGGATTTCACCGGGCTGGACTTTCGTGATGTCCTTGAGCAGTTTCAGTACCCGTGCAGGGCCTTCCACGACGCCGGCGGAAGAAGCAAATCCCTTCAGTTCGGAAAGGTTGCCATCTGCCGATGCATCCACCCCTTTGAGCCATTCCTTGACCTTATCCGTGGTAATCCCCCACAACATGATGGTAAATGGCTCGGCAATCTCTTCAGGTGGGACACCCAGGGCCGGTATCGGGTTCCATTCACGGGCCGCTTCCAGGATTTTTTTCCGTTTTGCGGCCTTGGCCTTGTAGTAATTTCCCCGCATGGGGATATCGACCCCCAGCGCCCAGCCGGTGGACACTTCGGTGAGCAGTTCCGGGATCTCATAGCGGTTGAACATGAAGATATCATCCACGGAATCGAGCATGTCGTTGGCCACCAGTAATTTGCCGAATTGGCGGATCTTGGAAAACCAGATCGTATGATACCAGTGCTCTACCCAGAAGAGGTGGTCTTCGGCATAGCGATAAATCGTCCGGATCGTGTTGTAGGCATCATTAAAGGCCTTCAGGTCTTCATCCGTTTTAATTAATTCGCGATAACCTTCAACGATTTCATCTCTCTCTGTACTGATTTCATCCAGAGCACGTTCAATTGTTTCGCCCCTTTCCAGGCGTTCCACATAGCTTTTTATGTATCCATAGGGGATTTCGGGGGTATTGATCCAGCTGCCTTCATGGTGGTACCAGCCACTGCCGCAGGAGACAAAAAACCAGGGGTTCTTGGCTTTATCGTATGCGGCCAGCCAGTCTTTGCCCTCTGCGCTTTCCGACAGCGCTGACACTTTTTCCGCTGGAGAATCGTCGCCTTTCAGGATCGCTGCGACAGCCGGGTTTTCCATGGCTTTCCTTGCCAGTTTACACAATTCTTCTTCCGGACGAAACATCGACACATAGGCGCCGGCCACCATTTTACCGATGGCACTTTCGCTGATGCCCGGGAAAAGCTTACGGGATACATCGGCAAACATCAGGTAAGCCAGGTAGGTCAGGTTCAGCATTTCAAAATGATATTGCCATCCCTTGATCATATTATTGACCAGCTTATTGAATCCCGCGATGAGATCATATGAGACGTATGAGCCGGTGGGTGCGGGAAGAACCTGATCTTCAGGTACAAACTCAGGCATTTCCTTGGGGACTTCTATCTCCGCCATTTCCTTTCCCAGCGCCTGAAACTTTTTAAGCCACTTGTCCCACAGCTCTTCATAATGCTCAAACACATAGAAAACCCGTTTTTCAAAGAGCTGGGCTTTCTTGCCGATAATTTCATCCGGCGGCGGGGCAATGGCACAGATGTACAGATAGCCGCCAACCATCCGCTGGGCGATGCCCTGGGCTGGCGGTATGCAGAAGACGCGGGTCGTATACTGAGACAAAGCGATCTGCCACGCTTCCTGGAAGATATGATCCAGAGGGGGAACCGGCTCAGGCGCATGAATTTTGTCCTGGTACCAGAATTGCTGTTTTTCCCACTCGGCGCGATCTTCAGAGAAAAGGTGGTGAGAAGGATACATCTCTTCCCAGTCTTTCAGTTCATCGGGCAGGAGAAACTCATGTGGATCCGGAAATCTTACGCTTGCGTCATCGGCCATGTTCAACCTCCTTATGGTTAGATTACGACATTATGGGGAAAGTGTGCCCGGCTGAATTAGACGTTATTGCATGGAAAAAATGAGCTCACCGGGATGATGCCAGGTATGAACGATGAAACATCGTGCCAATCCCTGTAATATAAAAACAGGATCGGTGATCATTTCAATCGGGTGGCCCAACGGGTCGTCGCGAGCCGAAAGGCGGCAGATCACGGCGACTTATTTTGCGGCTAATGCGTGCGAGCACACGGGTAAAATCTGCCCAAGGAAAACATGTGAAACGATCATGTATGAAATGAAAAAACCTGTCAAACCAAATATATTTATGTTATGTATAAGTAAAAATTATAATTCGATTCTTCTCATAACCAAAAGCTATTTATGATTAACTTAAACCAGTTTCGTATATTTTATTACGCGGCCAAGCACCTTAATTTCACCCGGGCGGCCGAAGAGCTGTTTATCTCTCAACCGGCCATAACCGTCCAGGTAAAGGCATTTGAATCAGCCTGCGGTATTCGTCTGTTTAAAAAAAGGGGGCGGAAAATCTGGTTGACTGATGAGGGGCGCACCCTTTTTGAACTGGCCAGAAAGGTGTTTGTACTGGAAAAGGAGATTGAAAGAGCGGTCGAGGATATGCGGCACCTGAAAAGAGGGCTGCTGCGAATTGGCACCACCAAAGCGTATGCCCGCTATTTTATGCCGAGTATGCTTTCTTCGTTTCTTTCAAAGCATCCGGAAATCAAAATAGAACTGAACGAAGGCAGCTCCCTGGATATGACCCGCAGTCTGCTCGACTTTAAAAATGAAGTGGCCATTGTCGCCAGGACCGGCGATGTCCCCGGAATAAAATATATTCCGTTCAGCCAGGAGGAGATGACGATCGTATTAGCCCCCGATCATCCTTTTTTGAAACAAAAGGCGATCAGTTTTGCAGATCTGGCCACAGAGCCGTTTATTATGAAAGAGATCGGGTCCGGAACCCGGCAACTGGTCGATCAGCTTTTCAAGCGGGAAAACTGCCGGCCGAATATCCTGATGGAGACGAGCAACACCGAATTTATCAAACAACTGGTCCAACGGGGAGACGGGGTCTCATTTCTTGTCAAAGAGGTGGTAAGCCTTGAGCTTAGCGAGCATAAACTGGCTGAGATGCCGTTGAACGGGCAGACCCAATACATGGATGTCAGTATTGCCTATCTGGAAAACCAGCCGCTCTCTTTACCCGCCAGGGCTTTTCTTGATACCCTCGAGAATCTCCAGCCATACCCGAATTTATCATCCCCCGGCGGGATCGGTACTATATTGGCCCGTATGCTGGCGCAACGGCGTAAAGGAAATTCAGGCAAGGGCGCGAAGCGGCCTGATTAGAAAAATCCCGCCAGTTGTCCGCAGTGATTACGTCTGGATGTCACCGGCATGGATGACCATGGTTTCTCCGTAGGGTGCCTGGTCATGTATCAGAAACCTGAACTCACTGTTTGCAAAGTGAATGACATCTCCACTTTTCAATTTCATTTTTGTATCTTGTTCCACCCGCCGGTTATTCAGGCGGGTTCCATTGGTACTTCGGTTATCCTCAAGGAAATAGTATCCATTTCGGTATTCGATGGTTGCGTGCAGGCTGGAAACGACTTTTTGAGGGATAACAATATCATTGCTCGAGTCACGTCCAATACTGATCGGCGATTTATCAATGGTTAAAGAAACCGAATCCTGGGGAATGATGTGTTCCACATCGATGAGTTCGGCCTGTACTTCCGGCCGCAGCTTTCGGGGCGTATCGCCACGGCCCCTTGATCCTGATGCCTGCTGGCTGGGCCGCTGCTTGTTTTCCCGGTGCATCATCAGGAAAAAAATGAGAGCGGCCAGGATAATCGCCATTAAAAAAATGACGGGAAGAATGTCGCTGAGCTTTTTCTCATTAACGGCAGATGCGTCGGGTGCTGTTTGGGATGAACCCTGCGAATCGGTTCGTAAGACCGGCTTTTTCGGCATCTGCTGGGCCGGGCTGGGTGCCGTTACCGGTTTGGCCGCTGGTTTTTTAACAGATGTCGCTATCATCTGTTCGGAATTATTTTTGATCGGGTTGTCCCTTTTTTCGGCAGCCGCGGCTATTTGCGTATTGATTCGGTCAAAAATGGGTTGAATTTCTGCGGCCGAATAGATTCTGAAATATTCTCCACCCGTTTTAGTCGCCAGAATCTGCATCAGCCGAAAATCCGCCTTGTCTGTAAACGCAATACCGTAAATTTTAATTCCCAGATCACGACATTCTTCTGCAAGTTGTTCTTTCAGCCACGTCTCTTCCTCTTGATCGCGGGTTTTATCTCCGGTATCAATGAGCCCATCCGTTAACAGGATAATGGCTTTTTCAATATTTTTATTTCCGCTGGCTTTCAATTCGTAGATGGCCCTTTCGATTCCCGCCGGCGTGTTTGTTCTTTGTCCCCGGTAGTCGATTTGGTCGAGGCTCTCGATAAACCGGGTCCGGGTGGCCGAGCTGGCAATTTCTGTTATTGGTTCCAGTATCCTGGCATCTTTCCCAAATATCACCATGCCAATACGTGAGCCATCCGCCGCATTTTTAATGAAATTTGTCACCACTTTCCCGGTGATTCGATCGGGATCATTTTTTTTCATACTTCCAGAATTATCTAGCACAAACATAATTTCGGATAAGCGCGTAGACGTGCTTCTGGTAGGCGTTTTTTTCCCTTCTGTACTGGAGGCGATGCTGGTAAAGGCTGCGATCAGAAGAAAAACAAAGGCTGTGATAATACCGGATTTTAACTTATTGGCTTTCATGCGCTATTCCTGTGGGTTTTCGATCATATTTGATTTTTTTCTAAGAATGATGCATATAGTCAAATGAAAAAAGGAAAAAAGTTATTGAAATCGTTGCTGAATACCATATATCAATAAAACGGTTGCAGTAACCACAATATACAGTGGCCATGACCCGAAATCGCGTTTATCTGGCTGCTGTCAGTTGATTCAGCAAACAATACAAGTCCATATAATCGAATGTATCTTGCACATTACCATTTAAAAGTAAAGCCCTTTCAGCTTACACCAGACCCGAAGTTCATGTGGCTGGGGGAATCCCACCGGGAAGCATATTCAATATTAAAATACAGTCTTATGGAAAACAGGGGCCTTCTTTTACTGGTGGGTGACGTGGGAACGGGCAAAACGACGCTGGTAAATAAGTTGCTCGAAAGCCTGGGTGAAAATACCATCGTGGCGACTGTCCAGTATCCCGGCTTCGAGATTCTCGATTTTTATAATTTTCTATCCACCAGCTTTAAAATGGGCAGGCAGTTTGTCTCCAAGGGTGACTTTCTGGTCCGGTTTATCCATTTTCTGCATAAATCGTATGCTGAGAACCGGAAAGTCCTGTTGATCATGGATGAGGCCCAGGGACTTTCGGGTGAAATTCTCGAGGAGATTCGTTTATTATCAAATATCGAAAGATTGAATGTTAAGCTGTTAAATATCTTTCTTGTGGGTCAGAATGAAGTGGACCAGATTCTTGCTCAGCCAGAGAATGAAGCACTGGCGCAAAGAATTACGACCCGGTATTATCTGGGGCCGATTCATGAAAAAGAAGTCAAAGAGTATATCCGGTTCCGGTTGCAGGTCGCGGGAACAGAAGATCAGATTTTCAATGCCGGCGCTATTCGCGAAATCATTGAAGCTTCTAACTGTTATCCTCGCCTGATCAATGTGATCTGTGACCATGCCCTGCTGGCCGGATACATCCAGGGAAAAACCAGAATAGACGCAGCCATTATTCGGGAATGTGCCCAGGAACATCAACTTCAGATCACTGAGACAAAAAAAACAATCCCGAAAAATTACAGGAAACAGGAAAAAAACAACCGGTTCAAATCCTGGGCCGGGAACCAATACCCGTGGATGATTCCGGTCGTCCTGGTGTTTTTCCTTCTGATGCTGATAATTGCCGGATATCACTCATACTTAAAAACGGGCGAGATGGTTTCTCCGCCGGTTGTCCGGCTGCAGCAGCAACCCGCATCGCCGGTGGTGGCCGATAAGGGGAAAAAAATAAAGCCCGAAAAGAACATATCCGACAAGCAAGAGCGGGCTATAAAAGCCCCGGAATCAGGATTTAAGGAAGAAGAGATCGCGACGGAAGTAGCACCGCGGGAAAAAAAGCAGGCGCCGTCACTGAAAGAAAAAAACAGAGATACCTCCCGCCAGTTGGAAAAATCGCCCGGGACAAATGACCGCATTCAGCCCGCATCGGCTACCTTGTATTCGGTTGATAAACTGATCGTTCATTTTGAAGCCTACTCGGAAGATTTAGGAAAAGACATAACCGATAAGTTGGAGAAATTTTTATTAAAAACGGTAAAGTATCCCAAAGCGTACCTCCTCATTAAAGGGTATACGGATTCATTCGGCAAGGCTGCAGCGAACAAGCAGTTGTCTGCTTTGCGGGCGGAAAAAGTAAAAGCATTTTTTGTAGATAAGGGGTTCGACCCCACCCGGATCAAGGCCGTTGGCCTTGGAGAGGCAGACCCGATTGCGCCGAATGACTCTCTGGAAGGGCGAAATACCAATCGACGAATTGAGATCGAACTGATACATGATTAGCAGCGGTATACTTTTGATGGTTGGCCAAGGAGATGTTCATGTTAAAAACACGGAAACTGAAATATAGTGATTTACGTTGTATTTGCGATCCGAAATTCTATTCTTTTAAGAACACGGCAGAGGTAACCCCCTTAGACGGGGTTATTGGTCAGGAACGTGCTGTCCAGGCAATTAATTTCGGGCTCGCTATGGACAGCCGTGGATACAATATTTTTGTGACCGGTATCGAGGGGACCGGGAAAACGACGATTATCCGCGATATCGTTACAAAACATGCGAAAAAGAATCCGACCCCGGTTGACTGGGTAATGGTGAATAATTTTTTTGATGAGTTTTGCCCCAAAACAATCGAAATTCCTCCCGGGAAGGCGACCGTATTCAAAAAACAGATGGAGAAGCTGGTGGAAGGCCTGCAGAACGAACTTGCCGCCGCTTTTGAAAGTAAATCCTACCAGAAAAAAATAGACGAACTGGAAAAGAAATACGGCGAACAGCAGCGCCAGATTTTTGAAGCATTAGATAAAAAGGCAAAACAGATGGGACTGGCGATCAACCGGAGCCAGTCGGGACTGCAGATATTTCCGGTCACGGATGGAAAGCCGATGAAACGGGAAGATTTTGATGCGCTTGATAAAGAAGAAAAGACCCGGATTGAGGGTAATATACGTGAGCTTCAGGGAGAGATTGAATCGTCCATGCGGACGGTTGCCAAAGTGAAGGATGCCATGCAGCAGGACGTGGATAAAGCCATGTCCGATGTTGCTCTGTTTGTAACCAGAACGAGAATTGACGCCCTTTTAGGCCAGTACGACCAGTGTTCCGGAATCGTGAACTATTTAAAGGAAGTTCAGAAACATGTGGTCGAAAATGTGACCGACTTTCTACCGGTCAATGAAAAAACGTCACCCATTCCCGGAATGGGTATGGGCGTACCTGAATCGGGTCTTCGGGCGTATGAAGTAAATGTCCTGGTCGATCACCGGGGGAGCAGGGGCGCACCGGTCATTTTTGAAACCAACCCCACATACCATAATGTTTTCGGACGCATCGAAAAGCGTGCTTACATGGGAACCCTGACAACCGATTTCTCGCTCGTCCAGGCCGGATCGCTGTTAAAAGCCAACGGGGGATATTTAATCATGGAGATCGAATCTCTCCTGATGAACGCGCCGGTCTATGAAGCGCTCAAGCGGGCGTTGCAAAACAAGATGCTTCTAATCGAAGATCTGTCTATCAGCCTGGGTTTCGGCGCTATGTCTCTGCGCCCCGAACCCATCCCGCTGGACGTCAAGGTGATTCTTCTGGGTAGTTATCATCTTTTCCACCTGCTGCAGAATAATGATTCAAAATTTAATAAAATTTTTAAGGTCCGGGCGGATTTTGATCACGAAGTAATCCGAAACGATAAAACCATGATGCAATACGCCCAGTTTGTGGCCCGGGTCTGCAAGCAGGAGAAGTTGCTGCCCCTGACTCCCACCGGCGTGGCTGCGGTTGTCGAATTTGGCGAAAAGCAGGTGGCCGATAAAAACAAACTCTCGTTGCGGTTCGGGTCGATCCTCGGCGTCTTGAAAGAAGCCGATTACTGGGCAAAAAAATCCGGAGCCAGATCCGTATCCGAAAAATATGTAATCAAGGCGCTTAAGGAACACCGTTTTCGATACAATCTTTACGAAGAAAAGACCCATGAGTCCTATGCCAACAACACGATTCTTATTGATGTAAAAGGAAAAGTCGTGGGGCAGGTAAATGCCCTGGCCGTATACCAGGTAGGTGATCTTTCTTTTGGCCGCCCGTCAAGAATAACGGCTGAAACTTTCATGGGGCGGCCCGGAATCGTCAATATCGAACGTGAATCCAAGTTAAGCGGAAAGACGCATGACAAGGGGGTGTTGATTTTATCCGGTTTTCTCGGTCGGACATTTGCCCAGCGGTATCCGCTGAACTTATCTGTCAGCATTACCTTTGAGCAGAGCTACGGCGGTATTGACGGCGACAGTGCGTCGTCCACCGAGCTTTATGCGATTTTGTCCAGTCTGTCCGGAATCGGTATCAACCAGGGAATTGCCGTGACCGGGTCGGTGAACCAGAAGGGAGAGGTCCAGGCCATTGGTGGCGTTAACCAGAAAGTGGAGGGCTTTTTTGAAGTATGCCGCACCAAAGGCCTCACCGGCCGGCAGGGCGTGATGATCCCTCAAAGCAATGTCCAGAACCTGATGGTCAGCCGGGATGTGCTTAAATATGTTAAGAAGGGGAAATTTCATATCTGGGCCGTGGCCACCATTGAAGAAGGCATTGAGATCCTCACGGGGGTTCCGGCCGGAAAACCGAATAAAGCCGGAAACTATCCCAAGAAGACGGTTTTCGGTAAGGTTCAAAAGAGGCTTAAATTTTATCTTGAACAGCAATATCGACTGAAAAGAGAATTCGGCGGGGAAGATAAAAATCAGAAATAAAGTCTCTGCCGCTTATTCCCTTCTCGGGATTACCGGAAAGGAGATAGTTGATGGAAAATTGTATTTTTTGCCAGATTATCACGGGCCGGATACCCAGTGTGAAGGTATACGAAGACGACCGGGTGTTTGCTTTTGAGGATATTAACCCGATCAGCGAGGGACATACGTTGATTATCCCCAAAACCCATGCTGAAAACCTGTTTGAAATGACCGGGGCGGATCTCTCGGCGGTTATCCACGCATCGAAGAAAGTCGCCAGCGGAATCCAGAAGGCGTTGTCTCCGGATGGCATTGCCATGCTTCAGCTCAACGGCCGGGGCGCCAATCAGGTGGTGATGCATTACCATATGCACCTGGTCCCGAGAATGCCGGGTGCCGGAAGGCTTCCCATTACCATCTGGGAGATTAAAGCGGGTGACATGGACGCCATCCAGAAAACCGGTGCAAAAATTGCCGCCGCAATCGAATGAGAAGCGCCGGTCTTGAAAACAGGGACTGATATGGCGCAAAAAGATCATTCCGGCCCGCTTCTTTTCGAAATGGAGACGGCCACGGCCCGGGTAATCGGTCCGGACGGCAACCTGATTGAGCGGTCCATCCAGGTGCGCATCCACCCCGTAACCGGTCGAAAATGCCGGATTACCTTTGCCCGCAAAAAAGAGAAGGAAGCCGGCACCGATGCCTTACCCGGCCCGCCGCCGGACGCCGATCAGCAACAGCGGTGTCCGTTTTGCCGGCCGCAGCTTTTTCGGCAGACGCCAACCTTTCCAACGCAATGGGTGCCGGAGGGCCGGTTGGTTCGAGGCCGGTCGGTTCTTTTTCCCAATCTGTTTCCGTACGGCCGGTATTCAGGTGTCAGCCTGTTCGACGACAACCACTTTGTCGAAATCGGCACGGCCGACCATGGCAGCTATCTGGATTCCATTCTCAACTGCCGCCGGTTTTTATCCTTAGTGCGCACCCGGGATCCGGATGCTCAATTTGCGGGAATCACGCAAAACCACCTGCCGTCGTCCGGCGGATCATTAATTCATCCCCATCTACAGGTGCATGCAGACCGGATTGCCGGCAATCATCACCGCTGGCTCGGGCATCGGGCCGCGACCTATTTTGAGGCGACCGGCCGGTATCTGTTTTCCGATTACCTGGCGCACGAAAGGACGGCCGGGGATCGGTATGTGGGCCGCAGCGGCCGATGGGAATGGATGGCCGCCTTTGCGCCCGAAGGCTTTTTTGAACTCTGGGGCATTCTGCCCGGCGTGTTGTCGCTGATGGACTTGTCGGATTCGGATTGGCACGACCTGGTTACCGGCATATTAAACACCCAGCGGTTCTACCGCCACCTCAACCGTAACGGATACAATCTGGGTCTGCTTTCCGTGGAGGCGCCGGGCAGCCGGCTTGAAATGCGGGTTGTTCTGATCGTGCGGTCCAATTACGACGCATGGGTGCGCAACGACCACACCGGCTATGAAGTGATGATGGGCGATATGGCCACCTTCACATCGCCGGAAGAGACGGCAGAGATGGCGCGGCCTTTCTGGCGTTAATACGCGTTCCGGATAAAAAAGCATCTTTCGGCCAGAGATCATCCCAAAACGCTGCTCTCGCCGGTCGTATCTTAAAATATACTGAACCTGATGACATTGGGACAGCAACAGCGATAGAGAAGATGACCGGGTGAAAGCCGCTTTAATATGCGCGGTTATTTTTGCTGACGTTAATCCCCGTTACTGGGGTCGGGAACATCTACAGAACAGTGGGACGTCCCGGTTGCACCGGAAACCGTTGTTGTTATGTTTACCCGGATCATTCCCGCTTGACCCAAAATCGGAATATTGTCTGCCATGAAAGTCCCGTCGGCGGCAGTGGCGACATTCACCGTTGTC
This sequence comes from Deltaproteobacteria bacterium, assembly GCA_003973265.1. GTDB lineage: Bacteria > Desulfobacterota > Desulfobacteria > Desulfobacterales > QNYZ01 > QNYZ01. The sequence continues at coordinate 21,682 of QNYZ01000026.1, read as the reverse complement.
ACGGAACCCGCAGGTGCGGGGGTACAAACGATTGTGGCTGTCAGGTTGGCCGTGGGCGGCGTGACAAAACCGCTGACCCGGATATGGAGGCCGTTGGTCGACATGTCGCCATCCAGCAATACCGAGTCGCAGGGGTCATGGAGGGAAACAAGGCTGGTCTGGGCATGGGCCGGCATGACCATCTGGCCGACCATCGGGGGAATCCATTGTTCCGGCAGTGCGCTGATACCGGTCAGGACGCCGACGCCAACACCGATTTTCTTTAAAGTTTTTCTCTTCTCCCGGCTCTCGATCTCCGGTTTTATCTCTTTTTGCTTGTCGTGATCCGTCATGAATCCCTCCTGCCTCTGGTGGTTATATAGCGTATATCCTGACCGTATTTTTTTATATTCAGATAAGTCAGATATACGGATTATTATTCTGGAAGTAGATAGATTACAATATGTTGGTAATGAATGAGAAATGCAGATTATCATGGATAAAATCTAGATGCAAGACAAAATTCGTTGTTTTTCTTTAGCATTTGATGTTTACTTTTACCGGGCTTAAAATTGGACTGATTTTGGGTTGTCTTTTCCATGCTTGTCGGTGTTGCGCAGGGTAGCCGGCGGTATCTGCATATCCGCAGCTGCCGGTGGAAATAAAAATCGATGGCTATCGATGATGGACAGGAATTTGATTTCAATGAAAGATTCGCAAAAATTCACCCCGAACCCTGATTTCACGATTGAAAATTTCGACAACGAGGTTCTGCTCTATTCGATACCGGACAGCACGGGGATTTACCTGAACGAGACCGCCTGCGTGGTATGGGAATTGTGCCGCAAGAGCCAGTCGGTCGGAGAGATTATCACCCTGCTCGAAACCACCTATCCCGCGCAGAGGGCGGCTGTTCGCAAGGATGTGGTCAGGGCCATTACCTCCCTGGTTGAAAAGGGTGTCCTGATGGCCGCCAATGGATAAACCGGGGCAGCGCACGGTCGGTTTCTGCGGCCAGTATGTGACCATTACCTACAACAGCCCGGAGGCAAAGGCGCTGGTCGATTTCCTGTGCCTCGACTTGTCGGTGCCGACCGACCCGAACGTGGCCGTACGCCAAGTCTACGATGTCGTAATCTCTCCTGAAAAACCGATGCTATTGCTCCGGCAGGGCGAAAAACAGCTTTACGCCGGAAAGTGTCGGTATTCTCTGGCCTATTGTCTGATCAACGAGATTATCTATCAAACCATCGTCAACAACGATTTTGGCCCCGCCATCCATGCCGCCGCGATTGCCTATAACGACGGATGCATTCTCCTTCCCGGGAAAAGCGGTTCCGGCAAAAGCACCTTGACCGCCTGGCTGGCCTCCCGCGGCTGTCGTTACCTGACCGATGAGCTGGTGATTATTTCGGGCAGCGATCCGCGCGTCTATCCATTTACCCGGCCGATCACGCTCAAAGCGGGTTCTGCGGCGGTTATTTCATCTTTCCTGAATCTTGATAAGGCACCGGTGCTGGCCGGCAGATCCGGCTTTATGCTGCCCCACCGACTGCTCAACACTCATTTTTCACCGGATCACCCGGTTCCAACCCATATTATCTTTGCCGGGTATCAGGCGGGTGCGGCTGCCGAAATGGTCCGGCTGACCAGTGCCGAAGGGTGCTTTAAGCTGATGGCCTGCTACGTCAATGCACGGACTTTTAAAGATCATGGAATTGGCAATATCGCGGCCCTGGTGAAAAACACGCCGGTTTACCGATTGACCCATGGCGGCTTTGACGGTCTGCCGTCGGTATTATCCGATTATTTTCCGGAACTTTTTCCCCATGAACACGGCTGAAACCCGCCTGAAAATTGCCCCGGCAGATCGGATTCTGTTTTCATGTGCCCGGCTGGAGATGCATTCGGTTCACCGCCGCCGGCTTGCTGCGGCCTGCGAGGGATATACCGAATGGGATGCGCTGCTTCATTTGGCGGAAGCGCATGGCATGGGACCGCTACTCAACCGGCACATCGCCGCGGCAAAGCTGAACGTGCCGCCATCCTTTATCCGGGGATTGCGACTTCTGGCCCTGCGCCACCGGCAGGCAAACACGATCAACGTTGACAGCCTGCGGGAGATATTGAGCCTGGCCCGGTCGGAAGGCCTTGCCTGCCTGGTGCTGAAAGGCGCCGCCCTTTGCCATACCCTTTACCCCGAGATCGGCCTGCGCCCCATGCGCGACATCGACCTGCTGCTTGATGCGAAGGACGCCCGGCATCTCCACCGGTTATTGCAAAAAGAGGGGTTTGCCGCCTCCACCCAACCGATCCCCCCGGATCATTTTCATCTGCCGGCCCTCTACCAGACGGTGGGCGGCCTGCGGGTCTGTGTCGAACTTCATCAAGGCCTCTACTCGCCCATTCCGCCATATAATCAATCGCCGCCTTTTTCTGTTTTATACAGAGATCCGATCTCCTTTGATGTCAACGGGATCACGGCCCATACCCTGAATAACGAGGCGATGCTGATACACCTTTTTCAGCATGGCTTTCACGCCCCGCTTGTTTTTGAGCCGTATAAACTGATTTCGGTGGCCGATATTATCAGCCTGGTTGAAAAGGAGGTGGAAACGATTGACTGGGATAAGCTCCGGTCGGCCTGCCCCCATCTGTTTAATTCGCTGCAATATTTCCATTACATGACGGCCTGGACGGATCAGGTCCTTACGAAAATACCGCTCAAAAACAGGGCGGTTCCGTCAGGGGTGGGCGCATCCTATGCCGGCTGGCCGCGGGTGCGGTTATCCGGGTGGCGCGAGAGAGGGGTCGTGGCAATGCTGCGCCATACCCTTTTCCCTCTCCAGTGGTGGATGTTGATCTACTACGATCAACCTGAACGGCTGACTTTAATTCGCTCTCGTCACATACGCCACTGGCAACATCTTTACTGGTGGGGAAGGCTTTTCGGCGCTCATTTTTTCGAGGCGGCCCTGAAAAAGGAAGCCGGTCCGGCTCCGGAAGGAACGGAACCGGAGCGGTCCCTGCTGAAGAAGATAAAGATACTCGCCGCCGCCATATACCGGCGATTCAGATAATATGCCAGGATAGCAACGAACGTCAGCGGTCGCACAGCCGGTAAGGGGCGCCGGATGGCGCGGGGACGACAAGAGAATCGCCGGTCCTGGGTACGCCTCAACAGCCAGGGCAGGGGCCGCCACGAAGCCCCTGCGATGTGCGGGGTGCCTGCGGGTGGAACGAGCCCGTTTCTAAGCGCCTTCCGCCGCCACGGAGCCTTCCCCCATCAATGGTTTGAACATCTTTTTAGTGGCCCCGCAGATCGGGCATTTCCAATCATCGGGCAGATCCTCAAACCGCGTGCCCTTGGGAATTTTACCTTTCCGGTCGCCCTTGTCGGGATTATACATATATCCACAATTCACAGTCTGGCACTGCCATATGTCTTCGGGGTTGGCCATTATTCTGTTCTCCTTTTTTATCTTGTTAAAGTCAGGGTGGTGGTCCAGTGGCATTCAAACCCACCGTTGATGTAACTGGATGTGCCGGTGCCCTTGACCAAATTTGTCGATAACGCTGTCAGTGCCAGGGTATTGGCATATTTCCCGCCCTCGTCGTCGGCCACACCGGTATTGGATATCGTATATGTGGCGTTGCTGATAACCCCATCTGTGAACACGCAGGCCGAAGCCGGGCTGCACGAAAAACCATTTCCGAACGTGAGCGTAAACGTTTCACCGGACTGGGAAATCGTCACGGTTCCCTGCTGGTCCGGCGGATTAGAGGGACAGGCTCCGGAAACCAGCTTACTTTCCATCGTGCCGGCCCAGTCACCCGTAAGATTGTATTGGGTATTGGAACCATTGTCTGAATTGCCGTCATCGCCGCCCCCATCGCCACCGGACGCCACAACCGCAATCAAGCCAAAGATGAGGGTCAGTGCAAGACCCAACAAACGCCATTTTTTATTCAATCCGTTTCTGAAAATTTTCATCATGCGCCTCCTTCATACAGTGTTTGGTCTTATACCACAATGGTATTTTCTTGAGCCAAATGGCGAAATCCAACGTATGGATATCGTGCGTCGTCCCCTGTTTTCGGAAAAGGCGATATTATCAATTTGATATTAATGCCGGATCTATAACAATCAGGCCATGTTCAGACCAAGGAAGCTGCGGCGACAAAAAAGCAGAAAGAACAAGAAGAATAACTCGCTGAATTATATATGCCAGTTTTACATTAATGGTCAAGTCTTTATTGGGCTATCAGGTGCCAGGCAGCGTTCATGAGGCGCTATTATCCATGATGATGCGGTTTTTTATGAGTTGAAATCGCTTCTATTTTCCATCATGCTGTGCTATACTGTGCTCACTTAAAAATCAACAAGATATCGAGCTCACTTAAAAATCAACAAGATATCGAAATTCTGGACATAGAAGAATTTTTACCTCCTTTTCCATTTTTACAGGGTACATTATAATATTTTGTTAAACTGTAATAACCTGAAACAACATAATATAATAAACTTATATTCCTATTGTTTCTAAAACCTGCTTGAATTTTAATTTGTATCCTGTTTTCAAACAGCCGGCAATTTTTCAGCCAATAGCGTACCGCCGATGACCGGCCGGCCAGGCGCCTCTGGGATGGGCCTGGGACCTGCTGGATGATCATACCTTAGATCAGATTTTTGTTTCCATAAAGGACGAAGGGTATATTTGAACTGAACTGAACCTGGGTGCGTGTTGTTTGTTTCCCCTGCCCATGGGGCGGCAGCAGCGGGCTAAAGTGAAAAAGGGAGCGTTTACACGATTTTCAGCCAACCTGAAAGGGGGAATCATGGGCCAACTGGCAGACGACCTGAACGGTTTCAGCCTGGAAGGGGCGGCAGATAAACGTCGGGGCAGACGGGTGAACAAAAAGGCCGTAATCTACTGGAATTGCGTCAATCCAGACGTGAATAGCGATACCTATGAAGCTGAGATGGTCAATTTCAGTGAAAGTGGGATGTATTTTGAAACGGATTATTTTTCAAAATCGCGGGGGGTCATCTGTATTAAGCTAAAGCGCGGTCAGCCCCATGACGATGAAGAAACTGCCGAATGGCTTCGGTCGATACAGGTTGGAGAAGTCAAATGGTGGAAAGAGATCGACGGGGGAGATCATCCGCGCTTTGGTATCGGTGTCCAATATTATCGGTAAGCGGGTTGTTGGAATCGCCAGGACTCAACCATAAGCGAACAAGCATGGCTCGCTAAAAACGCCGGACATAAGGACGAAAATAAAACGATGACGGATTGTTATGCGTCCTGACAAGCAAACTTCATGGCCGGTTTGTTTTCCTTTGCGGATGCCTATATTTTTTTCAGCAATTGGTTGGCTGCCGTCAACACCGGATCCCAGGTCGGACCAAAAGGGGGCGCATAGGCCAGGTCCGACTGGCTGAATGCATCCACGGTCATGCTGGCGAAAAGCGCGACGGCCGGTGCGTTGATGCGGTGGGCCACACCCTCTCTTCCCACCATTTGAACGCCGAGCAGTTTCCCCGACTGCCTGTCTCCCACCATATGAACAAAAATCGTTGACGATCCCGGATGGTCATGGGCCCGGGAGCGGGTCTGGATCACGACGCCGGCAGGGTCAAACCCGGCGTCAGCGGCCGTTTTAAAATTCAGGCCGGTCCGGGCAACCTCCAGGTTGAATACTTTAAATACAGCAGTACCGGCAATGCCCGGCAGACTCTTTTCTTTACCGCATACATTATCCGCAACCGCCCAGCCGGCCCGGTTGGCACGCAGTGCCAGCGGCACCCAGGTCTTTTGACCCGTCACGACATGGTAAGCATCGGCGCAATCGCCGGCGGCAAAAATATCGGGTGCCGATGTGCGCAGTTGGTGATCCACGGCAATGGATTGTCCCACACCGGTTTCGATTCCGGCGGTCTTTGCCAGACCGCTGTTCGGTACAACGCCCACGGCGACCAGCACCATGTCTGCCGGCAGGGTGGTATCTTCACACACCACGGTGAGGCCTTCTTTCCCGGCCTCGATCCGCTGGATCACGTGCCCGGCCATGACTCGAACATCGTTTTTTTCGACTTCACTGCGAACCACATTCGCAAGGTCAGAATGCATCCAGGGCAAAAAAGCCGGCCGTGGCTTGACCATGTCAACCGCAATTCCCAGACCGCGCAATGCATCGCCCATTTCAAGGGCAATGTATCCCATGCCGATGATTACGGTTTTTTGTATCTTCTTCTCCCGGATGTAGTTCTTGATCCGTCGCCCTTCCTCCAGGGTTTTCAGCACCATGACGCCGGGAAGGTCGATGCCGGGAAGATCCGGGACCGTGGCCGACGCACCGGTGGCGATGAGCAGTTTGTCGTATTCAAGTGAAAAAGGATCGCGGGCCGCTGTCTGCCCTGTTACCGTTTTATTCTCCGGATCGATGGCGGTCACCGTGTGACCGGTGCGAAGGTCGATACCCTGTTTTTTCCGGAAAATGTCGGCCGGCCGAACGATCAGCCCGTCGATTTTACGTTCGGGATCACCGATGGCATATGGCATCCCGCAGGCACTGTAAGAAACATCTCCGGTTTTCTCCAGAACGATGACATCCATGTCCGGTTGATGTCGTTTGGCCCGGCTGGCGGCGCTCATCCCGGCGGCATCTCCGCCAATAACGATAAATTTCATGTCTGTCTCCTTTTTCCTGCACTGTATTAGACTGGCCTGTCTGCTGCGCATATCGCCCCTTAAGCCGATATCCTTTGTTTATCGACAATATTCTGATAATAATGCCAGGATCGTTTTTTTACAAGATCAGGATATCGTTTATATGGGCAATTCGTTATATAAAAAAGTCGGTCTGGCCACGCTGATTATGACGGCATCCATTTTTGCCAGCCGGGTGATTGGACTGGTTCGGGAGATGGTTATTGCCGGTATTGCGGGTGCCACCGGCCCCGTGGATGCCTACCAGGTTTCGTTTGTCCTTCCCGAAATACTCAACCATGTGGTCGCCAGCGGGTTTTTATCCATCACTTTCATTCCCATTTTTTCGCGTTATCTGGCCGAAGGCAACGAAGCAGAAGGGTGGCAGGTTTTTCATATTATCCTGACCGGCCTGGGGTCGCTGTTGCTGGTATTAATATCGATTTCGATTTACATGGCACCGGACCTGGTGGCGATTTTTGCACCGGGGATCGACGACCCGATATTCAGGGCACAGGCGGTGAGGATGACGCGCATCATTCTGCCGGCGCAGTTTTTCTTTTTTGCCAGCGGTCTTTTTATGGCGGTTCAGTTTGCCAAAGAACGATTTGCCCGGCCGGCGCTGGCACCGTTGATCTATAATGTGGGTATCATTACCGGGGGCGTTTTTCTCAGCCCGTATCTGGGCATGTACGGATTTTCCTGGGGTGCTTTAATCGGCGCTTTCATCAGCTTTCTGGTGCAGCTTACCGGTGCACGTCGTATCGGGATGCGATTGTCAATCAACTGGCACGTGCGTCATCCTGATTTTAAAACCTATATTTTTCTGACCCTGCCTTTGATGGTAGGAGCGACCATGATGTTTTCAACAGAGATATTTTTCCGGATTTTCGGGTCATATCTCCCCCAGGGCGGTATTGCCGGCATTAACTACGCGTTGCGGATTATGCTGGCGCTGTCCGGTTTTTTCGGGCAGGCCGTCGGGATTGCGTCGTTTCCATTCATGTCCCGCCTGGCCGCTGAAAAAAAAATAGACGAGATGAACCGGCTGCTCAACAATACGATCCGGTATCTGGCCATGGTGATCCCCTTTGCGGCGTTGATTATGGTTCTGCGGCACGAGATTGTTGCTATTTTGTTTCAACGGGGCAAATTTGACACGGCGGCCACCGACCTGACCGCCGGGATCCTGATGTTTCTAATGGTCGGGGCGTTTGCTTTTACCGCTCAAACCGTCGTGGCAAGGGCCTTTTATGCCCGTCAAAACACGTGGCTTCCGGCGGTGTTCGGTACGATTTTTGTGGCGATCAGTATCCCGCTCTATATCTTTGCCGTGCGGATCATGGGGGCCAACGGGATTGCCCTTGCCATTTCCGTATCGGTGACACTCCAGGTGATGCTCTTGTTTTCCATCTGGAACCGGCAAAATCATAATAAGGGCAGCATTTCCGTTTACATATTCCTGCTGAAAACCGTTCTGTTCAGCATCCTGATTGGCCTGGGAATGGCCTCGGTTCGGTCTTACCTGGCCAAATGGATTGACACCGCCACCTTTTTAGGGCGCCTGGTGGTTGTTACGGCCGTCAGCGGTATTTTTCTTGTCATTCTGGTAATTGGCGCATTTGTGCTTAGAATAGAGGAAGTATCCGAATTGATTAGACGGGTACGGAAAATGATCGGCATCTGAAAAGAACGGATTTGCCGGATATTTTGATGAAAATTTCGGAGAAACAGATATATTTATTGACTAAACTGGAAATATAGTTTTAAATGCATCTAAAATAAATAAATATAATTCATGATAGATATATAGGAGTGCATTGTGGGAATACGTGAACGAAAAGCGCGGGAAAAAGAACGCCGCCGCCAGCAGATTATCGTGGCGGCCAAACGGGTTTTTTCCAAAAAAGGATTCAATAAGGCCACCATGGAAGATATCGCTGCCGAGGCGGAGCTGAGTCCGGGAACCCTTTATCTCTATTTTAAAAACAAAGAGGAGCTTTACGCATCCCTGTCATTACGTATTTTACAGTATCTGCGGATCCGGGTGGAACATGTGCATAAGGAGGCCGGCCCGGACCCGCAGGAGAAGCTGGAAGCGCTGATTGAAGCCATGTACGATGTCTACGATTTTGACCCGTTGACCATTATCAATATGTTTCATCTGCAATCCAGTGAAACCCTGAAGAATTTATCGCCCGAACTGCTCGAACAGATAAAAAAATTATCCCGCCAGTCCATCGGTGACATGGCCCGTATTTTCGAAGAGGGGATTGAAAAAGGCCGGTTTATCAAGGCGCACCCCATGGCGCTTTCGGATATTTTATGGTCACTTTTTTCAGGTGTGATCCTCTGGGAAGCCAGTAAAAACGCAATTAACCAGGATAAGGATTATCTGAAGGAAACCCTTAAGGTCGCGTTTGATCTGTTTCGTCGGGGAGTAGGGGCGGATAAGGGCGACTGAAGTGACGGTTATCGATTGAATATTGGCGGTTTGAGGCAGGCGCTTCGTGCTCCGTTGTTCTTTAAACGAACAAACGTTCCGGGGATAAATCAGGATTGGCAGGATTCAATCAAATTGTTTTTCTGCGCAGGGTCATGACGATCACCAGAAAAGCCACCCCGCCACCGATACAAGTGGCAATAACGTCGTTCATGTCATAGGTACCTTCGCGAAAATAGGCCCGGGTATTTTCCAGAAATAAAATACCGTCGAACCAATCAGGAATCAGCTTGTTAACGACCGCATGGTATTTTTGTCCTATTTCAAATAGAATATCAACCACTACCCATCCAGAACAGATAGCAATAGCGCCCCGAATACGGGCAGCCATGATTCCGGTACTGATCAACGAAAAGGAAAAGGCATGGATAAATGCCGGTAAACTGGCCCCAAGGCGGCCAAAAATAACCGGCCATTTGCCATACCGGCTCAGATGACTTCCCAGTTGCCTGACAAAGTATACATCACCCGGCGGGCGGTCCACCAGATAGAAAACGATGCCGATCAGCAAACCGATCAGCCCGATAACAATCTGTTTTGTATTGATCCGGATCCTGTCGGGCTGCGTTTGCATAGAGATCGGTGTGATGGGTGGTTGATTATTCATCGTCTCAGCCAATATTTGACGGGAAAAACCTACCGGCCGATCAGACCGTGAACGGCCTCCAGGGCCAGCAGGTAGCCGTGATGCCCCAATCCGACGATTTTACCGGTCACCGCATCCGAGATCATTGAATGGTGCCGGAACGGTTCCCGTTTATAGATATTCGACAGGTGGACTTCTATCACGGGAAAGTCGATGGCAAGGATGGCATCCCGAATGGCAATGCTGGTGTGGGTATAGGCAGCGGGATTAATGATCAGGCCATGATAATTTGCGGCCGACTGGATTTTATCGACAATGGCCCCCTCATGGTTCGACTGGAAGGATTCCACTTCAATACCGAATGCTTTTCCCCGTTCGACCAGTGCGCTGTCGATATCGGCAAGCGTTTGATGCCCGTAGATTTCAGGCTCGCGGGTGCCCAGCCGGTTCAGATTGGGGCCATGGATGACGAGGACTTTTTTCATTGCGGTGGATCCTTTATCTTATCCCGGAAGGCATCAATCGTCCGCTGATAATCCTCACTGCCGAAAATGGCTGATCCGGCCACAAATACATCGGCGCCGGCTAGGGCTACATCGGCAATCGTGCTGAGATTTACGCCGCCGTCCACTTCGATCAGAACGGCGAGTTCACGGTCATCAATAATCCGCCGCAGGGCCCGGATTTTGGAAAGGGTATTGGGAATAAACTGCTGGCCGCCGAATCCGGGATTCACGCTCATGATAAGCACCAGGTCAACAAATTCGAGTACCCAGTCGATCGCGGACAGGGGGGTGGCCGGGTTGAGCACAACGCCGGCCTGGGCGCCGGCGTTGCGGATCTGAGCCAGGGTACTGTTCAAGTGGGTGCACGCCTCGACGTGTACGGATATAAGCGAGGCCCCGGCTTTGGCGAAATCGTCGACATAGCGCTCCGGGGTTTCGATCATCAGGTGGACATCCAGGGGCAGGGTTGTAACCCCGTGAACGGCGCTGGTCACCAGCGGCCCCAGCGTAATCGTGGGGACAAAGTGGCCGTCCATGACGTCGACATGAATCCAGTCGGCACCGGCTTTTTCAACAGCGAGGACGTCTTCTCCCAGTCTGGAAAAATCGGCGGAGAGTATCGAGGGGGCGATGATAGGCATGAGGTCGCTTCCTTTCGGTTCGTTCTACATATCAGATAATGATGCTCAGCAGATTGCTACCACAAATCAGGGTCAAAAGCCAGTTCCCGCGGCCAGGGTCAGAAAAAGCACCGCCTCGGTTACCTCGGCCATGGCGCCGAGCATGTCACCGGTGATGCCGTTTAGTCTGCGTTTGTAATATAAAAGCATCCCCGCCACGGTGGCGGCAAAGGCCGCGTTGAGAAGGACGCACCGGAAACCGAGAAAAATCGACAGGAAGACGGGCAGAAGAAACCAGGCAAACGACGAGAAGGGGAGGGGATCGCTGAAAAAATCAGCGCCGGTTCCCCCTTCCGGGCGGCCGTATTTCAAAACTCGGATGCCGAAGATCATTCCGGCCCGGGCATAGGCCGGGACGATGATCAGGGCGAGGACCCGGTGATCGGTCATGGCGCCGATCCCGGCCCATTTTCCGGCCAGGACGCCGACAATAGCCACGATTCCCATGGTTCCCACGCGGCTGTCCTTCATGATTTCGAGAACCCGCTCACGGGGGCGGTGGCTGAAGAGCCCGTCGGCGGCATCAGCCAGGCCGTCAATATGAAATGCGCCGGTTACGGTAACCAGGAAAAGCACGTCGAGGACGGCCACGACCGGATCTGGCCATATCCGCATCAGAACCGAATCGAAAAGGGCCAGCAGGGTGCCGATGATCAGGCCGACTACGGGAAAAAGGGGAATCATCTGATCCGGCCTGAAGTCGGCGCTTTTTCCCACGGGCAGGATGGTAATAAACTGGAGGGCCGCCTGCAGTTTTTTCATCGGACGGCCCCGTCGGGATCGTTCTTGATCGTCACCGGAATGCCGGCCACCGTAAGAATCACGCGGTCGGCCGCAGCGGCCACGGCTTGGTTCATCCAGCCCACCGCGTCGCGGTATTGACGGGCCAGGGCAGTATCCGGCACGATGCCGGTTCCGACCTCGTTGGAAACGAGGATTACCGGGCAGCGGGCCGCTGCCAGCGCATCGGTCAGGTTTGTTACGGATGTGTGGATTTTGTCGGTATCCATCGTTTCTGCAAAGAGATTGCTCATCCAGAGCGTCAGGCAGTCCACCAGAATTACATCGGCCCGGGGGCTTTCGTCCCGGATGGCCCGGTCCAGGCGGACGGGAACTTCCAGAGCCGTCCACATCGCCCCCCGTTCGGCCTGGTGGCGGGCCACCCGCGATTTCATTTCCGCATCTTCCGGCACGCAGGTGGCGATGAAGAGATGCCGGTTTCCCGGATACGCTTCGGCCCGTTTAAGGGCATGGCGGCTTTTTCCGCTGCGGCATCCGCCGAGAACGAGGGTGATATCGGTCGGGGCGATTTCAGATGGAATCATTTTCTCTCCGTTTGGTTGCGTAAAAGGGCTTCGATGGCCGGTATGTCAATATGGGTCGTCAGGTGGGCGGCCAGTAAATCGTAATCCCGGTCCCGTGAAGCCGGGCCGTGAACACCGCTGACGCGGATTTTATCCAGGCCCATGGCATCGAGCCAGCACCTTGTAACCGCAGAAGAATCGAAAAAGCCGTGGAGATAGGTGCCCATCAGCCGGGTTTCCGGCAGCCAGGTACCGTCCGGCTCATTGACCGGATTGCCGTTTCGGGCCAGGATCGTGACCAGGGGCCGCCCGGCCAGGCGCCGGGTATGGCCCATGTGGATTTCATAGCCGGTCCCCTCTGCGCCGTCGTAGGAAAACCGCGTCAAGGTCGTGGTTTTGGGGGCCTGAAGCGTGGTCTCGATGGGGAGCAGCCCCAATCCCGGCACATCGCCCGGTCTGCCTTCCAACCCGTCCGGGTCGCTCACCGTTTGGCCCATCATCTGGTACCCGCCGCAGATGCCGGTCACGGCGCCGTGTTGCCGGACGAAACAGGTCAATGCATCGGCCCATCCGGTTTCGTGCAGCCACCGCAGATCGAAACAGGTATTTTTCGATCCGGGCAGGATTACCACCGCAAATGGAGAGAGGTCCTGGCATTGTTCGATAAAATAAAGATCCAGGCCGTCGAGCCGCTTGAGCGGATCAACGTCGGTGAAATTGGATATATGGGGGATCCGGATCACGGCCACGGCCGGGCGGCGGGTCTGTGTGACCGTCACGGGCCGGGGTTGTTCAATCACCACCGAATCCTCCTGTTCGATTTCAAATCCGGTAAACCAGGGTACGACCCCGAAACAGGGTTTGCCGATTTTTGTTTGAATCCAGTCGACCCCCTCGTCAAAGAGCGACAAATCGCCCCGGAACCGGTTAATCATAAAACCGGCCACCCGGTTTTGTTTTTCCGGCGGCAGGCATGTCATTGTACCGGCGATCTGGGCAAAAACACCGCCCCGATGGATGTCGGCGACGAGTATGACCGGTGCGTCGGCATACTCGGCCATTTTAAAATTGACGATATCGTGGGCCATGAGGTTGACTTCCGCACAGGAACCGGCGCCTTCCATGATCACCAGGTCATGTTTCCGCCGCAGCCGGTCGAGGGATTCGCCGGCCGTATTAAAAATGGACGCTTTTTTATGATGATATTCGGCGGCCGTGGCATTTTCCACCGCCTTTCCCATCAGGATCACCTGGGATCCGATGTCACTGGTCGGTTTAAGCAGTATCGGATTCATATCGACATGGGGTGGAATCCGTGCAGCCTCGGCCTGGACAATCTGGGCGCGTCCCATCTCCAACCCTTCGGGGGTTACCCCGGCATTGTTGGACATGTTCTGGGCCTTAAAGGGGGCGACCCGAATGCCCTGGTTGGCAAAATACCGGCACAGACCGGTGGCGATTACGCTTTTACCTACATCGGAACCGGTACCGAACACGGCCAGGCAGGGGCAGAGACTCTTTTGGGAATTCTTATCAGGTTTCATCGGGCGATTCATTCGTATCCATAGCGTTATTTATGCTCATGGGGATGGGTACCATGGGAGTGAAGATGGAAATGAGGATGTAATGCGGCCGTGTCATCCACGGTTATTTTCCCGTTTTCCAGGCTGAAAATACGTGTAGTCAACTGGGACAGGAAATCCATATTGTGAGAAATCATGATATAGGAAATGTCGAGCTCCCGCAGTATGGATTCAATCCGATGCCGGGTGTCGCGGTCCAGCCCAGTCACCGGTTCATCCAGGAGCAGGGCATCTGGTTTCATGGCCAGCACGGTGGCCAGGGCCACCAGCCGTTTTTCACCACCGGACAGTTTAAACGTAATTCGATTCCGGATATCGGTTAGATTGAGAGAGGTCAACGTCTCTTCGGCAATGGCGATAGCCTCTTCTTTGTTCTTTCCAAGGTTGAGCGGGCCAAAAGCCACATCATCCAGGACCGTCGGGCTGAACAGCTGGTCGTCGGAGTCCTGGAAGAGCAGGCCGATGCGCCGTCGAACAACGCGAAAATCCTTTTCGGCGAGAATTCGTTTTCCAAAAATCCGTATGATTCCAGACGTGGGCTTGATCAACCCCATCACCAGATGAAACAACGTGGTCTTTCCGCTTCCATTGGGTGCGATCAGCCCGGCCCGGTCCCCCCAGTTCAGAGTCAGGTCCAATCCGTTCAGTATCGGCTGGCGACCGGGAAAGGCAAATGAGATATTCTCAAGTTGAATAATCGGTTTTGTCATATCTATAACCATCGGTTTTTTGTTGCCCGATTTTAAATGTCTACCAGAGATGCGGCCCCCATTCAAGAATGGCTATCCAGAAAATGATAATTCCCATCATTGCTGAAAAAATCCAGGTGGCCGGGGTGGGTACAAAATCAACAAGGTGGTAAAACCGCCCCCGGAACCCTCTGCAGCGCATGGCCCATTCTATCCGTTCCGCCCGGGCCACGGATCGGACAAACAGCATGCCGATCAGGTAGGCGTATGTTTTATACGTATGCATATTGGTTCCGGGTAAAAATCCCCGCAGCCGGATGGCCCGCACTGTCCGCTGGTATTCGTTTTCAAGGAGATGAATATAGCGGTAGGTCATCAGGACGAGATAAACGAGTTTTTCCGGCATCTTTATCTGACCCAGCGCATGGCCCAGGGTGGCCAGGGGCATCGTGGCGACCAATGCGGTAAATTCGATCAAAATCGCCGTAGTTTTCAGGGAAATCCGGGCGGCCAGCAACACGCCGGCCGTGCTGATGCCCATCGGTCCGATGCGGGCCAGGAAGGGGGTTCCCGTGGTCAGGGGCAGAACGATCCAGATCAACGCCAGAAAGCCAAACACCACTTTCAGCCGCCGCCATACGGCCGCCGGGCGCAGCCGGGCCAGGGCGGCCAGCGCCAGGGAGACAATCAGCGCACCGGTCAGCGGGGCAAACCGGTCGGTAAGCGCCACGACGAAAGAATAAACCACCGCAATCACAATCCGGTGACGCGGATCAATGCGATGAATAAACGAGCGGCCAGTGGCGAAAGGTTCATCAAACATGGTTAAAGTTTTACCTGTTTGCGGACGGGATGCCGGGCGTCAGCGTCTTTTCCGGTTTTGGATATAGGCGGCCAGGCCGACCAGGCCGATAATATATCCGATCCCGCCGAGAATATCTGAAACCGACGGGGAATCGTTTCGAAGTTCGGCGATTAACTTCATCATTGGTTTCAAGCGTTTATCAAGAGATTCATCAACAATCGATTGAATATCTTCGCGGGTGAGTGCGGTGGATGCCGGGACCCGGATAAGCGGCGGGGCGGGGCGGGTACCCGCCGGCCGTTTTTCTGCTGTTCCCCCGCCGGATGTCCGGTCCAGGTCATCAGCCGACAGGACCCACTCGTTCCGATGCCCCATGCCCGCATTGAGAACTATACGCAGCCCTTTGCGGGATGGAAGTTTGAAGGAAAATTCCCCGGCCGCATCGGTTTTGCCGGTAAGGAGTTGTTTGCCCCCGGCATCAAAGACGGTGATATCTCCGTTTTTAGCAGCCCGTCCGCCGGAAAACCGGCTTTGGGTGTAAACCGTATCGCCGTCGACCCAGGCAAAGATCGTTACGCGGTGTGCCAGACACGGTGTCGGCCATCCGGCGGTGGCCAGCAGTGCGGCGACCAGAACGAAGTAAAGGCGCCTAGGCCGTATCAAATCAAGGGGTGTCGATCTCATTTTTTCCCTCCGGTGTGTCGTCTACCGGGCGAGCGCAATATCCGGGCAACAACGCGGGTTGAACTTTTTTAAGAAATGCCACGGCAAACAGTGTAATGACGCCCTCGATAACCATCACCGGCAGGTGTGCCGCCATGATAATACCGGTGACCTCGAGGAATTCCTGCCCGGTGAAAATCAGGGCCAGCCCGACCAGCACGGCCCCGAGAAGCACGGCGCCAAATCCGCAGGCAAAGGCAGCGGCCTGGGCAACCGGCGGTCTTTTCCATATCAGGGGGCCAAACGCGTACCGGACGATCACCGCCGGGACCGCCATGGCGGCCGTATTCACCCCCAGGGTGGTGATGCCGCCAAATTGGAAAAGAACCGCCTGCAGAATAAGTGCAGTCAGGATCACGGGAAATGCGCCCCACCCAAGGAACAGACCCACCAGCCCGTTGAGAAGGAGATGGACATTCGCCGGTCCAATGGGAACATGAACCAGGGATGCCACAAAAAAGGCAGCCGACAAGACCCCCGCCCGGGCGATATGGTCATAGTCGAGACGTTTTAATCCCACGGCGGTGCCGATGGCGGCCACGGCCATGCCGGTGCCGAGGACCGGTCCGGACAATATTCCTTCGGAAATATGCATCGCTATTTCGTCTCCCAGTCGTCGAAAAGCACCCAGATAACGGCACCCAGTTCGACTTCTTTATCGATGCCGTCATGTTTGAGTTTGAAGCCGGCAGGTCCTAGGGCGGCAAATCCCCACCATCCGGATACCGGTGGCGCGTAACAGAAGATGCCGTTTCCGTCCGATTTTACCGTCTGGGTGACCATAAACCCGGTTGACGCCTGCGCCCGGCCATCCTGATTATAGTATTCGATCTCCACCATGGCATGGGGGACCGGCCGGCCGTCCCGCTTGATGATCGCCCGGAATACATTGCCGGCATACAGGCCGAAAGGCCGGGTCAGCGGAACGATTTCAGCCTTCATGCCTGTTTCCGCATCCCAGTTTTGCTCGTCTCCGAAAGCGGCAATCACCGTTTTGGTGTAATGGATGATAAACAGGTCTTCGGCTGGCTCCCAGTACGGTTGCGGCGCCATGAGAAACTGGTAGACGCCGGGACGCCTGATCGGATAATCCAATGCCCAGGCCGAATGATCCATGAAGCGGATCGGCATCAGGTGATCTTGCAGCTCGATCCGTTTGCCCGCAAAAAAGACGGCGGCGCTTCTGGGCCGGGCCAGGGGCATGCCGTGGCCTTCAAACGGATGGGAGAAGGAGAACGTGAGGTGAACCGTCCGGTTCTCTCTGGCCATGATCATTGTATCAGACGGAATCACCATGCCGAAATGGGCCTGGACCGGTCCTGCCGAACCCGGCACCATGACTGCCAGCAGGATAATCAACATGCGGGTTTTCATCAAATCCACCTCGGTTTTGTGCACAAAAAAGGCCACGTCGTGCTAGCGATGTCTTTTTCGACATCTTCCGCCTTCGTGGCCCACTGATGGTAACTATTGTCGGGTGACTATTTCGATATCACTTAGTTAAAACAGGCTTCAGCCTGTATTTTTCCAAAGATATCGATTGGGATAAGGTTTGTCAACTCTGTTATTTCTTCCGCGTTGGGAATGGGGATATTTTTCTTTACGAGAAGGCAGGCAATGGCGTATGTTGGGAATTCAAAGAGGCCTGTTTCAGGTCCAAAGGCGGAAGGCGGGTTGAATGCCGATTAAAACGCATCAGAAGATTAACCACCAACTGTGCGGCGATCCGATTGAAAGCGGTGAAAGCGGTGAAAGCGGTGAAAACGGTGAAGGAAAAAGCCGGGTGACCCTGCAGGCCACTGAACAGATGGCTGTCGACGACAAGGGGTTGACTCATGGCGGTTTTATCTTTGGTCTGGCCGACCACGCAGCCATGATTGCGGTGAATCATCCCCATGTGGTTCTGGGCGCTGCCGATGTGAAATTCCTTAAACCGGTTCGAACCGGAGATATCGTAGAGGCCAGCGCCCGGGTGGTGAAAACTTCGGGCAGGAAAAGTACGGTTGACGTTCGGGTAACGCGAAAGGGCGAAACGCTTTTTTCGGGCATATTTACCTGTTTTATTCTGGAAAAACATGTACTCGATAGCGGCTGATCGGGTGAAAAAACCTGATTGTTGACCGACAGGTTGGTTGACAAATGAAAAGGAGACGCTGATATGAGCAAGAAAGTGGGTGTGCTTTTATCCGGGTGTGGTGTGAACGATGGCAGTGAAATTCACGAAGCGGTGCTGACCCTGCTTTTCTTAAGCCGGGCGGGTGCAGAGATTGTCTGCATGGCGCCGGACATGGCCCAGCGCCATGTAATCAATCACATTACCGGCGAGGCAATGGATGAAACGCGAAATGTGCTGGTGGAATCGGCGCGGATCGCCCGGGGAGATATTCAGGATGTCAAAAACATCAGTGCCCAGGATCTTGATGCGCTCATTATTCCCGGCGGATTCGGCGCCGCCAAGAATCTGAGCGATTTTGCGGAAAAAGGCCCGGATGCCACGGTTCATCCCGAGGTGAATCGTCTCCTTGGCGAGATGATTTCGGCCGGCAAGCCTGTTGGTGCGATCTGCATAGCACCGGCTACGCTGACGAAAGCGCTGTCCGGTAAAACCCCGGAAGTCACCATCGGAAACGATCCCGGCACGGCTTCAGCCATTACAACCATGGGGGGGATTCATCATGACTGCACGGTCGACATGATTCATGTGGACGAAAAAAACAGGGTCGTCACTACGCCGGCCTATATGCTGGGACCGGACATCAAAGACGTGGCCGTGGGGATTGAAAAACTTGTCACGAAGGTGGTGAGCCTGGCCTGAGGTCGATTCTATCGCGTCGCCGGCCAAAATCCGACCGGCGTGCAAGGTTTACTTCGTATGTCGTATTCGGTGGATCAAAATGCCCCCAGCTGGCAGGGTGTGATCTTTATTTTCAACCCTTCACACGCCGCCGCAACATCCATCCGGGAAAGGTCCATCCGGTCGGCGATTTTCCAGCATTCAACACAGGGGACCCTGTTATCTGTCACCACCGGGCGAAGTGCCGATTCGAGTGCATCCGAGGCTGTTTTAGAGGGCGCTACAATTTTTTTCTCCGGATGATACCCGAAAAGCCCCAGTTGACATTTATCTATCCGTAATTCGAGCAGGTCAATGATCTGGCCGACTCTTGCCGGTGATGCCACCTGTTGCCGGGCGATTTTATGGGCCGCAGCACAGGAGATATTGCCATCTTTGGCTTTTTCTTTAAGGGCCGCTGCAATCGCAGGGTCGATGGGGGTACCTTTGGGGTGTTTGGCCGCGTAGTGGCCGGAATCTTCGTGGGTCATGTGATGCCTCTTTTTCCATTTTTTTTAATAAACCCGGCCATCACCCAGTATAAACTCCAACCGACAATGACAGGGCCCAGTCCATAAACATAAAAAGCTGTGGAATGACCTTGCCACAGCCGGTAATAAACGGCAAAACCGAGCGGCCACAGAACAGAAACAACAATCACCAGGCGAATGAAGCCGGACAGACGGCGTCTGGGGAACGTCGCTTTCTGCTGGACGACGGCCGGGCTTCCCGTCATCCGGGGGATAAACAGAATCCCCAGGATGATCAGCACGATGATGAGTATTTCCTGAATGCCCGACATTCGTTACGGATACGTTTTCATTCGTTTTTTATTTCCGGCTGACCCAAAGACTGCTGACACACGGATCTTTTTGCCGGCCGGCATCAATTACGGCAGCTATCTGCGTCGTGAGCAGGATACCCCGGCGGCCAGTACCGAATGGATGTTGTCCAGTATTTTGCACCGGTCGATGCATTTTGGGAATACGGGCCTGGTTCCACACGATTTACAGGGGCTTTCAACGAGATAGCCGATTTCAAAATCAAACCGGTGGTGATAGCGTCGGGTGGAAGGCGGCGTTGGCTCGGCCGGCGGATTCGTTTTATTTATTATGTAAGGGCCTGTTTCCATATTCTCGGCACATTGGTTTCTATCGGGTTACCGTGATCGGATACTGTCAGGATAATTTTCCATAAGTATCGTATTCATCCTGATCATATCATGTCTTTCCCGGTAATGTAAGAGCATTTAATCATTATTGACGAACCCTGCCGAAAAGGCTATTGGTTCTTTTATACACAAAAAGAAAAATAATCTGGATGATGGTATGAATCGAAGACAATTTATCATCTTTCTGGCAATGGTTGGGTTGCGGTCGGGAACGGGAACGGCCGACGTGCTGGCAAAAAACCTGATAGAAGATAAAAACATATCCAAACGCACCCGGATTGTCGATGGGCAGCAGCGGTACAAGGTCCCTTCCATTGACAGCGAAGTCGATGCCTGCCCGGTTCCTCCGGATATCCAGGCCATCATTCGTGAAAAAGAGAAAAATAAGGCCAGCCGATCCAGCTGCCTGGCACCGCTGTTAGATCGGCCGGTCAAAGTTCGGGCCAAAGAATACCAGGCCAAAATGCGCCTGTTCAACAAACCCCATCCGGAGGATCTCTATGTCTTACCGGATCAGCGCCCCCTCTTCAAAAGCTGTTTGAAACGATTTAACCGGATTTACCGGATTGTCGGACATACCAATTTTTACCTGCTCAGCATGGACGATGCGCTGAAGCTCGCCCGTGGATACACCCGCGTCGGGCGTTTTACCACCAGAGAGATTGAATATCTCGAATCAGTTTTTGATCAGGATGCGGCTGCCTACGGTTTTTACGGTAAAAAGCTGATCACGAATTTTACCGGCCGCCAGGATCGATCCAAGGTGGCAAAGATCCGCGGCACGGGAAATTACCTGATTAAGGGATCGCCGGTGACGCTTTATAAACGACTGCGGGAAGATATTGGCACCAGGGCGATTCTTACCTCCGGGGTTCGCGGTATTGTCAAACAGTTCCACCTGTTCTTCAGAAAAGTGAATGCCAACCGGGGAAATCTGTCCCTGGCATCCCGGTCGATTGCGCCCCCCGGTTATTCATACCATGGCATCGGTGATTTCGACGTGGGTCAGGTCGGTTTGGGCGGTGATAATTTTACCGTCCGGTTTATCCGTTCGAGGGTATTCAAGGAATTGCTGGGCCTCGATTATATCTGCCTCCGATACACGGAAGACAACCCCTATGGCGTCCGCTTTGAACCCTGGCATGTTATGACCCGCCTGAGCGGGTGATCTTTTACGAATAGCATTTCATGAGAATCGGCATCGGCTATGACATACATGCCCTGGTAAATGACCGGGACCTGGTTTTGGGCGGAGTCACCATCCCGTTTGAGAAGGGATTAATGGGCCATTCCGATGCCGACGTATTGATCCATGCCATTTGCGATGCGTTGCTCGGTGCGGCCGGGAAGGGCGATATCGGCATCCATTTTCCCGATAATGACCCTGGATACAAGGGGATTTCCAGCCTGAAACTGCTGGCCGCCACAATGGATATACTCCACCTTGCCCGCTACGATGTAATAAATATCGATTGCACCCTGTTTGCCCAGGCACCAAAGCTGGCCCCTTTCCGCCAATCCATGGAAACAATCATTGCCGACACCATTGATTTAGACCCAAACCGCATTAATATTAAAGCCACGACCACCGAGAGGCTGGGCGTGAT
>QNYZ01000027.1 GCA_003973265.1 Deltaproteobacteria bacterium | reverse complement strand
TTTGTGAGGTAGTTCAGTTAGTGCTGGTTGCTGTTGTGGGTGTTATAAAGCGTTTGGCCCGGCCCTTCTGTCTGGGCTTATTCTTCTAACATCCGGTGCTTTTTCAGCCGGGCGAAAGCGAACCGTTACCGTGGTTCCGCCTGATGTCAGGCAATCTTCGACTGTTTGACAATGGGCGCACCGGTCAACATCTCCCGGACACTGGTCCGTCTCCCTGGGAATAAATCGGCATCGTATGGAATTGAGTCGGATATCGAAATCGTACCTTTCGGAAAAGATTTTCATTCGCAGCAGGTCGAATCCCCGTCCGCCCGCGTTAAAATCAAAGCGTTGCTTTGAAGAATACTGCATGGTGTCCGTGGTGGAAAAAAAAGTTTCAAAAATATTGGTCTGGTTTTCCGGAGTAATACCGATACCAAAATCATGTACGGCCAGCATCACTCCCCGACTGTCTTCCCGAACCGCTATTTTGACCAGGCTGTTGTCGGGCGTATTCTCGACGGCATTTCGAACGAGGCCGTCGATGATCTTCCCCAGCACCTCCGGGGGAATTCGGATCGATCCGGTGGGCTGAATCCGGGTTTCAAAGCGACAGTGCCGGTGAGCGAACATCGACTGCAGCTGTCGAATCCGATCCTCAACAAAATAATCCAGGCGGATATGCTTTGAAACCGCATGTTTTGGACCAAATTCATCATCGATTAACTGACGAATCCGGGTGATGATTTCTTCTTCACCCAGGTTTTCCGAAATAAGCATTTCCAGCTCATCGGAACAGGTGGCCAGCAGTATGGAGAGCATTTTATGCGTGTGAAAGTCTTCATCTCTCAAAATGTCTTCAATTTCATACTGCATATCGAGCAATCGATCGAGATTTCGCCGACTGCGGTCGATAATTCGCTCGATACTTGGTACATTAAATCCCTCTGTTTTTTTACTTAATAATCCCAGGGATGCAGACAATACCGAAATAGGGGTCTTCAGCTCATGGGAGAGGTGGTGGATGACCCGGTCTTTGGCACGGTTTAAAATTTTCACCTCTTCATACGAGCGGTTCAGTGCTTCGTTGATACGGGCGTTCTCCACGGGAAGGGCAACCATACCGGCGATGGTTCCGAGCAGGTCCACGTCGGTCTGGTCAAATTCCCCGGTCTTTTTGTTAACGGCACATAACACACCAATAATCCGGTCATGGCTTTCCAGCGGAACATCGAGCATATTGCGGGTATGAAAACCGGTGCGTTCATCCACCTGGGAAAAGAAAAAATCGTTTTTGCCGGTATCGGCGACGATGATGGGTTTTCCTGTCTGGCGTACCTTTCCGGCGACGCCCTTATCTGCCGGAAATCGGACTTCGCGCCACATCCGGGTGGTTTGTTCGTCACCAAAATCGCTGACCCTGAAGAAAAATTCGTTTTTCTTCTCATCGAGCAGGATAACGGATGCCCCTTCCACGGCCAGCAGTTCCCGAATCTGTTTCGTGATAAATCCCAGCCGGTCATCAAGCGTCCGAAAGCGATGGAGCGACTTGGAAATCCGGAACAGGGCCTGGTTGATCCGATCCAGCCGTTTCTGCCGGGTGATGTCGCGTAAAATCACGATCACCCCGGCCGGCTCCGGCCCGGTTTCGTAGAATAAGGCCGCATTCAGTTTGACATCGATTCGGCGGCCGTCTTTGGTCAGCCGTTCTGTCTCAAAGTCCCGGATCACTTTATCCTTAAAGAGCTGCTCCGTCCCCCTGCGGGTTTCCGTTTTTCTCTCCTCGGGAATAAACGGAATGCGGCGGTTCTTGAGTTCTTCCAGCGTCCATCCGAAAATCGAGACAAAGGCCGGATTCAGGTAGGTGACCCGGCTGTGCCGGTTGAGGACAAAGATGGGATCCGGGAGAAAGTCGAGCAGGGTTCGGTATCGTTGTTCGGCCCGGTGACTGGCTTCATAAAGTTCGAGCGTACACCGTTCTGATTCTTTCAGCGCTTGTTCGGCGCAGGTGCGGTCGGTGACGTCCCGGGCGATACCGCGAAAACCTGTTTTCTGTCCCTGGCTGTCCACGATTGGCTTGGCATTGATTTCAATGATACGTGTCTCGTTATCCTTACGACGAATATTCCATTTAATTCCATCGTTTATAGAGCCAGTTCTGAATAATTGGTTAAAGTCCTTAAAGGCGATTTTAGCGGCGGCCTCGTCCATAAACATTCGATAATTTTTACCGCGAATTTCATCGCGTGAATAGCCGAAGATCCGGCAGAGGGCATCGTTGAAAAAAACAAAATTACCCTTGAGGTCGGTTTCAAAAAAACCATCGGCCACATCTTCAATGAAGATGCGGTATCGTTCCCGGCGGGTCTTTGTTATATCATCATTGGACACGGCGAATTCTCATATCTTGGGTTGGGTAATTTACAAGCGAACCACGATCAGATGGTAAATTCAACCGGTTTTTTATCAAAGAACAAAAAAAAAGGAGGTACGGATTGTTTTTTTCGCACCTCCCCTTGACCAATCCGGTAAAGACCCTGGCAGATATCCGATCAGATATTCGGCCGTGAGGAGCTAAACGTCTTTCGGTCGTTCATCAACGACGCGCAGGGCCTTGCCTTCGCTGCGGGCAATCGATTTGGGAGCCTTGAGGTTGACCTTAATGCCAATGCCCATGTTGCCCTTGATGTGACGGGCCACTTTGCCCTCGATTTCGAGCCTTTTTTCCTCGCCTGCGTCGTACACCTCTTTTTTGGCCTCGACATTAACCGATAACTGGTCCAGATGGCCTCTCTTACGGACCACGAGCTGGTATTGGGGCTCGACCTCTTCAATGTCCAGGAGCAGGGATTCTACCTGGGAGGGAAAGACATTGACACCGCTGATAATCAGCATGTCGTCGGTTCGGCCGAAGACTTTGTCCATCTTGAGGAAGGTTCGGCCGCACGAACAGGTTTCGCGTCTCAGGCGGGTGATGTCCTTTGTACGGTAACGGATGATCGGCATGGCCCGGCGCTGAAGCGCGGTGAAAATCAGCTCTCCTTTTTCACCCAGGGGCAGCGGCTCCAGGGTCGCCGGATCGACGATCTCGGCCAGGTAATAATCCTCATTGATATGAAGACCGTCCTGGGCCTCGCAGTCAAACGCCACGCCCGGACCGCCCAGCTCGGTGAGGCCGTAGGCTTCCATGGCCTTGATGCCCATCCGCTCTTCAATTTCCTTGCGCATGGGATTCGACCACGGCTCGGCGCCGAACACGCCCACACGCAGCGGCAGGCTTTTCATATCGATACCGAGCTCTTCGGCCCGTTCGGCAATGGTCAGGGCATAGGACGGGGTGGCGCACAGCACCGTGGTCTTGAAATCCTTGAGGAGAGTAATCTGACGTTCGGTCAGCCCCGAACTGGTCGGAACGACGGTGCATCCCAGCTCGGTGGCCCCCTGATGGAATCCGAGGCCGCCGGTAAACAGACCATAACCGTAGGCATTCTGGACAATATCGTCCGGGCGGACGCCGGCTGCATAAAAGTTGCGGACCATGCATTCGGTCCATTGGGCCAGATCGTCTGCCGTATACGGGCCCGTAATCGGTTTTCCCGTGGTCCCCGAGGAAGCATGCACCCGTACCACCTCTTTTAAAGGAACGCCGCACAGGCCAAAGGGGTATTCATCCCTCAGATCCGTTTTAACGGTAAAGGGGAGTTTGGCGACATCTTTCACATCGGTGATCGCATCGGCGCCAATGCCCATCTCTTCGAACTTTTTCCGGTAAAAGGGAACCTTCTCACCGACCCACGCCACGGTTTCTTTCAGTTTATCCAGTTGAAATTGTTCCAGCTTTTCTACCGGCATGCATTCAAATTCATCGTTCCAGGGCATTTCATCCTCCTTTATTTCATAAACGGTTAGTTTCCGGCAGCAGCCTGATAACCCAAATCAAATGCGTTCAGGTTGGATTCCAGAAAGGCTTTTTTCGTTTTTCTTTTCATGGCTTCTTTAATGGTATCAGCGGAAAAAGGCAGTATATCCGTCTGAGCCAGGGCGCCTAACAGCACCATGTTGACCGATAGAACATTTCCGCTCTTCCTGGCCAGGGTGGCGGCGTTGAATGCAATCAGCCTGGCGGTTCTGTCCCGAATCTGGGCCTGCAGTTCATCCAGGTCCGGATAGACACCCTGACCGATATTGACGGTAAAGGGCATCAACGGTGCCAGGCTGGTAATGACCACGGTGTTTTGGTTGCACCGGCCCAGGGCCCGCAGGGTTTCGGCGGGCTCAAAGCCCACCAGTACATCGGCTTCGCCATCGGCGATGATGGGGCTCCTGGCGCCGCCGAACACCAGGGAAGATTCCACCACGCCACCGCGTTGGGCCATGCCGTGAATTTCACTCATGTTCAGCGAGATGCCGGAAAGGAGGGCGGCCTCACCCAGCACGCTCGATGCCAGCAGGTTTCCCTGCCCGCCCACTGCCACGATAATCAATCGGGTTGTATCCATTTTTATTCGTCCCTTTTCAATGGTTAAATAATGGGGTTGCCGGCGTTATTTTGCAGCGGCCGTCTCTTTTTTTACCGGTAAAATCGCATTTTCAGGACAAACCTGCGCACAGACAGCACAGCCGGTACACATGTTCGGGTCGATTTTTACCCGGTCTTCCCATACGTAAAAGGCCGGACAGGCCAACTCCATCAGACAGTTTTTATGGTCTTTACATTTATCGGAAACATAAAACGGCCGACGCTGTTTTTCCTTGATCGCCTTGGAATAGAGGGCACAGATTTCCTCGGAGATCACCACGGAAACGCCGTCGTATAAAATGGCTTCCCGGATGGCCTCGATGCTCTTTTTGACCTTATACGGTTTAATGGTTGTAACATGTTGAATGCCCAGGGCGCGAACCACCGGTTCAATGGCGATACGACCATAGCCGTCCAGGTTCAGTTTGGTCATGTCGACGCCCGGATGAGGCTGGTGGCCGGTCATGGCGGTCGTGCCGTTATCCAGAATTACCAGTGTATAATTATGGCTGTTGAACACCGCATTGACCAAGCCCGGGATACCGGAATGGAAGAAGGTAGAGTCGCCGATAAAGGCGATGACCTTTTTGTCGGTGACCTGGGCAAAACCGCAGGCCGTTCCCGCAGAGGAGCCCATGCAGACGAGAAAGTCGGCCGTGGAAAGGGGCGGCAGCAGTCCCAGCGTATAGCACCCGATATCCGACGGGTAGATGGTTTCCATGCCCTCGGCGGCTTTTTTGACCGCGTAAAACGTGGCCCGATGGGAACATCCGGCGCACAGCGTGGGAGGGCGCTGGGGAATGTCGGGAATACCGGAGACATCGGTGGCCTTAATCTCGGTATACGGCAGACCGAAATACTGGGCAATGCATTTTCGGACCAGGGCCGGGTTGTATTCGTACAGGCGGGAAAAGAGATCGCCGGTTTTACCGTTGACCGGGATTGACAGGCTTGCTTCGTGGGCAAAAGCTTTGGTGGCTTCTTCCAGGAAAGGCTCGCCCTCTTCAACCACCAGAACCTTTTCGCATTTTTCCAGAAAGCCTTTGATCAGGTCTTCGGGTAAGGGATAGGAGAATCCCAGGCGTAAAACCGTGGTTTTATCCTCAATCCCAAGCTCTCTGACCGCATCGTCTACATAATTATAGCTGACGCCATTGCAGATAATTCCCCATGGGCCATCGCCCCGGGTAAAATTATACTCTGATTTTTCCGCCAGCTCCCGGCCGGTTTCAAGATTTTTCAGCAGTTTTACATGAAGTTTGCGCGCCACCACCGGAACGGGGACGAGATTCAGGGGGTCTTTAGTGAAATCACCCCGGGTTACCGGCGGGGTGATGGGGCCCAGTTCCACGATACCGGATGAATGGTTGATCCGGGTCGTGGTTCGGAAAATGACCGGCTCGTTGAGTTTCTCGGAAAGTTCAAAGGCATAGCCGATGAGATCCTTGGCTTCCTGGGTCGAGGACGGCTCTACCAGCGGGATCCCCGCCAGCTTGGCATAATAGCGGTTGTCCTGTTCATTCTGGCTGGAAAACATGAACGGGTCATCGGCCGTGATGACGACCATCCCGGCCTTGACGCCGATGTAGGCCAGGGTGATCAGCGGGTCGGCCGCAACATTCAGGCCGACGTGTTTCATCATGCACATACTGCGGACGCCGGATTTGGCCGCGGCCGCGGCCACTTCGATGGATACCTTTTCGTTGGTACTGTACTCAAAGTAGAGATCGCTTTCGTGGGACATCTGGAAAAGATTGAGTGATATTTCCGAAGAGGGTGTTCCGGGATACGTACTGGCAAACGCCACCCCGGCCTCAATGGCCCCCCGGGCAATGGCCTCGTTACCCAGAAGCAGCATCTTTTCTCCTGGTTTTTCCGTCAGTAGCTTGTGCATATGATTCCCCTTTCAAAACCTTTTGTGTGCGTTCACCAGATCGTTCGGTGCAGGTATGATGAATAGCCTTATTACAGCTATATTACAGCTATGCTATCGGGGCGTCAAGTGAAAAAGCAGGAATATGTAAAGCCCGGTTACCGGGCGAGATCGGCCAGCAGCGTGTTGGAAGATGCGACTTTAAATAATGGATAAAGCGGGTTGCGGCGATACGAGGCCAGGGTCTGTTTATGGACGGTTTCGGAAAAAGAAGTCGTCGCGTCTTCGACAAGGACGGCCTTGAAATCGTGGCAGAGGGCGTCCATAACCGTGGTGATCACACAAAAATGGGTGGCGATCCCGGTGACCACGCAGAGGGTGACACCCATCCTGCGCAGCCGTCGATCCAGGTCGGTGCCGAAAAAAGCCGAAAAGCGGGGCTTGGGCAACCAGAGGTCATCTTCTCGGCGATCGAGTTCATCGATGATTTCAGCGCCCGGGGTTCCGGAAATCGAATGGGCCGGCATGTGTTCGGAAAAGATAAAATCGTCCCGGTGGTAGTCGTCGGTCGCAAAAATTACCGGCCAGCCCTGATCGTGGAAAACCGCCGTCAGCCGGTTGATGGGCGCAATGATTCCCCGGGCGAGGGACGTGATGGGAAAGTGATTGGCCGGATCAAGGTTATCCTTGACCATGTCGATAATGAGAAGCGCGGGAAAATCGGTCATAATTGAATAGCGACTATTGAATGTTGACGATGGATAAAACGAGACAAATCATCGGCTATTGATGATCAATCAATTATGAAAAGTCGCCGTCACTTTCCAAAGAGCGGCAGCGACCTCCATAAATTGTCAATCATCAATATCGGGTCGGCAATCCGATCACTTTCCCTTAAATTCGGGACGCTTTCGGCCGGCCGACGATAATCCTTCGAGCGCATCGGCAGTGGCAAAAATTTCTGCCAGACGGCCGAGTTCAACTTCCACGGCATCGGCCATGGGCAGCCCCATCTGGGCATCGATAATCTCGTTGGCGATTTTCAGTGCCAGAGGCGCCTTGAATCCGACGATCTTGGCGGTTTTGGCGGCCACATCTTCCGGTACATTTTCCGGCATCTGGCCGGCCAGCAACCGGGCGGCATTGGCCGCTTCACCCAAGGTGGCCATGACAGCGAATTTATCCGGTATCTCCCGGGGCGCGTATTTGTCGATGGTGGCCGTGGCCACTTCTTTCAGGGTCGATTCCACCCTGGCAGGCTGAACCAGCCGGGTAACGATTCCCAGCGCATGCGCATCCTCGGCGCTCAGCGGCATACCGGTGAAGGTGTAGTACTTGGCCAGCTCCGGCCCCACGTGGCGGGTCATTCGCAGCATGCCGCCCAGGCCGGGGTAGATGCCGATGCCGGTTTCAGGAAAGGCCATGGAACCGGCCGGTGTGGCCACGATCGCCTGACAGGCCAGGGCCAGCTCGCTGCCGCCGCCCAGGGACAGGCCATCGAGCAGGGCGATTGTCTTTTTGTCGGAATTTTCAATGCGGAGCAGGAGCTCGTGCCCCTTGCGGGTAAAGGCCACAATATCGTCGATTTTTCCGGCCTTGATGTTTTTGACGAAATAGCGGATGTCCGCACCGGCCACAAACGCCTTGCCCGCACCCTGAAAAACAATGGCATCCACAGCCGGGTTTTTTTCCGCTTCCGAAAAACGGGCGTCCATCTGGGCCACGACGGTTTCGTTGAGCGCATTCATGGCCTCGGGCCGGTTCAGGGTAATATAGGCCAGGTTATCCTTGATATCGAGATCGACAAAGTTAAAGGCAAACGGCTCGCCGCTTGCTTTCTGTTTTTCCAGGATGGCCGGCATCTTGAAATCCGGGTAGCGGTCGGCGATGGCCGATACCACCTGATAAGTTTTAGCAATACCCAGCCGGTTGATCAGTTCAAACGGCCCCATGGCCCAGCGCAGGCCGATTTTGGCCCCGCGGTCCGTGTCTTCGATACTGGCCACCCCTTCATCAAGCAGGGCGGCGGAAACCCCCAGACAGACACCGTTAAAGCGATCGATGACCGGTTGCAGTTTCGTCTCGTCCACATCACCGCTCAGATTCCAGTTTTCTCCGGTTTCCTTCTGGTCGACAAGGATCTGTGCCGGGGCGTAAAACGGGCCCAGCTCGTTGCCGAGCGTGGTAGCGGCATGCACGGCAATGGGGATGCCGGTGACGTTCATCAGCTCAAACGGCCCCATACCGATGCGAAACGCGCGTTTGGCGGCTTCCTCGATAGTGGGGATATCGGCGAGCTCTTCTTCCAGCATGCGGGCGGCTTCATTTAAGAACGGAACGAAGAAGCGGTTGACGCAGAATCCCGGCGCATCTTTGACCAGGATCGATGTTTTGCCATGAAGTTTGGCGGCCAGCAGTGCTGTCTCAGTGGTCTCAGGGCTGGTTTTCTCCCAGGGAATTACTTCCAGGAGGCGATTTTTGGCGGGATGAAAAAAGTAGTGCAGGCCGATAAACCGATCCGGCCGGGTGGTTTTTTCGGCAAAATCCCTGACGTAAAAAGAAGACGTATTGGTCGCCAGAATGGTTTTTTCCGAACAGATTTTATCGAGTTTTTTGAACAGGTCGGATTTGACTGCTTTGTCTTCAAATACCGCTTCAATCACCAGGTCCGCATCGGCCACGGCATTCATATCAGTGGTGGCCTCAATCCGGGCAAGGGTCTGATCGACCTGTTCCTGGGAGAAGATCTTCCGCTCAATCCCTTCGTCGAGCAATCTCTTAATCGTATTCACCCCCCGCTGAACAAATTCATCCTTGATATCGACCATGACCACGTTGATGCCTTCCTGGGCGATTTTCTGGACAATCCCGCTGCCCATGTTGCCCGCTCCAATGACACCAATTTTATTAATCTCCGACATGACACCTCCTAAGCCCTTGGATTCGAAATAGAATACCGTAGAAAGAAGTTACCGCTGAGCACGCAGAGAAATGATGGGGTTAAATGATTTACTTCTCTGCGGTCTCGGCGATCTCTGCGGTTAAATAAAAAAATCGGAAAATGTTGCGGTTTTAGCGGTTCTTCCAGACCGGTTTTCGTTTTTCGTCAAAACTGGCAATCCCTTCCAGGGTATCTTCAGTCTTCATCAGGGTATTGATGAACAGCTTGTTAACACTGGACAGGGCAGTGTCCAGCGGCATCCCCAGGTGGCTGTTGACGGCCTGTTTATTGAGACGCAGAATTAAAGGACTGCTGGTGGCAAGGGACTTGATGCATTTTTCGACTTCATCGGAAAAACTGTCCGGCGGTACCACCCGGCTGACAAATCCCATCTGCCTTGACTGCGTGGCGGAATAGATGTTGCCCGTGGTGCAGACCTCCATGGCCCTGGCCGGGCCGATCAGCTGCGGCAGGCGTACAGCGGCGTAAGGGGGGAAAAACCCGAGCCGGACTTCCGGCTGGCCAAAGGCGGCATTTTCCGATGCGATCACGATGTCGCAGGCTATGGCATATTCCATCCCGCCGCCCAGGCAGGAGCCGTGTACGGCCGCAATGGTGGGCACCTTGATCGCATGCAGGTACCCGAAACTTTCGGCAAAGGTGGCAATCATCTCATCAACCATTTCGGGTTTGTGATCGCCCACGTCCACACCGGCGCACCAGCTCTTGCCTTCACCGAAAATGACCACGCATTTCAAGTCGCCTTCAGAAACCAGGTTTTTTAAAACGCCGTTAAATGTTTTCATCATTTCGATATTGAATACATTGTGCTTGGGCCGGTTAAAGGTAATGCGGGCCACGCCGTCGGCTTTTTCCAATTTGATATATCTTGATTCCGTCATGGTGAGTTCTCCTTACACCTTTTCAAAAACAAAGTTCAGCCGGTCGTCGGCCAGACGATTGACAATGGTTTTCATCTCCATACCGATTTGAATATCGGTGTCCGCCATATCGGATGCGATCCGGCCGAATACTTTAAATTCGCCGTAGTCGAGCACGGCAATGCGGTAGGGCACATCTTCCTGAAACCCCACCGGCGCAAATCCCAGGTTGCTGAAAGTCATGAGCTTGCCACTGCCATCGATATCAAACCATTCCATATCACTGGACAGGCACGCATGACAGTCGGCCCGGGGCGGAAAATACACCTGGCCGCAGCTTTTGCAGCGCGTTCCCGAAACCCGGTCATTTTCCAGATGGTCGATGAAGTCGTTAACTTTCGTTGTTGCGGTAAAGCTGACCGTACCGAATTTCTTAAAGCGGTCATCTATTTCTCTTTTTCCCATTATTCCCTCCCGAGGATAGTCACGTTTCCGTAAAGGCCTACGCCGCCGATATTGTGGACCAGGCCGATCTGGGGATCCCTGACCTGGATATCACCGGCCTCGTCGCGCAGCTGCAAGACGATAGTCCGGATCTGGGACCCGCCCGTAGCGCCGATGGGGTGCCCCTTGGACAAAAGACCGCCATCTACGTTAATCGGAATGCGGCCTTCCTTGTAGGTTTCCTTATTTCGGATCAGCTCGCATCCTTTGCCCGGCTCGGCAAAGCCAAGGTTCTCGTAGGCCATCAGCTCGGCGATGGTGAAGCAGTCGTGGACTTCGGCCACGTCGATATCATCCGGTGACACGCCGGCCATTTTGTAGGCCTGGTCTGCCGCTTCCCGGGCCGCTGAAAGGCCGGTGAAAATATCCCGGCCCGACATGTTGACGCTGGCCGATGCGGCGCCGATGCCCTTGATCCAGATCGGTTTTTTGCAAAAGGCTTTGGCTTTTTCCTCGCTGGCCACAAGAATACACGAGCTGCCGTCGGCATTGGCGCAGCAATCGCCGACCCGCAGCGGGCTGGAAACCGCGTTGGACATGATATGATCGGAATCGGCAAACATATCGGCGGTCACGGCCTTGCGGTATACGGCCCGATCGTTGAGCTGGCCGTAGGTGGAGGCCTTTACCCGGATCAGGGCGAGGTCTTCGGGGGTGGTCTCGTAGCGATCCATGTGGGCCTGGGCAAACATCGCGTAATAGGCCGGCATCATGGTGCCGAAAGGACTTTCCCACTGGATATCCGCGCCGCGTCCCATGCGTTCCTGGGATTCGGAGGATGAAATCTCCGACATTTTCTGAAATCCAATGACGGCGACCACATCATGCAGGCCGGACTTGACCAGGGAATAGGCCAGCTTAAGCCCTGTGCTCGATGACGAGCAGAGCGTCTCTGTGTAAAATGTGGGTTGCGGGTTCAGTCCGAGATATTCGGCAAACACGCCGGCCGGGGACCGCTGTTTGTCATATTCCGGTGCCGAGCAGACCACCGACGCATCGATATCCTTGCTGGTAATACCGGCATCGGTTACGGATTCCTTGAATCCCTCAAAGACCAGTTCCCGGATCGCGCCGGGATAACTCCGGACAAATTGACTTTGTCCCACGCCGATAATGGCGACTCTTCCCATAATTCCTCCTGGGGTATGAAAGTTTCGATGAAATATTCACCCCCCCCGATACACGTATCTTGAAATGGGGGTGATCCTGCTCCCTTTTAGATGTATTGGCCGCCATCGACCTTGATGACTTCACCGGTGACATGCCGGGCATGGTCGGAGGCCAGGAATGTGACGACATGGGCCAGGTCTTCCGGCTGGCCCACCCGTTTCAGGACGATCTCGGCCATGGCCATGTCGATGATTTTATCCCGGGCCTCGGATTCTTTGAGCATGGCGGTTTCAATCAGGCCCGGGGCCACGGCATTGACGTTAACGCCAAATGCGCCCAGCTCCTTGGCTACGGCCTTGGTATACCCGATGATGCCGGCCTTGGAGGCCGAGTAGTTGGTCTGGCCGAATTTACCCCGCATGCCGTTGATGGAAGTAATATTGACGATTTTTCCGTATTTCTGGCCCTTGAATAAGGGGGCCACATGCCGCGTGAAGTTGAAGTATCCCTTCAGGTTGACTTCGAGTACCCGGTCCCATTGTTCTTCGCTCATCTTCCAGCAGACTCCGTCCCAGTTCATCCCGGCGTTGTTGACGATGATGTCGATCCGCCCGAAGGCCTCAAGGGCCTGGTTGACAACGGCCTCGGCCTCGGAAAAAGATGAGATATCGCATTTAACCGCCAGCGCCTTGCGTCCCATGGCCCGGATTTTTTCGGCATACTGCTCACCTTCTTCGGCATGTTTACGATACGTCAGACAGACGTTGGCCCCTTCCGCGGCCAGTTCCAGGGCAATGGCCGCTCCGATCCCCTGGGAACCGCCGGTGACAATGGCGTTTTTACCTTCTAATAACATCAATGACTCCTAAATATGGGTGGTTAAACAGGAAAAATAGCCGGGATGAAGTTACATCGAAGCTATATTACAGCTATGGGCAGGGGGAGTCAAGGGGAAATTGCCTGTCGCTTCCTGCACGCTCTATTCAGAAAGCGGACCGCCGGATCTGCAAATAATCAGGAATCTTCGCCGGCCAGGCCGATCTGCATGGCCACGTCCCGCATTCCCATAATCGTGTCGGCGATCAGGTCGTTTCGCTCCATGCCCAGCATCTCGGCGCCTTTGTCGATAATCTCCCGATTGACACCGGCGGCAAAGCGTTTGCTTTTCCATTTTTTCTTTACCGATTTGGCTTTCATGTCGAGGACACTTTTGGACGGGCGGACCCGGGCCGCCGCAGCGACCAGACCGGTTAATTCATCGATGGCAAAGAGTGTTTTTTCAAGGTCTGTTTCGGGCTTGACATCTGTGCAGATACCCCACCCGTGACTGACCACGGCACGGATGTACTCTTCCGGCCAGTTGTTGTCCCGGAGGATCTCTTCGGACTTTTTACAGTGCTGATCCGGGTATTTTTCATAGTCCAGGTCATGAACCAGGCCGATGATCCCCCATTTCTCTTCATCTGCGCCGAATTTTCGGGCCATGTAGCGCATGACGCCTTCAACGGCCAGGGCGTGTCTGATGAGGCTGTTGTTCTGGTTGTATCGGCCCAGCAGCTCAAAGGCCTGTTCTCGGGTCGGAATCGGTCTGTTCATCGGAAGATCTCCTCTCGTAGCGCTTTGTTATGTCACGATCAACGGGGTCCTGCTGCAGGCTTAAATCGATCGGATCTTTTTCATTTCGGTTTCCAATGGTTCGATTTCTTTTTCCCGACCCAGTGCTTTCAGTCGATCCTTTAACAGATCGAGCTGTTTTTCCAGCTGGGGGATCAACTCATCCTGGATCGATTCTCTGGCGGCCTCGCCAGAAGCGGCCATTTTTTTGGCGAGGGATTTCAGATCGGTTTCCAGTTGACGGAATTCTTTGCTTTCCGGGATCTTTTTCAGGCGTTGGGAAAATCGATCAAATTGTGAGAGGACCTCCTGCAGTCCTTCTTGCGCCTGGTTCTGGAGACGATGGAAAAAAACGAATACCCGGCCGGCACCGTCGACAATGGCACCGTTTTTTAAGGGCGTACCCTCCGTTTTTCCCGTTACCATAACGACGGCGGAACGGAGATTCTCCCTGGGGTCCGGATCGATAAAAAATAACGTCTGGTCAGTGACTTTCCCGGCCATTTTTTTATCGATTTTCAAAGCGGCGATCCGTTTATTCTGATCGGTTTTATTCACAGCGGTAACACTGCCGACCGCTTCGTTTTGAAAATAGACCACGTCTCCTTTTTTCAATTGGCCCGTATCATCAAATCGAACCTGTAACTTAAACCCGCCCGCAGAGCATCCGGCCAGGCAGATCGCCGTGAGCAGCAGCCATATTTTATATCTCATTGTTTCACCCTCTTGTTGAAGACGTCTCGATTGCCGATATTTGATAATGATATCGAACCCGAGAATCTCCTGTCAATCGAAATTGACCGTCTACGTCCTTGTATAAGATGGTGGATATGATATAGGTACCAGCTGATACAGACTCCGGATAGCTTTCTTTTTAGTGATACCAATATATAAATCTGCCTTTACTGCCCAAATTGGCCAGGGCTCAACCGAAAGGATGTGGAGCATGGGAACCAATAATATCTTTTTCCTGGAAGTGATCGAGTGGTTTGACGATACCGGTAAGGAGCTGGTACACCGCATTCCCGAACAGGGATCCGGGGAGATCAAGTATGGCGCCCAGCTGACCGTTCGGGAAAGCCAGGCCGGCGTTTTTTTCTATAAGGGAAAAGCGGTGGAGGCCTTCGGTCCGGGCCGTCATACCCTGAAAACGGCTAATATTCCCCTGTTGACCAAGATGGTGTCGCTGCCCTGGGGGATGACCAGTCCGCTCCGGGCCGAAGTTTACATGGTGAACATGAAGGTGTTTACCAATCTGAAATGGGGCACCCGGGATCCGGTCGCATTCCGCGACGACGAGTTGGGACTGATACGGCTGCGGGCGTTTGGCATTTTTAACTTCCAGGTGGTCCAGCCGGTGTTGTTTATCAACAGCCTGGTGGGGACGCAAGGGGTGTTTACTACCGAAGCTGTCGAGGCGTATCTGAACCGTGTGATTGTGTCCCGGTTTAACGATTTCATGGGTGAAAGCATTGATACGATTTTAAACCTGCCGGCCAAATATGATGAGCTGTCGGGGAGCCTTGCCGATCGTCTCGAAAAAGAATTCAGTTATTTTGGGCTCTCTTTACAAAATATTTATATTAATTCCATCACCCCGCCACCGGAAGTCCAGTCGGCCATTGATGATCGCAGCCGCATGGGGCTGTTTCAGGATCTGGATAAACTGACCCGGATGAAAGCGGCCATGGCCCTTGAAAAAGCATCGGAGTCTGAAGGCGGCGCCGGGGCAGGGATGGGTACCGGCCTGGGCCTGATGATGCCGGCCATGTTTTCCCAGTACTTTGCGAAGCAGGGAAATAGAACGGCCACACCGGTTTCGGGTGGCGAGGCACCGGCCTGTCCGGAATGCCATCAAGCGGTTGACGTGGATGCGAAGTTCTGCCCCCATTGCGGGCATCAATTACTGGTGTTTCAGAAATGTGAAAAATGCGGGAAAAATCTGTCACCGCATGCCAGGTTCTGTTCCCGGTGTGGCCACCCGGTCGCCGATACCGCCAAAGAGAAAGTCTGTCCCAAATGCGGGGCTGAGAATTTAGGCGGCGCTGTCTATTGTAACCAGTGCGGAGAGAAGTATTAAACTTTCCGTTGAATATCATTGTCCCCAATGCGGCGCCCCGGCAGAGCTGACGGAAAGCGACCGGATTTTTTCGTGCGGGTATTGCCGGGTAAAGTCTTACCTGATGCCCCCGACCTATTTTCGATACCTGCTTCCTCACAATCCCACCGTTGATCGGGAACTGATCTATTTCCCCTTCTGGCGCTTTAAAGGGATACTTTATTCCTGTGTGAACGCCGGCGTGGTGAGTCGCTTTGTTGATTCCAGCCAGCAGGCAATCAAATCAACGCATTTCCCGTTTTCGGCCGGTATCCGGCCCCAGGTCGGAAAATTGACGTTTGCCACGGAAAAATCCAAAGGCCGGTTTCTTCGTCCGGATATTCCCTATGCGGATGCCATTAATCTTTTTAAAACTTCCCTGGCCCGGTTTGTGCCCAAACCGATTTACCACCAGTCGTATATCGGAGAGATTGTCAGCCTTTTATATGCACCGTTTTATCTGTCGGGCCGGCTGTTTGACGCCATGCAGAACAAGCCGGTTACAAGCGGCATACCCGACAATCTGGAAGATACGCTTTCCCGTACCGAAAAGATCGAAAACAGGACCCGGCTTTTTGCGACGATCTGCCCGGCCTGCGGGTGGGATCTCGACGGAGAGAAAGACGCCGCCGTGCTGATATGTAAAAATTGCCAGACGGCCTGGCAACCGACGAAGAAAGGATTTAAGAAGCTGCCGCTTATCTGCCTGACGGAAATGGGGCGGTTTAAAACCAGCTTTCCATTCTGGCGTATTGCGGCAGATGTTGATGGTGTTTCGATGGGTTCGGTCGCGGATTTCAGGCGTTTGGCCAATATATCCCAACCTGCTGAAGAAAAGGATACGGAAGCCCGGTTCCATTTCTGGGTGCCGGCATTCAAGGTCCGGCCCAAAATGCTGCTAACCCTTTCCCGTCGGCTCACGGTTGCCCAGATTCCGGTTAATGGTGATAAAAAACTGCCCGAAGGGGCGATGATCCCGGCCAATCTGCCGGTGACGGAAGCCGCCCAGACATTGAAAATCGTTTTTGCTGAACTTGTCAGACCTTCAAGAATCTATTTTCCACGGCTCAGTCAGATCCAGATCGTCGCGCGTCAGGCGCTGTTGGTTTACATTCCTTTCAATGAAGATCATCACGACTATATCCAGCCGAAATTAAATATCGGCATCGGGAAAAAACTGCTGAAGCTGGCCGAAAATATGTAAAAAAGGCCATAACAGGTAGAGGCTCAACCCCGCTATGGCCCTTGTTGGAAAGTTGGATATTTTATTTTACTGTTTCTCTAAACGAGTCCCTGATCCAGCATGGCGTTGACAACTTTAACGAAGCCGGCAATATTGGCCCCTGCCATATAATTTCCGTCCTGGCCAAAATCCGCGGCCGCCTCAAGACAGGTGCTGTGGATGCTCTTCATGATGGTTTTCAACCGGTTGTCCACTTCTTTGCGGGTCCACGCCAGTCGCATACTGTTTTGTGCCATTTCCAGGCCGGAAACGGCGACGCCACCGGCATTGGATGCTTTACCCGGTGCATAAAGGACTTTTTTGTCCATGAAAATGTCAATTGCTGCCGGTGTACACGGCATGTTGGCCCCTTCACAGGCCAGCATGGCGCCGTTATTTGCCAGGTTAATCGCATCTTTTTCGTCGATTTCATTTTGAGTGGCGCAGGGGAAGGCACAATCGGCCGCATGATCCCACAGCGGATTATAATTCAGGGATGAGTCGACCGGTGTATAGACCGCCTGGGGGTATTTCTCGGCATACTCTTTAATACGGCCGCGTCGAACGTTCTTCAACCGCATAACAAATGCCAGCTTGTCGGCATCGATACCCGCTTCATCAAAAATGTAGCCGGATGAATCGGACATCGTCAGGACCTTGCCGCCCAGTTGGATAATTTTTTCAACCGCGTACTGGGCCACGTTTCCCGAACCGGAGACGAGACACTTTTTTCCCTTGAAAGTGTCGTTTCTGGTGGCCAGCATTTCTGCTGCAAAATAAATTGCCCCGTACCCGGTGGCTTCAGGACGGATCAGACTGCCGCCCCAGCCAAGGCTTTTACCGGTCAGTACACCGGTGAATTCG
Source organism: Deltaproteobacteria bacterium (assembly GCA_003973265.1). Classification (GTDB taxonomy): domain Bacteria; phylum Desulfobacterota; class Desulfobacteria; order Desulfobacterales; family QNYZ01; genus QNYZ01. The sequence goes on along the minus strand of QNYZ01000027.1, from coordinate 27,011 downwards.
TTTTTCAATTTTTTGTACATTCCGAAGAGAAATCCGATCTCACGGGCGCCCACGCCGATATCTCCGGCCGGAACATCGGTGTTCGGGCCGATATGCCGGTACAGCTCAGACATGAATGCCTGGCAGAACCGCATGACTTCATTGTCCGACTTGCCTTTGGGGTCAAAATCAGACCCGCCCTTGCCGCCGCCCATGGCCAGCGTGGTCAGTGCATTTTTGAAAACCTGCTCAAAGGCGAGAAATTTCAGAATGCTCAATGTCACGGACGGGTGAAACCGTAAGCCGCCTTTGTAGGGGCCGATGGCGCTGTTCATCCCGATGCGATACCCTCGGTTGACATGGATCTGCCCCTGGTCGTCCATCCAGGGAACCCGGAACATGACAACGCGTTCCGGTTCGGTAATACGTTCCAGAATCGCCGCTTTTCGAAATTCCGGGTACCGGTCCAGAACGGGGCGAACCGACTCGATGACTTCCTCAACTGCCTGGTGAAACTCTTTCTCGTTTGGATCCCTTGCTTTGATGGTATCTAAGATGTCCATTGTTGAGTTTCCTCCTGAATAAAAAATTATAAATATTTATCTATCTACTGTCACCGTAAACAAATTAGTTTCGGATATATTACCTGAAAACCAATGTCAACCTGAATATTCGAAATATCCAGAAAATAACCAGATAAATTATGGCTTATCGCAAAGTATTTCATCGGACTTGTCCAAAATCGCACGAATATTGTTAAATCAATGCTCAAAATCTTCAAATACCACAGCGCTGAAGCTACTTGTTTTTCCGCCAGCGAGAGTGGGTAATGTTATATTTTTTTATTTTATAATTCAGGGTGCGGGGAGAAAGGCCTAATTTTTCAGCGGCATCTTTTTGAATCCAGAGATTCTCTTCAAGGGCACTTAGAATCAACTCTTTCTCGGTTGCCTGGGCAGGGGACAGGGGGGGCAGGTGGATACCCGGTGTCTCTGTAGACGTTTGCGGCGCGGCCACCGGGATGGCAATATTTTCCATTCGGATGATAGGTCCCTCCTGGAGAATGGCAGCACGCTCAATGACGTTGGACAATTGACGGATATTTCCCGGCCAGTTATAGGAGATGATCCGTTCCATGACCGGATCGGAAAATCCTTCAATTTTTTTCTTTAAGGAACGGCAGATTTTCTGCAGCATCATGTTGGCCATCGGCTTGATACATGCTTTTCTCTCTCTCAACGGCGGCAGATCCACGGAAAGAATATTGATCCGATAATATAGATCTTCGCGAAACTTTCCCTCTTCGATCAGCTTTTCAAGGTGGCGGTTGGTGGCGGCAATGACCCGCACGTCCACGTTAATCGTTCGGTTCCCTCCTACCCGTTCAAAGGCTTTATCTTCCAGTATGCGCAAGAGTTTGGCCTGCAGGGAGAGGCTGATTTCGCCAATTTCGTCGAGAAAGAGTGTGCCGCCGTCGGCCTGCTCAAAGCGTCCCACACGAAGGCGGTCGGCACCGGTGAAGGCGCCTTTTTCATGGCCGAATAATTCGCTTTCAAGTAATGTTTCTGGTATGTTGGCGCAATTTATTTTTACAAACGGACGTCTGGCCCGCTTGCTGTTAAAATGGATCGAGCCGGATAAAAAGCTTTTGCCGGTACCGGTTTCACCCGTCATCATGATGGTGGCGTCGGTTTTGGCGAATTTTTTCAGGGTCGCAATGATGCCTTTCATGGCATCGCTTTCAGCGATGACTTTGTCAAAGTCGTAAATGACATCCTGATTGCGGCGTAAATAGTCGATCTCGTTTTTCAGGCTGCGTTCTTCCATGGCCTGTTCAACGGCCAGGCAGATACGTTCGGCCGAATAAGGCTTGGAAATAAAATCAGAGGCGCCTTCTTTAATTGTCTTAACGACAATTTCAGTAGATTCCGAACGACTGGTTACAATCACCGGGGTATAAGGCAGATCTTTCTTTATCCACTGCAGCAGCTTAAAAGGTTCGGGCTGGGAAGGCAGATCCAGAATAATCAGATCGTAGTGGCGATCATGGAAGATATTCTTTACCTTCGCTCCGTTAAAAAAGAATTCCAGATCGAAAGACTCAGAAAGCGAATCGGTAAGAGAGCGGCGGGCCTTGGCGTCCTTTTCAAGGATAAACACATTGGGCATGAGAACCGAAAACCTTTCGAATTGTTGATAAATTATTCGACATCATACTTCGATCAGTAATTGATGTAAAGGAAAAAATACCCAGTGTGCTGGTTGATTCCAGGTTTAAACAAGACTTCCGATTTTTTTTGCAATATCGGCAAAGGCAGTGGAAACCGGTGAATTTTCATATTTCTCCTGGAAGGGGACTCCGGCATCGCCGCATTTAACCATATTGGGGTCAATCGGAATGCGGCCCAGGAAATTGAGGCCCATCGACCGGGCCATTTTTTCACCACCGCCGGAACCAAACAGTTCAATGGATTCGCCGCAATGGGGGCAGGCCAGCCCGCTCATGTTTTCAATGATTCCGTAAATATCCAATTTTACCGTTCGGCAGAAACTGAGGGACTTGCGGACATCGGCCAGGGATACCTCCTGGGGTGTTGTCACCACAATGGCACGGGCATCGGGAATCATCTGGGCGACCGTCAAGGGTTCGTCACCCGTACCCGGCGGAGAATCGATAATCAGAAAGTCAAGTTCTCCCCATTCGACGTCGGCAATGAATTGCTGGATGGCGGAATACTTGATGGGACCCCGCCAGATAATGGCATCATCCTTATTGGTTGTCAGCGATTCGATGGAGACGGCCGCAAGGTTTTCTGAATATGCCATGGGGGCCAGCTTTTTGTTCTCATTAAGATCGAGCAGTCCGTCCATGCCGAGCATCCGGGGTACATCCGGACCGTGGAGATCCACATCCATGATGCCGACCTTGAATCCCTGTTTGGCCAGGGCAATGGAGAGGTTGACCGAGGTGCTGGTTTTGCCGACGCCTCCCTTGCCACTCATCACGATGAATTTATTTTTAATCTTACCCAGAGAATTTTTAATACTGGCGTCCCGTTCGGCCTGGGGATCGATCTTTTTCTGGGCGGCGTCCATGCTGTCAAATAATTCAGCCATTTTGTTCTCCATATTTTATTGTAGGCAGGGATTGAAACATCCAATTCTGGCCTATGGTAAGACGAACTTGGCGGAAGTCAAGATGGCGGGAATCGTCTGCCGGTGAGATTATCAACAGATCATTTTACACCTGGAGCGGTCCGGTGGACCGGTCCGGCGGCGAGCGATGATTTTACCTATAAAATACGATATTGCTGTTCTAAATCAGAAGCCGGTCCGTTGCGGTCCAGGCGCAGGGCATGGGGCAGGCCGGCGAGAATGTTCCGGGCGGTCATGCCATCCGGGCCGATTTCACGGGCCGCCAGGTCGCCGGCAAGGCCGTGGATAAAAACACCCTTTCGGACCGCTTTTCCGAAAGAGAGCCCCAGGCCGTACATGGCGGCAATGGTTCCGGTGAGAACGTCACCGGAACCGGCCGTGGCCATGCCATCATTTCCGCTCAGGTTGATATACACCCGTTCATCGGGAAAGCCGATGAGTGAGTGCGCCCCTTTCAATACGATGATCACGTCAAGCTCCCGGGCCGTCTGCTGTAATACGGCCACCGGGTTTTCCTGAATTGCGCCTGTTTTTTTCCCGGTGAGGCGTGACATCTCTCCCAGGTGGGGGGTCAACACCGTGGGGGCCGGGCGGTTTCGCACAACGGCCGGTTCGTCGCAGATGGCGGTAATTCCGTCGCCGTCGAGAATCAGCGGCTTGTCGATTTCGGCCGTCATCGACCGGACCAGGTCCCGGGTCCCGCTGTCCAGTGAAATTCCCGGCCCGATCACCACGATGTCAACGGTTTCTGCGGCCCGGATAAGGTCCGGCTCATTGGCCGGTGAGATGCTTCCCGACGCTGTCTGCTGCTGGGGGATAAAGACCAGCTCGCTTCCATTGCCGGCCAGCGTCGGCACCATCCCGGCCGGGCAGGCCAGCCGGCTGTAGCCGCCCCCGGCGTTGAGAAAGGCCTGGGCCGCAAGCCAGGGCGCTCCGTAGTAACTGGACGCGCCGGCAATAAAGAGGGCATCTCCGAAGGTCCCTTTGTGGCCGGCCGGGTTTCGATCGGGCAGGGGCGGGGGGGCGTTTACTTCGACCTTGATGGCATCAGTATCGTACATGGCCGGCGGGAAAGAGATATGGGTCACGAAAAGGTGCCCGTTATGCGAAAAACCGGGGTAAAGCAGGTTTCCGCACTTGGGCAGCCCGAAGGTAACCGTATCATCCGCTTTTATGGCAACGCCCATGATCCGGCCGGTGTCGCCATGAACACCCGAAGGGATGTCAATGCTGATCACGGGCCGGCCGGACTGGTTGATCGTCCTGATCGTTTCCGCGTAGATGCCTTCAACATTCCGGGTCAGGCCGGTGCCGAAGATCGCATCAACAACCGCATCACAATGCGTTAGTTCGCGTGCCAAATCAGCGATCGAATCGACTGGCGTGATCTCGATGGGAAGCCTGTTGGCAATCTCCCAGTTCAGCCTGGCGGCCCCCCGGTATTTTTCAGGATTTCCCAGAACCGCCACCCTGGCCCGGCCGCCCCCGGCGTGAATTTTGCGCGCCACCACGAAGCCATCCCCCCCGTTGTTACCCGCACCGCTGAATATCAGAATCCGTTTTCCACGAACCCCGATTTTCTCCCGGATCACTTCAAATACGGCCAGTCCCGCGTTTTCCATCAACAGTTCGTCGGCAATGCCGTAGGTGTCAATGGCCGTCTGGTCCAGTTTTCGCATCTGGGATACATTGCTGACTTTCATAGGTCTCCTTTACGCATGTGGGCGGAAAAATGACCCGGTCCGGGTATGGCTGCCACCGGTTTGTGAATATTCAAACCGCATCGAACGTGTCAAGTCCAATTTTTCAGGAAACGGGTCCGGCATCCGTCTGGCCGGCTTTCGACCCGTCGGCCGCAGGAAGCTCCATATACGGTTTGATATCCAGAATCGGGGTGTTGTCCATCATATCCAATCCGTTCACGTCAATTATATTTCCCCGCACCGCAAGTACTTCCAGCACCGACATTCCGATGGGGTTGGGCCGTCTGGGTGAGCAGGTGCTGAAAATTCCGAAAGGGCGATGGCGGTGGGGCGGGGTCTGCCTGAGCAGGTCCGGGGTGAAAGCCGGGCTTCGGTCAAACCAGAACAAGACCACGATCCGCTCACCGGCCTTTATGTCGGCAAGGCCTTTGATATACGGCGGATCAATTTCCAGATAGCCTTTCACATTCGATATGCGGCAATGGCGCGGCAGTTTGACGGCCGTTGTTCGTACCGTGCCGATGGATCTCATGGTTATCTGCATGGAAACCAGCCTCCTTTATCGACGGTGGAGCCGGGCCACCGCCTCAATATGCCAGGTATGGGGAAACATATCCACCGGCTGGACCTCTCTGATATCGTAATCGTCCACCATCAGGCCAAGGTCCCGGGCCAGGGTGGCGGGGTTGCAGGATACATAGACAATGCGCTCCGGGGAGAGGGCCAATACCTGTTGAACCACGTCTTTATGCATTCCGGCCCGGGGCGGATCAATGATCAACAGGTCGGGCTTTACCGATAATCCGGGCAGTTTATCCCGGATATCTCCCCGGATGAAACGGCAGTTATCAATGCCGTTTATCCGGCTGTTTTTTTCGGCATCGGCGATGGCGGTGTCGCTGATTTCAATGCCGATGACCGATCCGGCCTGTTCGGCCAGGGTCAGTGCGATGGTGCCGGCACCGCAGTATAGATCCACAACTGTCTGATTTCCGGTAAGCCCGGAAAAGTTTTCAACCACGCGGTACAGGGCCTTTGCCCCCCGCGTATTGGTTTGAAAAAAGGAATTGGCGGAAATGGAAAAAACCCGGTTGCCGATTCGATCGGTAATCGTCGAATCCCCGGCCAGGACCATTTCATATTCCCCCAATGCAATACCGGCTTTCCGGGAAGTGACGTTATTAACGACGGAAGCGATCCGGGGATATTCCGCCCGGAGTGAATCGGCCAGGGCCTGAACCGCCGGCCGGTCTTCAGTTGCGGTCACAATGTTGACCATCCACTGATCTTTATCCACCGAGTGCCGGAGCATTAAAAAACGCCAGAATCCCTGATGGCTTCGCAGCCCATATGCCGGGTGGAGGGAATTTTTCATGAATGCCCGGGCCGAGTTCAGTATCCGGTTGCCCAGCTCCGGCATTAACAGGCAGGCGTCGATATCCAGTACCTTGTAGAAGGTTCCGGGTACGTGCAGGCCCAGGGCAAAATCGGTATCGACCGGTTCATCCGCTCCCATTTCTTCCGGCAATAACCAGCGGCGGTCCGAACAGGAAAACTCCATTTTGTTCCGATAACCGAATATCCTTTCCGAAGGGATCACCGGGTGGACCGGAATATCTTCAAGCGATCCGATATGGGCCAGAGAATCGGCGACCTGTTGCTGCTTATAGACAAGTTGCCGGTCATAATCGAGAAACTGGCTTTTACATCCACCACACCAGCCGTTGTAGGGGCAAGGCGGCGGCACCCGGTCGGTAGATGGGGTTAATACGTCGATCACCCGCGCTTCGGCGTAGTTTTTCCGTTTTTTAAAAACCCTTGCCCGGACACGGTCTCCGGGGACAGCGGGATCAACAAAGACGGCCATTCCATCTATCCGGACCAGCCCCCGTCCGCCAAATGCCAGGTCCGTAATGGTCGCTTCAATTATCTCACCTTTTTTAACGGTCATAGATTACCTGTCTCTTTCTATTGCTTTCCACTCTCAGGATTTTCACCCGGAGGGGGTATTTCGTGTTATCAGGCTTAAGCACAGCGATCTTGATCCGCCGATAAAATCATGGCAAAATAGATAATCATCGGGCAGTCTCAAAGGCCGCTGTCTCACCAATAAAATTAATGGTATCGATTATGTGTAACCTATTAACGCCTCCTGAGCAAGGATCGCATATTTCGCAGGTCGGGTTCACCGCAGACGGATTACGACTGGCGGGGACGCTCTACCTGCCACCTGTGCAAACGCACCGGGTGGTGATCGGTTGTCATGGTTTGATCAGTGATCGCACATCCCCCAAGCAGGCCGTTCTGGCCGGCCAGTGCAATCTACGCAAGATCGCCTATCTTGCCTTTGATCATCGAGGCTGTGGTCAGAGTGACGGGGATTTCGAGCAGGTAACGACTGTACCGGGGCGGTGCCGGGATCTTCTGGCCGCTGTTCAATTCATCCGCACCCAGACCCGTCTGGGGCAGGAGATCGGTCTGTTCGGCAGCAGCATGGGGGGAACGGTCTGCCTGGCCGTGGCCGGAGAAATCAGGCCGTCGGCCGTGGTGACCGTGTCAGCCCCCGTTAACAGTGCCACCCTGATCCGGAATCGTCATAATACGGAAGACACAGGGAATTTTTCCGACTCGTTTTACGAAAATAACCTTCAATTTGATATTGCCGCAAAGGTATCGGCCGTCGATCATCTGCTTGTTTTCCACGGGGATGCCGATGAAACGGTTCCCGTTTCGCACGGTCGGCAGATCCATGCCGCAGCCGGTTCGCCGAAAAGAATCATTGTTCAAAAGGGCGGTGACCATCGAATGAGCGACCCCGCGCACCAGGATGAGTTTATCCGGGAAACGGTTGCCTGGTTTAACCGCTTTTAAAACGGCGGGGTCGGGTTTGAAAGCGTATTGACCTTTAAAAGGGAACAGACTATTACCTGAATGGAGCGATAGTTAGCTCGCTTTGCACCAATCTGTTGAGCGCTGAGGATCTTAAAAATACGCGGCACATCCAACGGGGATGTCTTCGTTTTTTGAAATCCTCAGCATCTAAATATCTTGGCACATGGTTCCTGAAAAAAATCGCTCAATCCAGGTATTCATTCAATCTAATTGGCATTCTTTCGGAAACGGACCATGCCCGGGCAAAAAAAAATTAATAAAAATCTGAAGAAGGCAATACTCAAAGACCTGCGGGATAACAATCAGCGCATCTTTGATCCCCGGCAACCGCCCTTTAAAAAAAAACCGGCGCCCGTGCGGAAAAAAACGTACCGGTCGACCCGGCGGTCGGTCTTTGTAATGGCCATGGTGGCAAGCGCAGCGCTTTTTTATCTGTTTCTGGCTGGCGGCCTTCCCTACAGGGTCGCAACCTTTTATCCGGGTGCCGATTCGACGCAGGAAACACGTGCGGCCACCACGCCTTCTCCATCCATGGCAGCCGATTCACCGGGAGCAATTCCCATCGTTGATGTGCCCCTTGCCGGCGATAATTTTGATCTGCCGCCCTGGCCCCGGTCTCCCGTCGAAACGGGCAGCTATGCCCGCCTGCTGGATAATAAGAATGTGCGCTTGTCGACATTGTTCGGCCTGGGAATTCGAAGCGTGGTGATCGACCCCGGCCACGGCGGCCGGGATCCGGGTGCCATCGGGGCGCTTGGGACCCGGGAAAAGGATATCACTCTGGCCGTAGCCAGGATGCTTAAGAAACGACTGGACAGGGACGAAGGTCTGAAGATTTATCTTACCCGGGAAACGGATAAAACAGTATCCCTGTCAGACCGGGTCCGATTTGCCAACGTCGTGGGGGCCGACCTGTTTATTTCCATTCATGTCAATTCGCTTCCCAAAAAAGACCTGAACATTATTGAAACGTATTCTTTTGGCCCCCCTGCCGATGAAGAGACCCTGCAGCTGGCCAAACGGGAAAATGCCGATTCCATGTATTCAGCGGGCGATTTTAAAAAATTAATCCGGAAAATCGGCGATACCATGAAGCAGCAGGAATCCATCGTCCTGGCCACGGCGATCCAGCGCAGCCTCTTTGCTAATATTAAGAAGTATGATAAGGATGTGCACAACTGGGGCGTAAAAGTGGCGCCGTTTATGGTACTGCTTAATGTTGAAGCGCCGGCGGTATTAAGCGAGATTTCATGTATTTCCAACGAGGAAGAAGAAAAAAAACTAAAAACAACCGATTACCAGGAAAAAATTGCGTCATTTATTGAAAAGGGAATGATTGTCTATCTGGCCCAAAAAGGGGTACGGACTCAAAGAGGAGAGAAACATGCGTTCGAAAAAAACGGCTAAAAACAATCTGATTGTAGGGGTTGATCTGGGTACCTCCAGAAGTGCCATCTCCGCCAATAACCGCAAGAAAAGATGGGTGGACAGTTATGTGGGATGGCCCAAGGATTTTATCGCCAGGAAAGTAGTGGGAAAATCGATCCTTTTCGGTGAGGAAGCCCTGGTGAACCGCCTATCGCTGAACCTGTCCCGCCCCCTGGCGTATGGTGTGATCAAGGAGGGGATGGAGCGGGATGAAGAAGCCGTCCGTGCCCTGTTCGAACACTTGATCGGGTTGATCGGCGCAGATAAACGAAGCCATGTCCGGGCGGTGGTCGGCGTTCCGGCCGAAGCCCTTAAAGCAAATAAAATCGCTATTAAAAAAGCCTTTTCCGACTACACGGATTCCTTGATGGTCGTCTCGGAGCCCTTTGCCGTGGCCTATGGCCTGGAAGCGTTGAACAACGCCATGATCATTGATATCGGGGCCGGTACCATCGATTTCTGTATCATGCACGGCACGGTACCTGCCGATGAAGACCAGCGGTCCATTGTAATGGCCGGCGATTATGTGGACGAACAGATGTTTACCGCCATTAAAGCACGCTATCCCGATGCGGATTTTAACCTGGAAATGGTTCGCCAGATCAAGGAAGAATTCAGTTTTGTGGGCGAGCCCGAAGATCGGGTTGAAGTCAACCTGCCGGTGGCATCAAAACAGACACTACATGATGTGACCGATGAAGTAAGAATCGCCTGTGAAAGCATTCTGCCTGCCATTGTTGAAACGGCCCAGGAACTCATTGCGAATTTTGACCCCCAGTTCCAGGATGAGATTCGGAAAAATATCATCCTGGCCGGTGGCGGCAGCCAGATCAAGGGGCTTTGTTCGTATCTGCAGAAGGTTCTGGGCGAAGACGGGCCCGCGGGTGTTCAGCGGGTGAAAGATCCGCTGTTTTCCGGTGCCAATGGCGCCCTGGCCCTGGCAAAGGATATGCCCAAAGAGTACTGGTCGGAAGAATAGATAGTTGTTTACGACTTTCTTGATAACCATGAAGGCGTGAATCATGGGCAGCGTCATGGATGATAGCGTCATGGATGATGCCGACCGGTTCCGGTTCTGTATGGATGAACCGATCCATTTAATGGTTGTCGCCGGTTCTGAGATTGATAACAGGATGTTCCGGGTGCCCTGTACCGGTCAGGCCGGTGCAGGCGGCGGCCGGTAAAAGGTACTGCTTATTGTGCAGCCCATCATCCGGTGAAGCAATAGACGACTTGTGAAAAGATCTGCCCGGTTGCCTGCTCAGCCGTTTTTCCTCGCTTCCACTTCCAGCCTGACCATGGCGACATGAACGATCCCGTCAGAATCCATGGGAAAATTTTTCATATACGCCGTCGATATCGCGCGGATAAATTCGTCTTTTTTTTCTTCGGGGACCCGGCTGGTGTACGGCAGCCATGTGGTCCGGATCCATCCTTCCAGGCCGGATTGCCCGGCCAGTTCCATATTCTTGGGAATCAGCTCAACGCGGTCGATTTTAAAGCCAGCCTTATCCAACAACTCCTCGTATGCTTTCCTTCCGAGAAACCCATAAGGAAATCCGAAATGATCAAAATACGATTTCCATTGCGGGTCAGGCAAAATACTGTCCAATACAGATAACACATCGCCGGCATTTCCTTTTCCACCCATCTGCAGCAGTATTCTGCCGCCGGGTTTCAGGGCTTTAAAGATCCCGTTGACCACCGGCGCATGGTTTTTCACCCAGTGCAGGGCGGCATTTGAAAAGACGATATCAAATGTCCCGTCAAACGACAGATATCGGGCATCCATCTGTCGGAAAGACAGGTTCGAATACTTGTCCGGCGGGTACTTTTTCCCGGCCCGGCTGATCATCGCGTCCGAGCTGTCAACCCCGACGGCCTGTCCTGCGGGCAGCAGACCGGCAATTTCAGCCGTTACCCGGCCATCACCGCACCCGATATCAAGCACCTGCTCGGATCCGTTCAGATCCAGCCGGGTGATTAATTCTCCGGCCCATTTTTGCTGGCCCCGGGAATGCTTTTCGTAATCTTCGGCATTCCAGTGATAAACGGTCATGAGCGTTCCTTTCTTAATTGGTACCGGCTTAATTGGCACCGGGTGAACGGATGATGATCCAGTATACCGATGGACATTCTGGTTTCTTCAGCGCGGCCGGCGATGTCGCTTGGATTGCTGTCGATGGGGCAACGCCCGCGGTTCCCCCCCAGCCGCGCCAGTGCCAGTTCAGACTCATGGCGGCGGCTGTGCATTAAATCTTCACCATTGACCACGATCGAAAAATCACGGTCATGCTGGTAAAGCGTCATTTCACCGCCGTCCGGTGTCAGCGTCGCGGCTGTTTTTATTCTTGGCTTCATGGGGTTTCCGTCCTGGTTGGTGGCTGATCCCGGTGACCTGTTCCCGGTGACTGGCAGATTAAGCAGGTATCCCGCCAGAATTTCGAGATTTGCATATACCAGTATCGGGAGAAAGTGTCACGTTCAAAAGGTTCAGTCCGGGTCCGCCCCCTGTCGTTCAGGCGGGCGGTAAATCACTTTTGCAGCAGCAAAAATGGAATAGCGGGTGATAAAATATTGCCCCTGCCCGTGCCGTTGCAGATATCATTCGGGCAGCGTGCACCGTTAAATTCCCAGATGTACTCGGTGAGCGTCTTGTCGGTCTCACACCAGCCCGGCCGTCCCACAAACAGCGGGTCGGCCGGATTCAGTCGATGTACTGTCGCAAGGTCGGCCGGGTTGCACATGAACGCCTTGATGGTATCTTCATCCGGCCAGGGCCACAGCGGGGTATTTGTCAACTGGCCGTCAACATAACGGCGAACTATCGTTGCCCCCCGTGCATGTCCCGGCACCATGACCGGGTCAAGAAAACGTTCGGAGATGTCAGGCGCATATTGCGGTTCAAGCGCCTGATTGTCATATTCCGTGTTCACATTGGCTGATGAATTATTCTTAAAGGACGTGACTTGCCCCGGGTTGTAAATAAAGGCCAGTACGCCATTACCGGTGGAGAAGATGTTTGTGACCGTCTCATTTGTTATGGGGGCGTGAGGGTAGGGATCAAGCCTGAAGCCGGAACTCTCGTTGTTACCGATGGTCATGAATGAATAGTGGGAGCCGTTGTCATTTCCCTGCACATTAAAACCGTACCCGTCATTTCTACCGCCCCAGGAGAGGATATCCCTGAAAACAAGATCTTCGTTCGGGTTACCGGAGCCGCCATTGACATCCACACCGTTTGCAAAGTTATTGATAATGACAAGTCCAAGGTATTTATTGCGGATTGAACCGGACAATGTCGCCGGTGTCTCATTGCCGGCAGCGGCAAACCCCGCGCGATCAGCAGAATATCCCGGCGGCGTCCGTGCGGCGTCAAGGGCGATAATGTTTTCAAAAATACTGTCCTGGGTATTGTATCCCGAAAAAGTAGTTCTGGGATCATTGGGCTTGTAGTTATCACCTTCCCAATAGTCATACCGCAAAACAGCCCGTCGCACCGTTACCCGCAGGCAGCCGAACGCCTGCCCCGCCTTGCGGCTTTTCCCGTAGGAAAATACATCTTCAACCAGGCTGTCTCTTAAATTATTGCCCAGGTCTATAACGGAAGAATTAGACTCCTGAGCGCTTCCAAAAAAACCACATTTCCTGACTATAATATGGTGGGTCATTTCGTCGACGGCCGCATCGTCTCGGGAATAGAGACTGATGGCGGAATTCTCACCGATGGCTCTTGCAATAAGTCCTTCAAACTTCAGATACCCCAGGACCGGGGTGTTTCCTCCGCCGCCGCATCCCGGGCAGGAAAATACTTCGATGGACGCTCTTCCCGTGTCAACTGCGGGGGCAATAATGGCCTTGAAATTGTGCCGGGCTTTGTAGGTGATATATCCTTCTGCCCGCGTGCCGGAATGTGTTGGCCGGATTATCTGGTGATACGTCCCATCCATGATCACCAGGGTATCTCCCGGATGCAGTTGCGTATCCGCATGGGAAAAGGTCGCCCATGGGCCCAGGGTTGACGTCCCGTTGCTGCCGTCTGAACCCTGGGGAGAGATGTAGTATGTTGTCGCCCCTGCCGTTGAGAGCATGCCGATGGCAAAGATGGCGGCAAGGTGGACAAGATAAATCATTCGGGTCATGACGCTCCTTTTTGCTTTCTGTTGTCATTCTTCAGACGGGTCACTTTGGAGCCGGCCGTGTATCCGGTCAAAGTACTTTCCTCAAATATTTACCGGTGTATGAGGCTGGATTGGCAGCCACTTCCTCGGGTGTACCTCTGGCCACGACGTTGCCCCCCGCATCCCCGCCTTCGGGGCCCAGATCGACAATGTAGTCCGCCGTTTTAATGACGTCGAGGTTATGTTCAATGATGACAATGGTGTTGCCGGCATCGACCAGGCGGTTGAGTACGACCAGCAGTTGCCGGATGTCGTCCGTGTGCAGGCCCGTGGTGGGTTCGTCCATGATGTAAAGGGTATGGCCGGTGCCTTTGCGGCTCAGTTCCCTGGCCAGTTTGACCCGCTGGGCTTCGCCCCCGGAAAGGGTCGTGCCCGGCTGACCAATCTTGACGTATCCCAGGCCGACATCCACCAGTGTCTGCAACTTGAGCCGAACCGAAGGGATTCTCCTGAAAAAAATTAAGCACTGGTTGACCGTCATGTCGAGTACCTGGGCGATATCGTAGCCTTTGTATCGAATTTCCAGGGTTTCCCTATTGTAGCGTTTTCCGTTACACACATCACAGGTCACGTAGACATTGGGCAGAAAATGCATTTCGACTTTGACGATGCCGTCTCCCCGGCAGGCTTCGCAGCGGCCCCCTTTGACATTGAAACTGAACCGGCCGGACTTGTAGCCGCGGGCCCTGGCTTCCGGTGTTTTGGCAAACAGTTCCCGGATGAACGTGAATACGCCGGTATAGGTTACCGGGTTGGAACGCGGGGTCCGGCCGATAGGGGCCTGGTCGATGTTGACGACTTTATCCAGCTGCCCGAGTCCGCTGATGCGGGCATGTCTGCCGGAAGAGATGTGGACGCGGTTGAGGTGCTGGAGGAGCGCATGGTACAAGGTACGAATCGCCAGGGTCGATTTTCCCGATCCGGAAACCCCGGTAATGCAGACCAGGCATCCCAGGGGAAAAGTCACATCAATATGGTTGAGGTTATTTTCAGACGCCCCGTGGATCACGATTTTTTCTGAACGGGTATGGCGTCGTGCGGACGGCACACTGATTTTTTTCCGGCCGGACAGATACGCACCGGTCAGCGAATTTTCTTCTTTACACAATGCCGCTGGAGGCCCTGCAAAAACAACCTGGCCCCCATTAACCCCGGCACCGGGCCCCATGTCGATGACGTAATCCGCCGCCCGGATGGTTTCTTCGTCATGTTCCACGACCAGAACCGTGTTCCCCATGTCCCGCATCTGGAAGAGGGTATCGAGCAGCCGTTGATTATCCCGCTGGTGAAGCCCGATACTCGGTTCGTCCAGGACATAGAGCACACCGGTCAGCCTGGCGCCAATCTGAGTGGCCAGGCGGATTCGCTGGCTTTCACCGCCGGACAGCGTATCGGCGGACCGGTTAAGGGTCAGGTAACCGAGGCCGACATTTTCCAGAAATTCCAGGCGATGGAATATTGCCTTGAGTATGCGGCCGGCGATGGCTTTTTGTTTGTCGGTCAGGCCCAGATCCGTTAGGAAGCGGCGGAGCCTGGCCACCGGCAGTGCCGTCATTTCAAAAACAGCAGTGCCGTTGATCGTAACGGCGCGGCTGACCTCGTTTAACCTTGACCCCCGGCAGGTCCGGCAGACAGTAAACGACATGTACCGTTTGATCTCTTCACGGGCCCGGGGCGAATCGGTCTGGCGGTATCGTCGTTCGAGGTTGGGAATGATCCCTTCAAACGATTTGGGCCTGGGCTGCCGGCGACCGTTTTGAACGGTATAAAACGGAATCTCATCGTCTCCGGATCCGTATAAAAGGACCTGTTTAAACCGGTCGGACAGCTCCTGGTAGGGCGTATAGATATCTTCGCCGAAATGGCCTGTCAATGATTCTAAAAACTCGGCGAAGTAGACGGAATGGCGGTTGGCCCACATTTCGACGGCCCCGTCCCTGAGGGAAAGCGTCGGATTGGGAATAATCTTGTCCGGGTCGAACTCGAAAGAGGCCCCCAGCCCGTCGCAGGCCGTACAGGCACCCTGGGGAGAGTTAAACGAAAAACTGGCCGGGGTCAGTTCCGGGATGGTAAAGCCGCAGGTCGTGCAGGTTGCCTGCTCATTAAAGGTGATCGATTTATTATTTTCAGCGGCCACGATGGCTGCTCCCGAGCCCTGAGCCAGGGCCAGTTCCAGAGAATCCGCCAGCCTGTTGGTCATGGCCGCTTTGACGATGAGGCGATCAATGACGACTTCGATATCGTGAGGTACATTCTTTTTCAGACGGGGGATATCGTCGATCTCAAAGAGACGGCCATCGATGCGGACCCTGGCAAATCCCTGTTTGCGGAGTTGATTGAAGCGGTCGGCGTGTGTTCCTTTCCGGCCGGAAACCAGAGGGGCCAGGATGATTATTCTGGTGCCGTCATCCAGGGCCTTCACCTGGTCCATGATTTGATCCAGGCTCTGGCCGGAAACCGGTTTGTGGCAAAGGGGGCAGTACGGGGTTCCGACTCGGGCATAGAGCAGCCGCAGGTAGTCGTATATTTCCGTAACGGTTCCCACCGTCGAACGCGGGTTGTGGCTGGCCGATTTCTGCTCAATGGCGATGGCCGGTGACAGGCCGTCAATTAAATCGACATCGGGCTTGTCCAGGCGCTCCAGGAACTGACGGGCGTACGTCGAAAGCGATTCAACATAGCGGCGCTGGCCCTCGGCGTACAACGTGTCGAAGGCCAGTGTCGATTTTCCGGACCCGGAGAGACCGGTGATCACGATCAGGCGGTCTCGGGGCAGATCGACATCCACATTTTTCAGGTTGTGCTGGCGGGCACCTCGTATAATAATGGTGTCTGAATGCATCGGAATCCATGGGTCCTTATGGCAGTGATCGGCGGCAATATCCTGATAAATTTGTTAAGCGCATAATAATACGGTTGAATATGTTATCGCTTTGCAGATTCATTAACCCGGTCATTCTAACGGGCAAATACATTTTTGTAAACCGGATTCGAACCGTCGACTGGTGGCCGCTAAATGCGATTAAATAAATTGAATTTCTGAGCTATCGGATGAAAATCGGAGAAAATACGAGAAATTGAAAAATGTTGACAACCAGCGGGATGGATGGATCTATTTAAAATACTTAAAAAATTCGGCAGATCGTATCTGTTGTATTTTAAAACAGTTGATGTGCGAGTGGTAATATTTGTATCTAAAATAAATGCTTATGGATTGTTAATAAGTGATTGCGAGCGTGGGGGAAAATCGCCGTCGGTTCGGGTTGACTTGAAATATTAGAACTCATAAAAAACGTTTAACTCTGCTTCACTGTTAATCCTCTGGAAAATCAATCCAGACTTAAATATTTCCGCTACTAATGTCGTAAGGTTTTTAGGTTTTTATTCCTTTGCCCAATTATATTGTGAAAAGAACTGGATATCTATGGAAGCTGTTTGGGAACAGGTAAAGGCGAAGCTGAAAAAGAAACTGTCTTCACAGGCATACCACCTGTGGATCGACCCGGTCTGTTTTGACCGGATTGACAACGGTCGGATGGTGTTGAACTGTGTAAATTCATTTTCGAAAAAACGGATCCATGAAAACTATCATGATCTGATTACGTCCGAAATGGACCAGTTGACGGGCCAGCGCTGTGAATTTTCATTTGAAGTAAAATCTTCGCCGACCCGTTCCAGAACCCCGGCTGCCCGCCGGAAACAAAAACCGGTCCAGCTCGGTCTGCCCAATATGAATGTCCAGGTTCACAGCGGCCGGTATTTACGAAGGGATTTTACCTTTGACCAGTTTGTTGTCGGCGGCAACAGTGATTTTGCCTTTTCCGCGTCTCTTTCTTTTGCGTCGTGCAAAAACAAGCAGCAGAACGCGTTGCTTCTGATGTCAAAGACCGGAATGGGAAAAAGCCATCTGTCCCAGGCCATTGGTCACCATGTGCTTTCTGAATTTCCCAATGATCGGGTGTATTATATTACGGCCGAAGATTTTACCAATGAGCTGGTCAGTGCCTTCCGGCATGGTTCGGTGGATCGGTTTAAAAGCAAATATCGAAATGGATGCGATGTATTGATCCTTGAAGATATTCACTATCTGAGCGGCCGGAACCGGACACAGATTGAGCTGGCGCATATGCTCGACACCATGTACGAGTCGGGTAAAACGGTTATTTTTTCCAGTTGCTACCTTCCCGGGGACATCCCGAAATTGACCCCGGAATTGCGCTCGCGGTTACAAAGCGGCTTGATATCAGACATTGAACCGCCGGATTTCAACACCCGCGTGCGGATCCTTAAGAAAAAGGCGAAGGCGCGCCGGGCAGGGGTTTCCATGGATATTCTTCGGTATCTGGCCACGGAACTGACCGAAGATGTGCGCCAGCTTGAAAGCGGTTTGACCGGGGTCATGACACGATCTTCTCTTATGAGTGAACCGGTCAACATGGCGCTGGCCGAGAATGTTGTAAAGATTATCGGGCGCCGCCGGAAAAAAATTACCATCGATGTGATTAAAAAACTGGTGGCCAGGGAATATGATCTGACGGTTGCCGAACTGGTCTCAAAATCCCGCCGGCAGCAGATTGTAAAACCGAGACAGATTGCCATGTATCTTTCGCGGGTGCATACGGATTCACCGCTGCAGACCATCGGCCAGCGGTTTAACCGGTACCATGCCACCGTTATTCATGCGGTGGGTGCGGTGGAAAATGCGATGCGCAAAGAAACCACGATAAAAAGACAGGTGGAAATGTTAAACAAGAAAATTGAGGCAGGCAACGTGTAACCTCCTTCATGTGCCGGCCCTATCCCCGAAAGAAAAACAAAAGCCATTGGGCATATTGCCCGATGGCTTTTTTGCGCTGGTTGCGGCGATAATGAAGACGCCGGGGGAATGATTAAAAATGTTTGAGATCGTTGCGGGCCTTTTCTTCATCAACAAAAAAGAAGAGCAGGGCGCCGAGAATAAACAAAATGATAACCGATGCGATGGAAAATCGCGAGGCCAGCCGCCCCACTTCAACGACCTGTTCAGGCGAGGGGGCGGCAGGCATCATGATACGGCGGGAAACCAGGCCGACGATTCCCATGAGGGCCGGTCCGAGAATGGCGGCGAATTTACCCAGCATATTGTAAAACCCGTAAAATTCAGCTTCCCGTCCGGCAGGGATAAGGCCGGCGTAGTAGGAACGGCTCAGTGCCTGAATTCCGCCCTGGAACAGGCCGACCACGATGGCCAGAACGTAAAAATCAATCTTTTTGGACATGAATGCCCCGTAGATCGTTACTCCCATATACGCCGCAATCGCCAGGAAAATCGATTTGCGTGCTCCCCATTGCTGGCCGAGTTTTCCAAAGACGAGCGCTGCCGGAAACCCGACGAACTGTACGATCAACAATGCCACGATCAGGTCGTTTGCGGCAAATCCGATGGACATGCCGTAATCGACGGCCATCCGGACAATGGTATCGACGCCATCGATGTAGAGCCAGTAGGCCATCAAGAATAGAAATACCATTTTAAGCCGGCGAATATGTCGTAACGTGGTCAGAACCTGTTTGAAGCCGTTCCGGACCATTTCAGAAAAGGGAACCTTCGGCGCGATCGTCTTTCCTTTGGGGACCCATAAGATGGTAATGATGGTGAATCCGGCCCACCACAGCGCGACGGATAAGAAGGACCAGCGGATGGCCGCGGCGGCGTCCGGCAGACCGACCCATGAAGGGTTGAGGGTGATCAGGACGTTAAAAAGAAACAACAGGCCGCCGCCGAGATATCCCATGGAATATCCGAGGCTCGATACATAGTGGATGCGGCCCTGGCCGGTAACGGAAGGGAGCAGGGCATCGTAAAAAATGTTGGCGCCGGAAAAACCGATGGCGCCCATGCAATAACAGAACACGGCCAGCATCCACTGCCCCTTTGCCACGAGAAACAGGGAGGCCGTCATCAGGGCGCCGAGGTAGGCAAAGAAGATAAGAAATTTTTTTCGGGCATCACTTTTATCCGCCACGGCACCGAGAATGGGTGCCAGCAGGGCAACAACCAGGCTCCCCAGAGCGTTGGCCAGACCCAGCCGGGCCGTGCTTAAGTTGACATTGGCACCGTAACTCCAGAATTCCTTAAAAAAGATCGGGAAGAATCCCGACATCACCGTGACGGCGAAGGCCGAGTTCGCCCAGTCGTACATCGCCCATCCCCATACTGCTTTCTTTTCCTGAGTTATTGCCATGCTATTATCCCGTTTATTGTAAATTCAGGTCAACGTTCGGTTATCGATCCATATGTCGAGCCCTGCCTTCCCGCGTCCAGGCGCCGTATCCACCAGGTTTTCGTATCCTGACTTTCGTATCCAGGTTTTCATGTCCAGGTTTTCATGTCCAGGTTTTCATATCCAGGTTTTCGTATCCAGGCGTCTTGCCCCGGACACTGCCGGCCGCTTGTTTGCACCGGTCACCCGGTTGATGCCGCCTCAGGATAAAGCTGTACCAGCGTGGCCCCCCATCCCCCACTCGCCAATGGTGCATCCGTAAAACTTTCTACCCGGGCGTGGCGGGCCAGGATCCGGCGGACCCGTGCTTTCATGATACCGGTTCCCTTGCCGTGGATGATCCGGACCGAGTGGAGCCCTTTTTCAACACAGGCTGTCAGATAGTCGTCAATCAGATCGGGAACATCCCGGGGCTGGAATGTGTGCAGATCGAGGACATCCGTGATGTCGAGGATTACCGGTTCCATATTAATTAAACACCATCCAGGTCAGGGTGATCAGTCCTGCCAGAATGAAGCCGCTCTCAACCAGAAACTCCAGTCGAATACCGGGCAGCATGTGGCCTTTCTCGTGAAAGGCGATGACCAGATACAAAAATACCGGGCTGACGGTTAGGCCCACGGCCAGGCTGGTCACCAGGGAAATGGCAGCAGAAAAGATCAGTACCAGTGGTGAAATGGTTAAAATCAGTTTCAAAAAACGGGTGGTTGCCTGCTCTCCGAACAGCAGGGGGATTGTTTCCCGACCCACGATCCGGTCGCCCTGCATGTCGAGAATATCAAAAAAAGCAGTCCGGGCAAAAACCAGGGCCGTGGACCAGAAAAAGACAACGACGGTTGCCGGGCTGATACCGTTAATGTGGACCAGTGCGGGAAAAACAGCCGTAGCCACGCCCCAGGCAATGGCGATCAATACGGTTTTGGAACCGGGAATATCCCGAATGCTCCGATACCGTCCCTTTGTAAAAATATCCGGCAATAACGGAAGGTTGTACGATAGACCGAGCAGGCTCATCAGGAGCAGGACGGTAAACGGTAATACGCCCATGGTGGCCGCAATGATAAGGCCGTAACCTCCGGCCATAATGGCTAAAAGTACCAGGGGCAGTTTATATTTCTGATAAAAATGGGCGCGGCCCGGATCGTTGAAGCGGTCGGCTTTCGCGCCAATCAGGTTGTTCATGATATGCATGGAAAAGACATAGAGCATGGTGACCAGCACCGTGGAGAAATGATCGTAGAAGCCCTGAAGCTCGGCACAGGCAAAGCAGAGCGATCCGGCCCCTAAAGCGACATAGATGTTGGTTAACAAAAGTGCCCGGCGCAGCGTGAAAAAAGCGCGGTGCAATGCCCGGCCCTTGGTGATCGATTCTTTGTCCAGCGTCCGGAAAACGCGTCTGAGAACCCAGTTTGGGGTAGAGGCGCCGGCGGTAATGCCGACCCTGTTCAGGGAACCAAAATCGGCAAGGTTTAAATCCGTTTCCGATTCAACCTGGAAAGCCGGTTTTCCGGTTTCTCTGACGATTTCGGCCAGCCGGCGGGTATTGCCGCTTTCCCTGCCGCCGACAACGACGATGGCGTCCGACCGGTGGGCCAGCTCCTTTACTTCGATCTGGCGCCGTGACGTTGAATTACAGATCGTGTTGAATATTTTGTAATGTGCGCGGTGTTTGCCGGTCCACCGGGTGATCTGCTCGTACAACTGCTGATTCTGGGTGGTCTGGGCGACGATGATGGCCTGGTCAAAAACCGGCAGCGCTTTCAACTCCTCGGTGCCGGCAATCACATAGCCGTTTTGACCGGCATACCCGAGCAAGCCGACCACTTCCGGGTGGTTGCGGTTTCCCACGATGATCGTGGTATACCCTTTGCGGGTATGTTTTCTGATAATCACCTGGACCCGTATTACCCGGGGGCAGGTGGCATCGAGAACGGTGAAGCCTGCCCGGGAGAGTTGATCTTTTGTTTCGGGGGGAACCCCGTGCGCACGAATCAAAATGGTGCCCTCGCCATGATCGGGTACTTTGGTCAGGGTGGTGATCCCCTTTTCCGACAATAGATCAAGCACCTGGGGGTTATGAATCAGGGGGCCGAAGGTGTAGATGGGGCTGTTGTATTTGGATGGCGTATCAAGCACCATTTCCACAGCGCGGCGAACGCCCATGCAGAATCCGGCGGTTTTGGCAATGGTGATTTTCATGGATCGATCTGTCGTATCCTGTTCAATTTCAGACGGCTGTTATTCGCTGGATTTTAAAAAGACTTTATGGTCCACCAGGGAAAGGGCCTGAATCCGGGCATTGATAAACTTTTGTTCGCCGAAAATACTGATCAGACGCAGCCCGTCTCCTTCGGGTTCGACGGTGTCAACCGCTTCCATGAACAGTGTTTCATTACCGCCGTCAATCAGATAGGCATTGGCTTCACACATGGTTTATTCTCCTAAAAATGGTTTGATCGCTTCGTCAATCATCGTTTCGACCAGTACAGGTAAAGGCAGGGACAAAACGCCCGGGATGACAATATTTTCCCGGGTTAAGGGAATGAGAAATTTTCGGGCTGGACTGGCGGCAATCGCCTCGGCCATGGCGGGTGTTACTTCGCCCATCATGGCATGGGCCATAATGATACCGATGGGGCCGATGATGATATCGGCGCCTTTAACCGTCTGGACAATGGCGTTTTCCCCGGATGCCCCCCGGTTGGCCCGTGCCTTCAGCATCTGAGTCGTGGCGATGGCGTTGGTTCCCAGGGCAATCACTTCAATCGTCTCCTGGAAACAGTGCCTCAACTGCTTGATTACATGACTGCCGATTCCACCGCCCTGGCCGTCAATGACGCATATTTTTTTAATTTGACTATTCATGGCGTTTATTTTTATGCACGTTTAAACAGCCACCGGTACAATATGCAGCAGCGGGTCATAAATGCCGGGTTTTGCGCCGGCTTCGGCGGGCTTTCCGGGGCAATCGCTTGCGCGGCCCTTTTTTCCGGGTGGTGGGAATCCATGCACGGGAGCTTTCCTCCTCCCCACCTTTTAAAGTAAAGTATTCGGCCATTTCCAGTTTTTCCTCAAATGCCGGAGAATCAATGACCGTCGCCATCTGAGACGAGGCCGCCCGCAGGATTTCCCGATCCGATGTCACGACGACTCCGCGTTCCCTTTCTTTTGCCGCCATCCGGATAATGACGGCATCGGCGGTTTCACCCCGGCGCGAAAAAACAACCTCGATGCCTTTGATCCGCTCGCGCCGAACCCCCATGACCGGCGGCGTGCCATGGCCGTCAAAAACAACGGTGATTTTATGTCCGCGCAGCTTTTTATACGCCGCCAGGCGATCGATCAGGGCGTGTCGGCCAAACTCGATATCCTGCTGGTCCAGCGCGGCCAGGGTGTCAGACTGGCGGATTAAATTATAACCGTCGATAATGATGTGGATCGCCATGAACCTATCGCCTGAGTATTTCGATCAACCGGTCGAGATCATCATCGCTGTAAAACTCGATTGTGACGGCACCCTTTTTTCCCCGTCGGTCAATCTTTACCTTCGTTCCCAGATCCCGTGAAAGCCCTTCGGCCAGCCCGTCAAAATAGATGCGGTCCGGATCGGAAACCGGGCGTCTGGACGTGGGCTTTTGCCGTTTCAGCTGTTTCACCAGTCGTTCGGTATTTCGAACGGAAAGCCGTTTTTTCAGTATCACCTGCCAGGCTTTTTCTCGCAGGGCCGTGTTTTCAATGGACAGAAGCGCACGGGCATGCCCCATGCGCAGACGGCCATCGGCCAGGCTGGCCTTGATTTTGCCGGACAGCTGCCGCAACCGCAAAAAATTAGCCACGGCGGAACGGCTTTTTCCCACCCGGTCAGCCGTTTGATCCTGAGTCAGGTCGAATTCGGTCATCAGCTGATAATAGGCATCCGCTTCTTCCAGCGGATTCAAATCCTCACGCTGGATATTCTCCACGATCGCCACCTGGAGCAGCTCTTGGTCGGAAATATCTTTGACAATGACCGGCACCTGGGTCAGACCGGCCAACTTGGCCGCCCGCAGGCGTCGTTCCCCGGCGATCAATTCAAAATCAATGGTATCGGCCCGTACCAGCAACGGTTGCAGAACCCCCTGTTCTTCGATGGATCGGGCCAGGTCAGCCAGCTCCTCATCATTAAAATGTTTGCGGGGCTGGTACCGGTTGGGGTGGATCCGGTCGATGGCGCACAGGAAAAAATCCGGCCCCCGGGCATCATCTTCGGAAAAACCGGGAATGAGCGCGTCAATTCCCTTTCCCAGTGCGATTTTTTTGCGTTTTTTTACCGGCGACGGTGGTGTGTTTCGTGCTTTTTTAGTTCCCATGGGTTTTTATCTAATCGTCTTTTTTTGTCAGTGGATGCGGGTAGATCGTCCGGGGGCGGATGAATGTCCATCCAGGATTTCACCGGCCAGTTGAATATAGCTGCGTGCACCGGGAGACATGGCGTCGTATAACAAGATCGGCTTGCCGAAACTCGGTGCTTCTCCCAGACGGACATTTCTTGGAATTTTTGTTTTGTAAACAATATTTGGAAAATGCTGATTGGCTTCATCGGCCACCTGCCGGGCCAGGTTGGTCCGTTTATCAAACATGGTTAAAAGGATACCGGCAATCGACAGGTGCGGATTGATCCGCTTCCGGATCCGTTTGTAGGTATCGAGCAGCTGCCCCAGCCCTTCGAGTGCATAAAATTCACATTGGAGGGGGATTAACATGGCATCGGCCGCCGCCAGTGCATTAACCGTCAATAAACTCAAAGAGGGCGGGCAATCGATGATGATGTAATCGAAATCCGGTTCGATCGCAGTCAACATTGTTTTAAGAGCCATGTTGCGTTCGGCGCGATCCATCATTTCAACTTCGAAACCGATCAGCTCCACCCGGGCCGGCAATACTTTCAGGGTGTCGATGGGTGTATTGAGCAGCAGGTTTTCAGCCCGGGCTTCACCGATCATACCGTGGTATAATGTCTGCTGCAGCTGGCTTTTATCCACACCCATACCGGTCGTCGCATTACCCTGAGGGTCACAGTCCACCAGTAGTGTTTTCTTCTCTGCCACGGCCAGAGACGCGGCCAGATTGATGGCCGTCGTCGTTTTTCCCACGCCGCCTTTCTGGTTCGTGATGCATATTTTGTTAGTCATGAACGCACCCTAACATATGTCATGTAAATTGAAAAGATGGATTGGCTGCCTCTGACTAACTCCGTTTATATTGAAGTCGAATACAGGCATATTTGAAGAGGCAGGCTGTTACATAGTTACAAAATGTAACATTGCGACAGCCGCTGCCAGGGCGGGGTGCCTTTGTCGGAAAAGTTTATACCTTAAATTATTAAATAAACGTTATTTCACGTGGTTATATATAGAGCGAGGCGATGGCGAAAGGGTTTACCGGTCTTATTTAAAAGGGACGAGTGTTACAAATTGTAACAATTGTCTGTTCGTGCCGCAAATTATTTTTATTATATGCGTCAGGATGACGATTATATCTATTTGAAATGACATGGCAATTGGTTATGGCGTATTTATTCCGCAGATGGCATGGATCTTGATAGGATTCAAGGGAACTAAGTTTTTGAATCGAAAGACTGTAAGTTTTTATCGCCGTCGCCACAATCGTGGCCACTTCCACATACATGCAACCGTTAAAAGGAGATAAAAATGGGTAATGAACAGGAATTTATCAGTATTAAAAATTATATTGACGGGCAGTGGGTCGAAGAGACCGGGGTCGAAACCGTTCCCTTGTACAACCCTTCTACCGGAGAGCAGATTGGTGAAGTCCCGCTCTCCAGGCCCGAGACGTCGGCGGCCGCAGTCGAGTCGTCCTATGCCGCATATGACGGTTGGCGGCGGATGTCGATTTCCAGCCGGATGAATTACATTTTTGACATACGTACGGCCATGCAGGAACGGGCCGAAGAACTGGCGCTGGCCATCGCCATCGATCAGGCCAAGCACATCAGTGAAGCGCGGGGAGAAGTTCAGCGGGTTATTGAGATCATTGAAACGGCCTGCAGTATCCCCACGCTGATTCAAGGTGAAACCCTTGAGGGCATTGCCGGAAACATTAACGGCCGGGTGATTCGCCAGCCCCTGGGGGTGTTTGGCGGTGTGGCCCCGTTTAATTTTCCGGCATTGGTTTTTGGATGGTTCATTCCGTTTGCCATTGGTGTGGGAAATACCTTTGTGTTTAAACCTTCGACCCAGTCGCCCTATTTTATGCAGAAAATGGGCGATATCTTCAACGATATCAATCTGCCCAAGGGCGTCGTCAATATCATTCACGGCAATCGGGCTGTGCCCCAGGTCTGGTATGATCACCCGAAAGTGACCGGCGTCTGCCTGGTGGGATCCACGCCAACGGCCAAAAAAATTGCCGAAGGCTGTGGGCGGGGAGGCAAGCGCACCATGCTTCTGGGCGGCGCCAAGAATTACCTGGTGGCCATGGAAGATGTGCAGACGGATATTTTCATTCAGAATTTTATCAATTCCTGCTACGGGTCGGCTGGCCAACGCTGTCTGGCCGGTTCAATCGTGGCGGCTGTGCCTGAAGTGTATGATTCCCTGCTTGAAAAAATGGTTGAGGCGTCAAAGAGTGTGGTGGTGGGCGATGCCATGGATTCAAATGTGTTCATGGGGCCGGTCATTTCCGCTGCCGCCAGGCAGAAGATCGAAAATTATATTGAAATCGGAATTGAGGGCGGATCCCGGCTGGTCCTGGATGGCCGCAACCCGAAGGTTCCGGAAAAGAATAAAAACGGGTACTTCGTTGGCCCCACTATTTTTGCCGATGTGACGCCTTGCCGGCGAATTGCCCAGGAAGAAATATTTGGCCCCGTGGTTTCAGTGATGAAAATCAGCGGAATCGATGATGTACTCGATCTGATCCGGGCCCAGGAATTTGGAAACGGCGCCTGTATTTTCACCCAGAACATATTTTACGCTGAAAAATTCATATCCGAGGCGGATGTGGGCATGATCGGTGTGAACGTGGGGGTTCCCGCGCCGCATCCGTATCTGCCCTTTGGCGGAATCAAGGATTCACACCTGGGAACCGATAAGGTGCAGGGGATCGACGGGATCGATTTCTTTACTCAGAATAAGATCGCCACGATTCGATTTGCACCGCCCAGTGGATATTATACGGATACGGAAGATGGCCGGAAGGCCGTCCCGACCGCAGAAAAAACGAATGTTCGCAGTTGTGTGGCACAGTAGGCAGTCGCATGGAACCGTTTCTAGCGTTGAATGTGGAGCGTTCGGCTCGGTTTAACATGGAAACGGTTTCCGTAACCGCGGAAATTGTTATTGAAAGGAGGTGGACCCAGGTTCCGAAGATACAGTAGACCCAACGATAATTAATTTTATAATCATAAA
>QNYZ01000090.1 GCA_003973265.1 Deltaproteobacteria bacterium | reverse complement strand
GCATACCGCCTCCCCAGCCGCGACCAAAACCACCGGGCATGCGGCGTCGTTGAAACCGGCCTTGACGGCCAATGCGGTCGCGCAGCTCATGACTGCTCAAACCGCCTTTCAATAACTGACCCAGCAAAACGGCCATCTCAAAACCGGATGGGAAACGGAACATCTGGGAATCGTAGTTGCGCCGGCGATACCAGCGCCGCAGATCTTCCAGTTCATTGGTCTTGTTTTGACGATTTCGCAGTTCGGATTTCAGGTCCCGCAATTCATGTTCGGTACGGGTTTGGGTATCTTCCAGTTCAACCAGGCGGGAGACGTAAACATCATCTTCCGGAGTTGATGTCGCCCGGGCATGGCGGTACAGTTCCGACAGTTCCCGGCGCTTGAGCTGGCTGACCTGGAGTTGAATGGCCTGTTGGGTCCACTCGTCGTCTCCGGTGGAATATTTCGTTCTTTCAGCCAGCAGATCCCGGTTGTGTAATTCTTTGCTGTCGATCTGTTCTTCCAGCTTTTTCAGTTCGGTCTTGATTTTCTCAAGGGCCTCACGCAATTTGTCGACTCCGCCGGCCTGTTCCGCCGCCGCCTGTTTTTTTGCCAGGGCTTCCTGCAACAAAACCGTTTTGTGCTTCAGCGTGTCGGCATGTGCCTTTAACCGGTCTGGCAGCAAAATCAACATGTGGTAGTTGGGACGGTTTTCATCGTAGTGAACGATGCGGGCAATCCATGCATCCAGTGACCGGGTCAGCCATCCACCGTCATAGTCGGGCGTCTGGTAGTGACGATTCCACAAATACATGAACAACGCATCGTTTTTATACGGCCGACCCTTTTCCTCCCGATCTTTTTCAGCTTTTTCGGCTTTTTCCAGGGCACGTTGAGCCTGAGTAACCGTTGTTTGGAGCCGATTCTGCAAATCCTTGTAATCAGCGTTCTCAGCCAGTCGGCTCTCGATATCCGTTAATTTGTCATCGATATCGGATAAAATATCATCCCGTTTTTTTCCCAGATCTTCCCGCTGTCGGGATAGCTGGTTTAACGCATTAATACCCTGTGCAATCTCGGCTTCCAATGCGTCCATGGCGGCTTTTTTTTGTTTGAGCAGCGAAAGAACGGACTGATCCGTATCATTCAACCGCTCCACGACGCGCTCAGCACTCAGTTCGTCCAGCCGAATTCTCGCCAGCTGGCGATACTGCTCGGTGGTTTCTCTGCGCAATGTGTCCAGCCGCTGACCCAGCTCGGTCATGCGCTGGTGGAGGCTGTCGAGGCCCGATCGGGTATTGGCCAGTTGCTGGTCGATTATTTGTAAGGAGGTCAGACCGTCAAGCATACGTCATCCTTTACCATTTGGTGATAGCGGCCCCGGTGGTGGGTACCAGGTATTCTAATGTGAGGTATCCCCGCTTTTTTACGCCGAAGCGATTATTCTGGATAATACCGTCATCCATTTTATCTCGCTTGATTTTGTCGAAAAATGACGCGCTGACGCGCAGTCCCCACTTGCTGACCATTTGAGGCCGGCTGTCTTCCTCGCTGGTAACCGGCAGAGATAATCGTTTTCCGTCGGGGGTCACTGCTTCAACGATAATATAATAATTTCGGGCAGATGGATTGTTTGCCGGAACCCGGTAGATGCCGCTGGGTTCATTGGGCCGGGAGACGATTTTCAAAGTGAATTCCTGTTGAAGCCGCGCCAGCAGTTGGTCCAGATTGCGAATGGATTGACGGGCGTCATCGATGCGGCCATCGGCCAGGGCCTGACGGCCCTGGCGATAGATATGTTCAGCCTTTTTCCTGGCACTTTGTTCCAGGGCCGTTGCGACAACCTGTTTCTCTTTGGTCTCCATTTGACCGGGAAGCAGGGCGAGTTGTTCCAGGTTTTTTGCCTCCCGCTCCGCGGTTTCTGTCCGGTTGTTCTCCAGTGCTTTTTTGGCCTTTCGATAAAGCCGCTGGCCGACCGGGGTGATTCCCGGCGACGGGTGGCTTTGCTGAAACTGCTGCCAGGCCTGCTCAACCGCCTGGACGGCCCGGGCATGCTCTTTCCGGGCCGGTCGGACGAAGACCATCTGGTATACCATGATGATGCCGAACAAAACGGCCACAATACCGGCCAGGGTTTTCGTCCAGAATCCCCGTTTCACATACAGGCGGGCCAGCAGGGTGCTGACGCCTTTTTTAGGCGGCTTGTAGGTAAATCGTTCTTCACGCAGGGCCGCTACGGCCTCGGCAATAATGTCGTCGGAGACGGTCAGGCCCTGGTCGGCATAGAGTTTCCGAACCTTGGCCACCATGGCCTGGTCGGTCGCCTCGGTTCCCAGCTCCCGTTCCACTAATGATCGATTGTAGCGAAGCGTGTCGACCACGTCCATGGTCAGCAGGACATCGGTCAGTTCAATATCCTCACCGGCAGCGTTTTTTTGTGAAGAATCAACCATAAAAGCCCCTGGTTTTGTAAATAAGTGCAAGGATTGACTCGTCAAGGTATGACAGGACAACCCTTTTCCCGGTTTTCATATGTTCCGGGAAGCGGTCCCGTGAATCCACTTATCGTTGAGCGTCCAGAACGAATCGATACAAGACGGTATTCATATGGTATCGATTGGTTACCCGTTTATGGCGGCCTGGGTCGCCAATTGGGCCATCCGCCGCTTGCCTTCTTCCACGGCCTGGCGAATTTCCTTTTCGTTCTGAGAGCTGAGCGCCCGCATTTCCGTAATGAGCGTTCGTGATTTTTCCTGAAAATTGATTACGGAGTCGACCAGTTTTTTGACTGATTCGGCGCGTAATGTGGGTCCGTATCCGGCCCGCAAGGCATCTTCCTGGACTTTGGTACCCACGTCGGCAATAGTCTCGAGGCTTTTGTTCATTCCCTCTTTCATGGCATCCAGTGCCCGGGAACTTTCATTGAGTCCCTGCAGGCTGGTAAATGATGCATTCAGGGCCGTGAACACGGTTTCATTGGTGCTGAAAAAGGTGACCGCCTGGGAGTAGACACGTTCTTTGACCTCGGTGGTCTGCATCAGCCGGGCCATGATCACCTCTGTGGTGTGGTAGCTGACGGAAAGGTTTTCGGCCAGGTCCTTGGCAATCTGGTAGCGCTTATCCTCATCCTGAAGTTCACGCAGACGTTGATCACGGGCCATCTCCAGCCGGGCAATGGTTTCGCGATCTTCACTGGTATTGGTTTCAATGGCCTTGGCCGCATCGGCGAGATTGCCTTTGGCCGTTTCAAGAACGGTTTCAGCCTTCTTGAGAATTTGGAAGGCCATGACTTCAGATTCCTTTAAGGCACCACGAAAATCCCGATAGGCTTCCAGAATCCGGTTTTCACGCTGAATCTGATCATCGGTATCGGCGGCCACCTCAAGGTAGGTTTTCTTGATTTTATCGAACCGGCTGGGAATATCCCCCCGGGTGACTTTCATCCAGATATTCTGCACTTTTTCCATGGTGCTGATCTTTCCGTCTTCCACCTGCTCAACCATGGATTTGGCATCATCGCGGATGCTGTCAAAGGCGTTGGTAATGTCTTCATAGCGCTCACCCATGTGCATGGCCGTTATCTGTTCACGAACCACTTCGTTAAACACGGTTACATGGCTCAGGGTCCGGGCAATGGCAATGGCGTTGTTTTCGTCCAGGTCGCTGATCTGATTGATCAATGCCACTACCGGCGACTCATCCGGTTTTTCGGGCATCAGTCCAAGATCCCGCAGGGCATTCACGGCCTTGTCCAGTTGTTTCAGGGGGCTTTTAATCAAGTCCTTGACTTCCATGGTCATCTCCTTAGTTGTCGGTTCGTCGTCGTATCGGTTGAGGAAATCGGTTCTGGTTCTGTGTGTTGATCTGTTCAGTCCGCCGCCATCGGTAAGGCAGGTCGTACCTGTCATTTGACTTATGCCTTGTGGGGTACACACTTATCTTTTGATTATTATGATATAATTTTCTGGTTTGTCAAGATGGCAGTCAGGCGCAAATGGTGGCGGCATGCAATTATTCGGGCGACCGGGAAACAGTTGAGGCGAACAAATCGTCTTTTCGAATCACCTGCGTGTCTGGGTAACGCTCTTTGCCTATCGGTGGGCAAGTCGATATCCGGGTTAAAACACCGGGTTTGTTCGTCACAGCAGCTTGACAGGTACGCAGATATTGACGATATGGACACCGTGGGATGATCCTTGGGATCGTTGCGATAAATCTCGAAACAGACCCGCTCGTCGGGCGGTCGGCGATCCGGTGCCGCGTTCCATGCGTTTTCGTACGGGTCACTTCCGGTCAGCCCGAAGCGGACAAACGCATATGGGCCGACAAGGATCGTCATCTTACCGATTTCACAATCCACTTCCGTGGGTTTGGCGTATTTTGTCGGTTTTCGGCCTGACAGGGACCCGAATGATGCCTATGGTATAAAAGAATCGTTAAGGGTCCAAACCATCAATGAACAGGCGAAAAATATGAGTGATCGGCAGGAACATGACAGCATGGGTACGGTCCGCGTACCGGCCGAGGCCTATTATGGCGCCCAGACTCAGCGGGCGGTGGAAAATTTTACCATCAGCGGGCTGAGATTTCCGCCGGTATTCATACGGCAACTGGCGCAGGTGAAAAAAGCGGCCGCCGCGGTCAATGCCGATCTCGGCCTTTTGGACGCGGCCAGAGCCGATGCGATCTGCCGGGCCGCCGGGGAAGTGATGGACGGAAAATTCGATGAACAATTCGTTGTCGATCTGTTCCAGACCGGTTCGGGCACATCAACGAACATGAATATGAACGAAGTCCTGGCGTCCCGGGCCAACGAAATTCTCACCGGCCGGCGCGGTGGCAAATCGCCGGTTCACCCCAACGACCATGTTAACCTGGGACAGTCGAGTAATGATGTGATTCCCACAGTGATCCACCTGGCCGCCGCCGGGCAGCTTTCGCGTGAATTGCTGCCCGCCCTTGGCCTTTTGCTGCAGACCCTGAAAATCAAAAGAGACCAATTCGCGGATGTGGCTAAAATCGGCCGGACCCATCTGCAGGATGCGGTCGCCATGACCCTGGGAGACGAGTTTTCCGGGTACGCCCGCCAGATCGAACTCGGCATTGAGCGCATCGATCAGGGCCTGCCGCACCTGCTGGAGCTTGCTCTGGGCGGTACGGCGGTGGGTACGGGGATCAATACCCATCCATTGTTTGCACGGCAGGTGATCGCACGTCTGGCCGACGATACGGGCCTTGCCTTTACCGAAGCCGCCAATCATTTTGAAGCCCAGGCGGCCAGAGACAGCGCGTTGGCTATGAGCGGCGCATTGAAAACTCTTGCCGCCGGCCTGGTTAAAATCGCCGGAGATATCCGCTGGCTTGGGTCCGGACCCCGGTGCGGTCTGGGTGAAATCCGTCTGTCCGCATTGCAGCCCGGCTCCTCCATCATGCCGGGGAAGGTGAACCCGGTGATTCCGGAGGCGGTGATCCAGGTTGCTTATCAGGTGATGGGCAACGATACGGCGATACTGCTGGGCGGGCAATCCGGCCGGTTCGAGTTGAATGTCGCCATGCCCCTGATCGCCTATAACCTGTTGCAGTCCATCGACCTCCTTACCGGTGCTGTTCGGCTGCTGGCCGATAAATGTATCGCCGGCATTGAGGCTGACCGAATCCGCTGTCGGCAATATGTGGATCAAAGCCTGGCCCTGGCCACGCTGCTTGTGCCCCATATCGGATACGACCATGCGGCACAGGTGGCCAAAAAAGCCCATAACACCGGCCGGACGGTTCGCGAGGTCGTGGTGGCCGACGGTCTGTTGCCAACCGATCGGGTTGAGCGGCTGTTCGGGCCGGCGGGCGGCAACCGGTTATGACCCTATTCGGTACGATCGCCATTGCCGTTGCGCTGGCCATGGATGCGTTTGCCGTGTCAATCGCCACCGGTATCTGCCTGGAACAGATCACCGGGAGGCAATGGTTCCGGCTCTGGTGGCACTTCGGATTTTTCCAGGCGATGATGCTGGTCATCGGCTGGGCCCTGGGGTTAACCGTTCGCGATCTCATCGAACGGTATGATCACTGGGTGGCATTTGCTTTGTTGGCGGTGGTCGGTGGAAATATGATCCGCAGTGCCCTGGCCGTTGAAGACGAAACCTGCATCCGGAAAGATCCCACACGGGGAATGCTTCTCGTCATGCTGTCTCTGGCCACCAGCATGGACGCCCTGGCCGTGGGTCTGAGTCTCTCTATTTTAAATATCCGCATCTGGATACCGGCGCTGATTGTCGGGTTCATGGCATCATTGTTGACCGCCATCGGCATGATAATCGGGGGCCGGGCGGCCCGGGTCACATGGTTGAAAAAATATGCCGAGCTGACCGGCGGGGCCGTGCTCTATATCATCGGTTTTCATATTCTCTGGGAGCACGGTGTTTTGGGCGGTATCGGCCCGTAGTGTCACGTTCGGCCTGTTCTAACGCATCCTGCGTGTCCTTTTCTGCACCGGCATCGTTGGTGCAGCACCAGCCGCAAGGGTACCTCAGGATGCCGCTAACAGGCGGGCGGCCTGCTCGATATCTTCCGGATGATCAACTCCGAAACTGCGAAATTCGGTAAGCACGACGAAGATCGGTACGCCATTTTCCAAAAGCCGCAATTGTTCCAGCTTTTCCGTCTGTTCAAGGGGGCTTTGTCCCCACTGCACGAATTGTTCAAGTGCCTTTTTGCGATACGCATACAGGCCGATGTGGCCGTAATAAATCGGGTCCGGAGAATAATCCCGGTGGCGGGGAATCGGTGCCCGGGAGAAATAGAGAGCAGAACCGTTTGGGGCAAAGACCACTTTAACGATATTGGGGTTTTCTGCCGCGGTGGCATCAATCCGGCGGGCAAGGGTGGTAACCAGAACGGCGGGGTCCAGAAATGGATCGATCAGTTGGCTCAGCATGGGTGGCGAAAGGGCTGGCTCGTCTCCCTGGATATTTACCAGGATGCAATCGTCCGGCACACAAATCAACCGGGCGGCCTCGAGGATCCGGTCTGATCCGCTGGGATGATCGGGGCGTGTCATGACGACCGGTACATCGAGTTGTTCGGCTGCCTGGCGGATCCGCTCATCGTCGGTGGCCAGCAGGACCTGGTCCAGGTCCGGGCATTGACAGGCCCGGTGATACACATGCCAGAACATCGGGCGTCCCAGAATGTTCGCCAGCGGTTTTCCGGGAAAGCGGGCAGACGCATAACGCGCCGGTATTATACCAATACATTTCGGTGAAGCACACATATCGTTTGTTTAGCCTTTCCGTTTTTTCAACCGCCCGGCGTTATCGCCTCCCGGCTTTTGTAAATACGATTCAATGACCCGGCAGGCCTGACGGGTCCCCCCGGTATGTCTGCCGGCGTATTGCCGGACCCGCTTAAGGATATCGGTTCGGGAAACAGGGTTGCTCAAACTTCTCACCATGGTATCCGCAGCGGATTTCCACCCGGTAGTCCGGTATACCAGTTTATCCATGAAAATCTGTTCTCCCACCCAGGCAAAATTATACCAGGACGGCCCGATCACCGGAACCACGCCACACCCCAGGGGTTCCAGAAAATTCTGCCCGCCAAGCGGAGCCAGGCTGCCGCCCACAAAAGCGGTGGCAGCAAGTTTATAGGCATCCCGCAGTTCGCCAAACGTATCCCATAAAATAATATGGCCCGGCGGTACATTGCCGTCAAGACGGGAACGATCGCACCATGGGAAATTCTGGCGTTTCAGATAGTTCCGCCAGCGCTCCAGCCGGCTCATGTGGCGGGGAAAAATAGCGATGACCGCTCCGGGTTTCCGGGAATGGATTCGGACCACCATCTGTTGAACCGCATTTTCCTCTTCCTGTCGGATGGATCCGAATACGGCCAGAAGCGGGTCAGATGTGAAATAGCGGCTGAGGGGGGTGCCGTCGGTTTTTCCCACCTGTTGAGCCCATTGGTCAAATTTAATGTTCTGCATGACAGATATGGGCGTATCTGGAAAAAGGCGGCCAAATCGGCCGGCATCGCCGGGTGAAATGGCAAGTATGCGGTCGGGCGCCACTGTTCGCCACAGGGCGGGCCACACCCGGTATCCCCTGAGACTGGACGGGTTGATCCGGCCATTGATCATCAGGGCCGGTGTTTTCGTTGCCCGGCAGGCCGCCAGCAGGCCCGGCCATAATTCGGTTTCCAGGAGCCCGACCAGCCGGGGGCGAACCGTGGCAATGGCCGAGGTCATGTGCGCGGGGTGATCAAAGGGAAAATAGCGCGCAGAGATGGAGATTCCCGGCGAAGACGCCTGGTGATTGGACGGGGGCCGGGACAGAATATCCAGACCCTGGCGGGTGTTGGTGGTTACCAGTACCCGCACAGCGGCGGGCGGGGTCAGTGTACCGACGATCTCGCGGGCCAGATACGCTTCTCCGGCCGAGGCCGCCTGAAGCCAGAGGTCCGCCCGGGGCAACGGGGACTTTAACCATCGCTGGTCCCACCCCTCTGAAAGGCGTTTATTATGTCGCAGAAGCGGCGAGAGAATTCTCCAGACCATGCCATATGCACCCAATGCTGTGCGGACAGCGGGTGAGTGCGTGTTGGGTAACGAATGGGTCTGCAAATGCCTGGCATCTCCCTTGAAAGCGATGTTGAAAATGGGATATGGGTATTACCGGTAATATCCCGTTTTTACACCTATCATCGTAATTTTATTTGAAAGGGCTGTCAATTGAAAACAGGCCAAGCCGTTATTTTGTAAATACACACGAAAAATAATGAAACCAAATTGAGATAAGCAGCATTTATTTCAAAATTAAGAAACGATCGGCAGCAATTGAAACAATCAGGTATCAAAAGGAGGGTTTATTATACATCTGGTTAAATGGACTCCGGTAAATAACCGGTTGCAGTTTAATCATCGGCCCGATCAGTCTTTCACCGATTTTTTCTATCCGCAGGATAGTTCATCCCCAAGCATGGGCCACTGGAATCCGGCGGCGGATATCTAGGAAAACGACTCTATCGGGGGGAACGGTTCCAGGGGAAATTTCAGCGGGCCTTTTCGCTACCGGCCAGGGTGAGATCTGATAAATTCGAGGCGGTGATTGCCGACAACTTGATGAAAATTACGATTCCCAGGGCCGGGGAAAAACCGCGACAGATTACCATCCATTAAGATTCAACCGGTTTAGATCGAGCCGGGCCCTGGTTCCCGTTTCCTTCCATTCCGGCGGGCCCCCTGATAAAAGTGGCGCAAAGGGGGCCCGCCGTTCTTTCCTCTACCCGAAAATTACGGATTGTTACCGGGTAGAACGAACTATTCGGATTCGTTGGCCGATTTGAGCATGGCGTGCAGCAGCACATTGGCCCCGGCTTCACAATCTTCCCAGGTCGTCTCTTCGACCTCCACGTGACTGCGGCCGCCGATACTCGGAACAAAAATCATCGCCGTCGGACAGACCTGGTTCATGTAACTGGCATCGTGACCCGCACCGCTGACCATGTGGAGATTCGAATACCCCAGCATGTCGGCGGTTTCAAGAATTCCCTGGACGAGTTTTTCATCAAAGGGTGAATGTTCGACCCGCCAGGTCTCTTCGATTTTGATGGGGCAGCCCCGTCGATCGGCAATGGCTTCAAAGTCGGCCCGCACCAGATCCCATGCTTTAATGGCCAGGTCGTCGTCCCAGGAGCGGATATCAACGGTGAAGTGGACCTTGTCCGGGATGATATTGCGGGAATTGGGACCGTTTTGAATTTCGCCCACCGTGGCCACCATGTTGCCGCCCATGCGATCGGGCAGTTCATTGACTTTCAAGATCATTTCGGCGGCCGCACACAGGGCGTCGTGCCGGCCTTCCATGGGTGTCGGCCCGACCTGGTTGGCCTCACCGGTCAGGTAAATATCGTACCAGTGCAGGCAGAGAATTCCCTTGGGTGCGCCGATGGTTTTTCCGCTGCGCTCAAGCATCGGCCCCTGTTCGATATGGTATTCGTAATAGCAGTGAACGGGAAATTTTTTGCAGGGCACGTCCTTTTTATATCCAATACGGATCAGCTCGTCTTCAAAGCGCTTGCCGTTGATATCGGTCCGGTCGTAAATCCAGTCCCGGTCCAGAGCTCCGGCCCAGACGCCGGAAGCCATCATGGCCGGGGCAAATCGTGAGCCTTCCTCATTGGTCCAGTCGACGATAACAATCGGCCGTTCGGTCTCAATATTGTTTTCGCTTAACGTGCGGAGTACTTCCAGCGGCCCCATGACCCCCAAAATACCGTCAAACCGACCGCCCTTGGGCTGGGAATCCACATGGGAGCCGCTCATCACCGGTGGAAGCGAGCTGTTTTTACCGGGACGCTTGCCAAAAATGTTGCCCATCTCATCGATGGTAATTTCGAGGTTGAGTTCTTTCAGCCATGAGACGAAAAGATCACGGGCCTGTTTGTCTTCATCGGATAAGGTCAGGCGTTGAACTCCGCCCGCCGGTGTGCCACCAATTTTTGCCATCTCTTCCAGCGTCCCTTGAAGACGCTTGCCATTGACTCGTAATGTTTTTAGATCCATTTTTCCTCCACGAAAGATTATTTGTTAAAACCATCGAATTAAAATCACACCGCCAAAAAGCATTACGACGCCTGCCAAACGCAATGCACTGATCGGGTGGATCGGATAACCGATAAGACCGAAATGATCAAGAACCATGGATGCGATCATCTGGCCGGCCACGATGCTCGCCACCATGGCCCCGGCACCCAGCCGGGGGGCCAGAATAATGGTGGAAACCACGAAAAACGCGCCGATCACACCCCCGATCCATATCCACCACGGGGAGCGGGTGATGCTTTCCGCCGTCGGCAGGGGCGTCCGCAATATCAAGGCGTAGATAACCAATACGAAAGTTCCCACTGCGAATGAAATGGCCGCGCTTAAGATGGATGAACGCGTCAGCAGGTTCAGGTTGGCGTTGACGCCCGCCTGGGTGGGCAGGCAAAATCCAGCCGCAATCGCAAGCAAAAGTAAGGGAATATACGTGCCCATAGGCCATCCACGGCTGATCAAGTGATAATTCTGACCACTCATTGCCCGATATGGCAAATAAGAAAGCGGGCACAGCCCGCCTGTCAAGAATCGCATCGTTTTACATCATACTGATTTTAGGTAAAACCGGCACCCATGTCAAATGGAAATTCCACGTCAGCAATAATGGCCATGCAGCCCTCAGATGTTCTTTTCAATATAGTCAAATCTATTGGACCGATGGCCGTTCAGGGTCGGAAAAATCTGCTTTTCGAACGCAAGGGCTTGAAAACCGGCGGTGAGACGACGGATATGGGCCGGATGATGATGTTGCAGTACGGCCGTCGGGCAGTTTAAACTCCCCGTAGCCGCCGTATCGATGAAACGGCCACACCGGTGAGCGAATTCAATCCGGCTGAAGCGAGCCGGCCGAGGACCCGTCCGTATCCGCAGCCCACGTCGAGGATATGGGTCGTCTTCGAAACGCGGAATTCAAACCGGTCAATCTCAAACGGGAGGGTGAATATTTTGTCGTCAGCGGCACGGTCCCCGTATGTTTTCGCCGTCACGGTCATCGCCGGTCATTCATTCAGGGCTTTCATCAGCTCAGGTACGGTCTTTTTCGGACTGATCTTATACCAGGCCGCGATGATTTTCCCCTTTTCATCGATTAAAAACGCCGAGCGGACAATCCCCATATACTTTTTGCCGAACATCGATTTTTCGGCCCAGACGCCATATTTTTCAGCAACGACATGGTCGGGGTCGGACAAAAGGGGAAAGCCGAGCGTATATTTGGTATCAAATTTTTTCTGCTTGCCGGGTGCATCGGGGCTGATGCCCACCACCGCCGTGTTTTTTTTCTTGAGCTTTTGCAGTGCGTCCCGCACACTGATCGCCTGGGTCGTTCAGCCCGGGGTGTTGGCCCTGGGGTAGAAATAGACAACGCATTTTCGGCCGCTGAAACCGGTCAGCTTTACTTTCTGTTCGTCCTGATCGGGCAGGGTAAAAGCCGGGGCTCTGTCGCCGGGCGTCAATCTTTTCATTTATTCCTCCGTTTCGTTAACAGGTTGCAAAGATACATGAATCTCTTTTCCGATGATTTTGACATCAAACTTTCTCAGCCGGGGAGAGGCGTGGTTCAGGCATCGTCCGGTTAAAAGGTCGTATTTCCAGCCATGACGCGGACAGGTGGCCACGTTGTTTTCGATTTTACCCGTAGTCAGGTCAGCCCCCTGGTGTTTACAGCCGGTCTCTACGGCGAAAAAACGGTCATTATCCCGCTTGAAGATGCCGATTTTCCGGCCAAGGATCGAAAGCGATTTAACTTTCCGCTTTGTCAATTCGTCGATGGTTGCCAGTTTCAGATAGTCCATCGGTATCTCCGCAGTCGTTTTAGAATATAAACCGCTTGCATTTTGAGGTTAATCAATTATCCTAGACATATAAACCGGATATATAATCCAAAGTGAGTACCATATCAAACACAAAGGGAACCGATACCATGACCGGATTAATTTTTAAAGAAATCAAGGCCACGACCTATCAACGTGCCGACATCGACCGGGGCTATGCCGGCCAGACGCTTGCCGTCGATCTGGGTACCCCTGAAATTCAGACGGTACCGGTGACCGATGAAATGAAAACACGGTTCATCGGCGGTAAGGGCTTTGACCTGTGGCTCTTATGGCAGGCGGTGACGGGAAGTACCCGCTGGGACGATCCGGAAAATGCCATCTGTATCGCCTGCGGCCCCATGGGTGGCACGCCGGCCTATCCGGGGTCGGGAAAGAGTATCGTCACGACGATTTCACCCCTGACAAAGACGGTAATCGATTCCAATGTGGGCGGCTACTTTGGTCCGTATCTGAAATTTTCCGGATTTGACGCCTTGAAAATTACCGGCAAGGCTCAAAAGGATACCATCGTATTCATCGACGGCCTGGAAAAAAAGATCGAATTGTTAACCGTTGATGGTCTTTCCGACAATGCCTATGAGATTGCCGGGGCCCTGACCGACCATTTTGGCCGGGGAAAGCCGGGCCATATTTCCGTGGTCTGTACCGGCCCCGGTGCCCGGCACACCTTTTTCGGCTGCCTCAATTTTACCTGGTACGATGCCAAGCGTAAGCGGGCCCGCTACAAACAGGCCGGCCGGGGCGGGATCGGAACGGTCTTTGCCGATAAAGGGCTGGCCGCGGTCGTGGTTCGCTGGGACAGGGTGCCCCTGGATGTTAATCATCCGGCCGATCCGGAAGCGGCCAGGGCCGTCGGTAAACAATATTCCAAAGAGATCGTTGCCCTGGATCCCAAGCAGAACGAGATGGCCCGGGTCGGGACCACCCACCTGGTTCCCATCATGAACGATTACGACTGTCTGCCGGTGAACAATTTCCGTTATGGCCAACATCCCCGGGCGGACCTTATCGGCCGGGATGTGTACCAGCACCTCTTTGACCCCGGTTTTGACGGATGCTGGAAGGGCTGCACCGTGGCCTGCTCCCATGGCGTCAAGGATTTTGTGCCCCTCACCGGGCCGTTTAAGGGCCAGGCCGTGTTTGTCGACGGCCCCGAATACGAGACCATTGCCGGGTGCGGTTCGAATCTGGGGATTTTCGACCCGTTTACCATCCTCGAGATCAATTTTTATTGCGACAACTACGGCCTGGACACGATCAGCGTCGGCACCTCCATCGCCTTTGTGATGGAATGCTTCGAGATGGGCCTGATTGATCAGCGCCAATCCGGCGGCCTTTCCCTTTCCTTCGGGCAGCGGGACAGCGCCCTGGAACTGGTCCATCAGATGGGGAGGGGCGAGGGGTTCGGAAAGATCGTGGGCCAGGGTGTCCGGCGGATGAAAAAAATATTCGCCGATGAATTCGGGGCCGATCCCGGGATACTGGAAGATATCGGCATGGAGTCCAAGGGCCTGGAATTTTCCGAATACATGACCAAGGAATCGCTGGCCCAGCAGGGCGGATACGGACTGGCCTTAAAAGGCCCTCAGCATGACGAGGCCTGGCTGATCTTTCTCGACATGGTCCACAACCTGATGCCGACCTTCGAGCAGAAGGCCGATAACCTTCACTGGTTCCCCATGTGGCGGACCTGGTTCAGCCTTTGCGGGCTGTGCAAGCTTCCCTGGAACGACATCGTCCCCGAAGACAACAAGGATACGACTGAGCCGGCCAGGGTGATGAAGCATATCCAGTGGTATGCTGAATATTTTTCGGCCGTTACCGGCCGCAAGAGCACACCCGATGATCTGGTCGTCATGAGCGAGGCGGTCTATAACTTCCAGCGGATCTTCAATCTCCGCATGGGATTCG
Organism: Deltaproteobacteria bacterium; assembly: GCA_003973265.1. Taxonomy (GTDB): domain Bacteria; phylum Desulfobacterota; class Desulfobacteria; order Desulfobacterales; family QNYZ01; genus QNYZ01. Next base: position 30,718 of record QNYZ01000090.1, on the reverse strand, counting down.
GCCGCAGGGAACACGATACCCTGCCGTACCGGGCCATGGGGCCGGTAACGGTGGAAGAGTACGAATCCCGCCGAAAGCGGTACGACACCCAGCTTGAGGAAATCCACGGTGTGGACATCACGGGCAGGGAGGCCGCCGAAAAGGTGGCCCTGCTGCGGAAATTTCGTGAAGCACAATACGAAAAGCTGAAGGGCGTCGTTTATCAGCGGCGGGGATGGACAAAAGACGGGATCCCCACCGTGGCCACGGTGAAGAAACTGGGGATCGATTTTCCCGAGGTGCTTGAGGTATTGAAGGAAAACGGAGTCACGGCGTGATTCAGGTAGACGGTAAAGCGGTGCCGTGGCGGAAAGATATGACTGTCACGGCCCTGATCCGGGCGCTCGGGGAAACCTACGACTACCCGGCGGTGCGGATTAACAACCGGATCGTCTCCCGGCCTCATTTTGACCAAACGACTGTTCCGGACGGGGCCACGGTCTACCTGATTCCGCTGGTGGCCGGCGGATAAACGTTTATCGCTTAGAAAGTCGTCCGGAAAATCATCCGTTCAAATACGCTGCCGTGTTTATCTCCCGCCCCGTGGGTAAGGCCCCGGGCAGTAAACGACAGGCCGTGGTCCGTGGTCAGCACCAGGGGCCGCGCCGGCTCCCGGCAGATCTGCCGCAGCCACGATAATTCCTTCTTCAGAAATCCGATGACCATTTCGGGCATCTCTTCCAGGCGGAGGGTTCCTGCATGGGCGCCCGTGTCGATCATTCCCACCCGGATCACCGTGGGCTGACCGGAAACCGGCACCGGCAATCGGTCGGCCAGGGGGTCGGCCTCGTCTCCGGTTACCTGGTAGTAGGGGATCCGGCGGGCGTCAAACGCGTCCAGGGCATCTTCGCTGAATCCGAACAGGGCGGCCACGGCCGAGGCGGTATCCGCTGCCGTCTCCAGCCGGGACCAGCGGGTTTTGCTTCCGGCCATCTCGGCGGTGAGGTTCCCAAGGACGGCCAGCCAGATATCGGGCGACACGCCGTCGAGGATCACCACCAGGGGCGCATCGGTCAGATCGATGGGACGAAGCGGCGGACAGGCGGTCAGCCACAGGTCGCTTTCAGCGGCCAGGGCGTCGATCCGATCCAGGGCCCGCTCCCGGATATCCGTTGTGGCCCACGGATCGCCGTAGATCCGGGCCAGATGGATACGGCCGGTCAGAGCCGACGGCAGATCGGTTTTGTCTTGCCGGCACCACTGTCCGAGGGTATCGAGACGCAGGCTGATCTCCCGGGCCGTGCGCCGGTCGCCATGCCGGATCAATTCTCCGGCAGCCGCATCGGTTTCGGGAAATGACAGCGGATCCATCAGGCTCTTCCGGCAGAGCTGCTGCCAGGCAGCCCGGATCGCCTCGGTATGAAACGGTTCGGTCAGGATAAATCGGATGAGCGTTTCGGCATCGAATTGTTTGAACTTGCGGGAGAGTTGCCGGGCCGGGAAGGTAAGGGCCAGTCTTTTTTCCCATGTTTTTACAGCCGCCGAGGACGTATCGCTGAAAAGCGATGGATGGAGCAGCGGCCACCAGGCGGCGCGTTCCGTTTCCGGAAGCTCCGCTCCGTTAGTCCCATCGTTTTCAATGGCGATGATGCTGTCGGCATCGGTGCCGGCCAACCATGAGCGGACATTTTCCATGATCTGATGCGGCGAAAGCCGCCGCCCGGCCAAGTCGGCCACCAGGGTATTAAGGCCCCGCGGCTCGATATTCACCTGCCCGGACAGGGCGGTGCCGATTTCAGCGGCCGTGGCTGTGTCGAGCAGATCGAGCAGGCCGGTGGCCGACAGCCGCTCATCTTTCAATATGGTCATCAGGTTCCGCAGCGATTCGGCCCGGTCCGGATCGGCATCGGCCAGGGCATAGGCCCGGGCGGCAATGGCCTCCCGAATACGTGTTGCCCGCAGGATATCGAGATAGGCGGTCAACGCGTTTTCGACCATTACTTCCGGATCATCCCCGGAAATCGCCGGCAGCGGCCGGTCGGGCGTAAAACCGCAGGCGCAGACCGGGGTTCGCATCAGTTCCTCGGCGGGATTCTGGGAACAGACGGCTGATGGGTCCACGGTCAGCGCGGCGAACAAGGCGGAGAGTCCGGCCGGCCGGTCCAAAGACTCGATGTCGGCCAGTCGCCGCAAGAGGGCTTCGGCCCGCCGGGCAAAGCGGGACAAGGGCCGGGGTCGAAGCCGCTGGTAGTAGTCGTGGTGTTTTTGGCCGTAATGATCGATCCATGCGGCCTTAAAGCGACCGAACGTCTCGCCCAGCCGCCGGGCCGACGTGCGGACCAGCGCGTTGGGATCGGCCAGCAGTGCCAGGACCTCGCCACCAAGTTCACCGATGGTGGCATCCGATTCGATGGCCGTCTTTACGGCCGGGTGACGCAGGTAGTGAGAAATAAAGACAAATTGTTCGGCATGCCGATCGAAAAAAGCGTTCAGCCGGCCGATATAGTCAAGATCGTCGGCCGTCAGGCCGCTGCCGCGCCAGGTGGTTAAAAACCGTTCCAGCCCGTCCCGGGCCGCGTAGGAAACCTTGATTTCATCGAGCAGCGTCCGAACGGCGGAGAGGGTGCGGGAAAGGGCGGGGCGGTCAAAGGCGTCGAAGGCGGAAAAACCGGCCATGGCGGACAGGTGCTTTTCAAGGTCGGCCACGGTTTTTCCCATCTTCTCTTTAAGTTTGATGGCGGCCTGCCAGGCGTCGCGCTGCTGCCGAAGCCCGAAAGAGGCCCATCCGCCGTCTGGCGCCAGAAACGGACATTCGGTGACCAGGGTCCGGCGGTCGTTTTTCCCGATCACCTCACCCAGGGTCACGGCATCGACGTTTTTGATCAAGTTCAGGCGGATCATTTCAAGGGGCATGGTCCGGTCGTTCTTCAGCAGGGTGATCAGCCCCCCGTGGGCCAGGGCCGCAACGAGGAAAAAAGCCGTCTCCACGGGCAGCCCGAATTTGCCCTGTTTCAGATCGGCAAGCAGACCGGCAAAAGGAGTTTTCCCCACGGGGCGGATCCGTTGGAACAGCGTGATCAGGAGGGGATGGTGTTCCGGGTCGGGGGCGAAAACATACGATCCGGCCGTCAGCTCCACCAGCCCCAGCGGTGTGGCCAGCCCGTCGATGGCATCGTCGATCCCGCTGGTATGGGCTTTTTTCAAAGAGAGGCTGCCGGGGCGGATGAATTCGTCAAGCAGGCGCTGATAGGTCCGGGGAAAGGGTTGGACTTTGCGCGGTGCAATATCGGTGAAGAACGGGTAGCGATCGCTCAGCAGCACCGCACCCGCCCGGTCAAGGAGGCGGTCGAACCGCTTCATCTGGCGGATCACCGGTGCCACCGTGATCCGGGGGTCGGTGAAGTTTCCGCTGAAAAAGGCGGCTATGGCGGCCTCATGGGCGGCCGGGGCCAGCCGCGCTATAAAATCCCGGGCCGGATCAATCAGGGGGGCTTCAGCCGGGTTGCCGGGGCGCAGGGTGGACGCGATTTCTTTGGCCGCAAAAAATTCGCGCAGCACGGCGACCTGGTCCGCATCCTCAGGGAGAGGAATCTCCCAGATCGCGGTATGATCCGGTGTCATGCGTGCCGGTCCCAGGCTGACCACCACGGCAAAATCGGCCCCCTCCTCCATCACGGCATCCCCGATCCGCTGCTGCAGCAGAGATGTCGGGTCTGTGTCGTCAATGGCTGGGGTTAAAGCGGTGACAAAGACCCGCCGGGAGGTCTGGAGCCATTCGACTGACCGGATCACACCCTGGGACCAGAGGCGCGGACCGGGCCAGGCGGTGGATTCGGGCAATTCGGCCAGGAGGGTGGAAAGCAGCCGGGAATCATCGGGCGGGATATCGGCGGCGGCGCGGGCAATGCGCGCTTTCAGGGTGTGAACGGGGTCCGCTTCGGTTCGGATGGAAAATATCACGCCCAGCGGATCGCTATCCTTCGACGGCATGCGGGAAAGAAACCGGCTGGCGTTAACCAGCGGGTCGAGGATCCCTTCGATGATGAACTGGACGTTCAGATCCGGATCCTGCTCGGCGAGGTCACAGGCCGTCATGGCGGTCAGTTCCCGGGCGGTTGGCGACTTGGCCGTGGGATGAATTTCGTAAAGCACCAGGATCCGGACCAGGCGCCGGGCCAGTATGCGGTCATCCGGATCGTCGAGGACCGAATCGATGACCTCGTCCAGGTGGGGGATTACGTGGCGGGGATAGACGTTGAGCGCGGAAAATTCGGCCATCCGCTGGGCAAAATGATCAAAGATACTGTCCGGGCCGAGTAGTTCATGGGCATCAGCGCCGAGGATATCGGGGATCTGGCGCCGGGGATCCCCGGCCAGTCGGGCATGGACGAAATCAACGATCCCCCGGTGGGCCGAAAAAAGATCCCCCAGCCCGTCGAGCAGGGCGATGGTGGCCGGATGGACCGGATAGACCGCCAGAAATTCGTCCAGGGACCAGGAAAAAGCGGGAAACTGCCGGCGGATATAAGCGTAGATCTTTGTAAGGGCCTCATCGGCGTCTTCTTTTTTCCGCACCAGCCGCCGGGCGATGAGCGCCCGGATATGAACCGTGGAAAGGGTGAATTTGACGGCAAAGCGGTCCTTGATTTTCTGGAACGTCACCTGGGAGAGGTCGCCGGTCCGCTCGATGCTCTCCTGGACCGCCGCAATCAGCCAGAGGGGATGGCTGCCGCTCAGTTCGCCGAGCAGTTGAAGGGTTCGGGCGTCCTCGTTCAGGGCCCGGGCGTCGGGTTTGGATCGGAAAAATTCGGACAGCTCGTCGATAATCAGCACCAGACCGTTAAAACCGGCCTGGGTAACAGCGGCGATCATTCCCTCGAAAGTGTCGCGCCGTTCGCGGACCAGCACCTCGGGAATGGCCAGCCCGAGCTGTTGATACAGCCGGACGCCGAGTGGATAGGCTTTGCGGGGCGAGCGGGATAAAAAGTCGTCGATTGCATCGGTGTCGATGCCGGCCAGCCTGGCAAAGGTATCGGCGGCATTTTCGTTTTCAAGCAGATTGCGCAGGGTCTCGATAAAGACCGTCACGGGGGAAAAGGCAGCGGCCTTACCGTGGTGGCCCAGGGCGGTTTCCACCGCTTCAACCAGGATCCGTTCCAACGGTGTCCGTCCCCGAAAGTCGACCAGGGAGACGGTTACCGGCAGGAACCGGCGCCGGGTTCTTTTCAGCCGGGCCAGCCCTTTGTGCCCGGCTTCCAGGATACCGGCCCCGTCGCCGCCGGCCAGCCAGACGGTCAGGGCTGCCAGAAAGTGGGATTTGCCGGACCCGAAGTCGCCCTGAAGGAAAAACCCCCGGCCGGTATCGGCCATGAGGGCATCGGACAATACGGCAAAATGGGTGCGCACCTCGGCGGTGAAGACAAAACTGTCGGCAATGGTTGCCGACTGCTGCCGCCCGTCTTCCAGCCGGATCACGGTCTGGACCGGCGGGACCTCGATCAGGTCGCCGATTTTGGGGATGGGAGGTATCATTTTCGAGGTCTCTCCGTGCAGGTATTTTTTACAGATCCGGAATTCAATTCCGGATCTGTAAGGTTTCAGGCTTTGTTTATCTTCTTCAGCCATCCATACAGCGATTTTTCCCCGGGGTGGCGCTGGATCAGGGTTTCGTAAAAGGTGATGGCCCGATCGGTCTGGCCGCTGCGCCTGCAGGCGCCCTGGTAGCCGCTGTGGAGGTAAAAATCCCGGGGAGAATCGGTGAGCAGCTCCTCCATCATGGGGATGGCGTCGGTCTCCCGGCCGGATTTGGCCAGGGCAAAGGCCTGTTTGCGCTGAATGGCGGTTGTGGCGGTGCCTTGATCGAGCCTTTCATACGCTTTCAATGCCTGGTCGGGCCGACCGGCCCGGCGGCAGAGGGAGGCGTAGATTTCTTTGTAGACGGGCGGGCGGGAAGCGATCCGGGCCAGCCGGCCGTAGCGTTTGACGACCGCTTCGATCCCGTTCTGCCGGATCTCCAGATCCACGAGGAGCCATAGCGCTTCGGGCTTATCCGGTTCGGCCTGGAGCCAGGCCTGAACGGTTTTCAGTGCATCGTCATCCCGGTGCAGTGCGGCTTCGGCTTTGGCTTGCCATCGCAGACGCTGAGCGGCGGGCATCTCCCAGCGGGCCAGCATATCGATAATCCGCTCCCACAGCGACAAAGCGGCCAGGCAGTTGAGCCATCCGTTTTGCCCGATGGCAACCAGTTTGGGGGATGCGGCCACCTCCCGGTAACAGGTGATGGCATCTTCAAATTGTCCCAGCCCCCTGATCGCATCGGCCAGGGCCAGCAGGGCGTACGGGTTGACGGGGTCGATGGCCAGGGCCTGTTCTGCCGCCGTCCGGGCGCTTGAAAATTTTTTTCCCCGGTTCAGCGCCGCAGCCTGGCGGGTCAGCCAGAAACCGTTTTTGGGATCACCGGCAAAATAGGCTTCTTCGGCCAGCCGGGCGGCTTCGCCGAAGCGGCCGCGTAATATCAGTTTGCGATAGCGCTGATAGGTGTCGGAGTACATGCAACGCCCCGCAATAAAACCTGATGCGTATCCCTGAGCAGGCGGCTGGATAGTGGAAAGTGTGTCAACCGCTTGATTGCATAATGGATCGCCTTAATATAATTTTGCACTTCCCGCCAGTCGTCACGGTTTTCAGGAACAACATCTTGTTCGCAAACCAGCGCCTCTTCCATGCTGGTTTGGGTCCCTTCGATGCGGCTTGATGTCGTTGCTTCCCTGGTAATGTACATACGGATAATGTAATCAACATCCGGGACCAGTTTGGAAAAGGCATTTAACTCGCCGAGAAGTCGATTGGCGTCATCCAATAACATCAACAGGTTCGGATCATCCACCTCCCATGGATGGCTGATTTTTTCAGGCGTGAAGCTTTTATGCTGATAATGCTGTTCAAACCGTCCGGCCTGGTAATTCGATATCTTCAACGGCGTTCCTGTTGGTATTGTAGCGGGTTGAAACCATTAATTGTCACAAGATACCACTTATGTCAAATAGTACGCTTTAAATTGATATAACAAGATGCGTATGTCAAACGGGTTCGTCGAAAAGGATGAATCATTTTCACTGGAGACACGGGTTCGCCCTGATGGAATACCGGGAAAAGAGGATACGCCGGGCACGGATAATATCTGCTGCGTTTGGATTTCATGACGGCAGTCTTTAAGCGGACGGGGAATCGCAAACCTGGATCTCTTCCTTTAGCAAACAGCAGGCAATCCGATACAGCGGGGTGCCATCGGCGCCGTAGGCCAGGTTACCGGGCTGGACGAGTTTGTTCATCACGCATCCTTCGGGGATATCGAGGCGGAACAGGTCGGTTTCGTTGATGGCGGGTTGCTCGATGAGGCGGTTGTTTTCAAAGGAGAGGGCGTGGATGGGGTAATCTTCGCAGAGCGGGCAGCGGTAGACCCGGCCGTTGGGAAAGATGAAGTAGTTGCCCGCCACGTTGCCGGCGCATTTGAACGGTTCACCGGGTTCGAGAAAGACTTTTGGATAGGTGACGGTGATGCCGCTTCGGGCAACCGCCTCGGCCACGGGGGGAACCACTCGGTTCCACCGGCTGCGGGATACCTGGGTGAGCGCATCCGGACCGTCCGCCCCCGGCCCCCGGATGCCGAGCACCTGGATGAAAAAACGGGAGATCCCCAGATCGGCCAACAGAGGGGGCATCTGCTCCAGCTGGTTGATATTGGCGGCGCTGACCGTGTAGATCAGGCTGGCGGCAAAGCCCCGGTCCACGGCCTGGCCGATCCCGGCCGTGCAGGCGGCAAAGGATCCGTTGCCCCGGATCGGGTCATTAATTTCGGCCGTGGGGCCATCGAGGCTGAACGAGAGGTAATCGATATCGGCAGGCGTCACCCGGTCGAGAAAGTTGTGGAAAAGGTAGCCGTTGGTATCCACGGTGATCGACGCGTAGCCGAGACGCCGGGCCATTTTTATTGCTGGCGCCAGGTCCGGGTGAAGGGTCGGTTCGCCGCCGAGCAGGATCAGGTTGACCGGCCGGTTGTCGGAGACAAAGACAGAAAGCCAGGTCCGGATCGTATCGATATCAAGGATCTGGGTGCCGTGCTGGGCCGGATTGATATAGCAGTGCCGGCAGTTGAGATTGCACCGGGTGAGGATGTGAAAAAAAACGTTGACGGCGTTTCGGGTAAACGCGACGGTTTTGCGGGTAACCGTCGCGTTCATCTCCGACCCATACAATATTTGGAAAGGTTCTTATCAAAATCAACCGGATAGCAGCCGTCGAAACAGGCCTTGCAGAATTTATTTTCCGGATTTTCCATGCCGGTCGACTTCAGCAAGCCATCGAGGCTTAAATAGTAGAGGGAATCGAGACCCAGATGGTCGGCCAGCTTGTCAACACGCATTTTGCTGGCGATTAATTCGCCCCGGGTGGAAAAATCGATGCCGTAATGGCAGGGGAACCGATGCGGCGGCCCGCTGACCCGCATGTGAACTTTATTAACGCCGAGTTCCTTAAGGGCTTTGACCCGTGTTTTCACCGTCGTGCCGCGGATAATGGAATCCTCTATAATAATAATATCTTTACCCTTCAGCAGGCTGATGACCGGATTGAGTTTGATCCGTACACCGAAATCGCGCATACTCTGGGAGGGCTGGATAAAGGTCCGGCCCACGTAATGATTGCGGATCATCCCCATTTCAAAGGGGATCCCCGAGGCCTCGGCGTACCCCAAGGCAGCATAGGTCCCCGAATCGGGAAACGGCATGACCAGGTCTGCTTCTACCGGGGCTTCTTCGGCCAGACGCCGGCCGTGGGCCTTGCGGAGTTGATAAACATTTTGTCCGAAGAAGATACTGTCCGGCCGGGCAAAATAGATAAACTCGAAAATACAGAAGGAACGGTTCTCCGATTTTTGGGCCTGGATGCTCCGGACGCCGTCTTTACCAATAATGACAATCTCGCCCGGATCGAGTTCCCGGATCAGTTCGGCCTCCACCAGGTCAAGAGCACAGGATTCTGATGCCAGGACATAGCTGCCGTTTAATTTGCCCAGGCAAAGGGGCCGGAAGCCATGCGGATCCTTGATACCGATGATTTCTCCTTCGCTGGTCATCATGACCATGGAAAAGGCCCCTTCAAGCCGCTTGACCGTTTCAATGAGGGCCTGTTCAAATCCCAGCTGGATATTTTTTACAAAGAGGTGGAGAAAGACTTCGCTGTCAATGGTGGTCTGGAAAATCGATCCGGCCTCTTCCAGTTCCTTCTTGAGGTGGTGGGCATTGACCAGGTTGCCGTTATGGCCCACGGCGTAGGACCGTCTGCGATGGTGAACGACAAACGGCTGGGCATTGACCAGGATCGATGATCCGGTGGTGGAATAGCGGACATGACCGACCGCACTGGTTCCCTTGAGCTGGTTCAGATGCTGATCGTCAAATACATCCGGAACCAGTCCCATGCCCATGTGCCCCACAACCTGTTGATTTTGAATCGTTGCAATCCCGGCGCTTTCCTGCCCCCGATGCTGGAGGGCATACAGACCGAAATAGGTCATCCGCGTCGCTTCCGGATGGCCGTAAATGCCGAACAGGCCGCAGGCATCCCGGGGGCGCTCGATAGAACGCATCGCGCCGGATGTTGTGGCCGGTGTTACCGGCGGATGAGAAATGGTTGACGGTTTAGGGGCGTACGGGCCATTATCCGGGCAGTGGGTGCCGGTCAGATTTTTTTTCAAAGTCTTCCCTCATCAAAACGGTTAAAAGCGGGTCATATTATGTCAGCGGATTATTTTCAACCAGATTCCATATTCCACAGGGACAGACCGCCGCGCAAAAACCACATCCGATGCATCGGTCGGCGTCAACAATATATTCGAAATCATCTGTTTGGATGACGTTACGCGAAATAGCGGCCTGGGGGCATAGGGAGACGCAAATCCCGCAATCCCGGCAGGTACCGCAGGAAGAACATTGACTGCTGCAGTGGTCGGCATCTGAATATTCGGTGATGCGCGGATCAAAATATTCCAGGGTCACCCGGCGGGTGTCGATAACCGGCCGCAGCCGGCCGGCGGGTCGTTTTCCCGCGATAATATCATCAATGGCGTCGGCGGCACGACGACCGGCCCCGATGGCATCGGTGAGCAGGCCGGGCTTGACCACATCTCCGATGGCAAAAACATCGGGCGCACTGGTTCGGCCATGGGGGTCGGTCCCCACGAACCCGGCTTCGGTTTGAATATCATCCGGCAGGAAACCGATTTCCGGGGCATCGCCGATCGATACGAAAACCGTATCGGCCGGAATCACCTCTCCGGAGGTCAGCACCACACCCGCATCAGTAATTTCTTTGGTAAAACAGGGCCATTTGAATTTGGCGCCGACCTTTTCGGCCTCGGCCCGTTCTTTTCCGAACGATGCCGGCGCCTGAATATCGATCAGGGTAATATCTTCGGCGCCCAGCTGGTGGGCCACGGCGGCCACATCACACCCCACGTTGCCGGCCCCGATAATCACCACACGACGCCCCACAGCAGCCCGGCCGGTTTTTGCCTGAGATAAAAAATCGAGGGCGGGCACCAGCCGTTCACGGCCCGGTATGGGGAGGGTTCTGGGTTTACCGGCACCCACGGCAATGACGGTATAGTCGACACTGGATCGGATTTCATTAAACATATCCGCATTAATGGGCTGTTCCAACTGGACATGGGGAATCACGTCGCGGATTCGCGCCAGCTCCGTGTCGATTATTTCTTCGGGTATCCGGAGGCTGGGAATGGCGCTGGAGATTTTGCCTCCCAGCCGCGAGGCCGTATCGTGGACAACCACATCATGGCCTTTTAACCGGAGCTGCCAGGCCACGGAAAGGCCGGCCGGCCCCCCTCCGATTACCGCGATTCGTGTCTCGCCCGTGGGCGGAATTTCGGGGCCGGTGGCATGAATACTGGCTTTTCCCAGAAGGGAGACATCCACCGGTTCGATCAGGGCCGTCTGTTTGGTGCAGGCCGTCATGCAGGGGCCGGGGCAAAGGTACCCGCAGACTGCGGCGGGAAACGGTGTGTAGCTCAGGGCCAGGTCAACGGCCTCGTCGATCCGGCCTTCCCGGATCAGCCGCCATCGTTCCTGGACCGGAATGCCGGTGGGACAGGTGGCTTCGCAGGGGGCGGCATATTGGCGGTTTTCCCAGACCGGTACAAAGCGCCGCAGTTCGCCGGTGGGCACCAGCGGAATCGGCCGGCGGTCGATGTCCGTCAGGTCTCCGACCAGGCCGCCGTCGCCGAGCTCCCTGTCCCAGACTTGGTGGCGGAAATCGGTCATGGTTCGTAAGGGACGCCCCTTTTTTTCCATGGGGGTCCGTGCCCGAATGAGTGTCCAGGCGTCTCTTTCAGCCAGATCGCTGAAAAGTTCGTCGCGGCCGATCCTGGCGAGAAAGATTTTCAGGTTTTCATTCAGCCAGTCATAGGCGTCGTCATCTATCGGAATTTTTATGGCATCGGTGTCGCTGTACCCATGATAGGCGCCTCGCACAAATACCCGGCCACCGACCATCCCCACCAGGGGGCGATAGCCGAGAACGTTGTCGGGATTCTGTGCATCATATCCGCAGATCACCGCGACACCGCCGGCCATGAACTCGCCGAAGTAATCACCGGCGCCGCCCAGCACCCAGAGTTCCGGTGGATCGAAGCGGGGGTTGTGTTTGGTCATGGTCATCCCCCGGGCGCCGATGTTGCCCTCGATATAGATTTTTCCCTGGGCCATGGCATTGGCCACGCCGTTACCCGCATGACCATGTACGCAGATATGCGCCCCGGCATTGAGCCATCCGACATCGTCGGAGGCCGGGCCGAAAATCCGGATATCCGTATTGGGAAATCCCATGGCGCCGACGCGCTGGCCGGGATGGCCGGTGATCCGGATGGTCACCGGATCGTCGCCGGCTTTGTACAGCCGGCCGCCGATGCCGTGTTGGCCGAAGGCGTCGATATTCAGGCGCCGATAGCCATCGGCCACGGCTGCCTGGACCTTTTCCTCAAGCACGCGGGTTTCCATGCGGGCGCCGTTTTCCCGGGCGATAATATTGATATGTTTTTTATCGTTCATCCAATTGCTCCGATATCACACCACGTATTGGATCTGCAGGCGGTCGGCCGCGTGGCGGTCGTCGATCCCCAACGCGTCGGACATGCCGATGGGCAATGCCGTGGATCGTCCCAGCGGGGCCACGATTTTTTTCAATTCCGTATCAAAACTCAAAAAAAGATCCACCACCCGCTGGGCCACATCGTCCACATCGAGTCGCCGGTATAAGCGGGGATCCTGGGACGTGATGCCCTTGGGGCAGAGTCCGAGGTTGCAGATATTGCACCGGTCGTTTTCCGAGCCGACACAGCCGGCCGCGGCCTGCATGACGTATTTCCCGATCTGAATTCCGCTGGCGCCCAGCATGATCAGCGCGGCGGCGTTGGCGGCCAGGTTACCTGTTTTTCCGATCCCGCCACCGGCAAAGATGGGAATTTCGTTCTGTTTTCCCACGGCCACCAGGGTCAGGTAGGCATCACGGATGTTACTGGCGATAGGATGGCCCATATGGTTCATGGAAACATGGTAGGCCGCGCCGGTGCCGCCGTCTTCGCCGTCGATGGCCAGGCCGGCCGCGTAATCGTTACGGGTCAGGTTGTTCAATACGGCCATGGCCGTGGAGGTGGCCGAAATTTTCGGGTACACCGGGACCCGGAATCCGGTGGCCATGTACATGGACTGGATCATCTTGGCCACGGACTCTTCAATGGAGTACTTGGTCTGGTGGGTCGGGGGACTGGGCAGGTTGATCCCCGGCGGCACCCCGCGAATGGCGGCAATCAACTGGTTGACCTTGTGCCACATAAGCAGGCCACCGTCGCCGGGCTTGGCCCCCTGGCCATACTTGATTTCGATGGCGCAGGGGTCTTCTTTCATGTCGGGCAGGGCGTGGATAATTTCGTCCCATCCGAAATAGCCGCTGGCCACCTGTAGAATCACGTATTTTAAAAACCGGGAGCGGAGCAGCCGCGGCGGGCACCCGCCCTCACCGGTACTGATCCTCACCGGCATGTTCAGCTCTTCGTTGAGGTAGGCAATGCCCAGCTGCAACCCTTCCCACATATTGGGCGACAGCGCACCGAAAGACATCCCGCCGATAATCAGCGGATAGATTTCACGCACCGGCGGAATCCAGCCGTTTTCCCGGAGAAAAGCCAGGTTTTGCTCGGGCGGCAGCACCCGTCCCAGCAGGGTGCGCAGCTCAAATTCGTGACGCCCCGCGTCCAGGGCCGGGTCGGTCAGCATGGAAATACGGATGAACTTGATCCGGTCAAGGAGGCTTCCCGGCACATTTCGGCGGCCGCCGCGGCGGCGGGGTTGTCCCCCGCGGTTCATGTGAAACCGCAGTTTGTCGAAATCGTCTCCCCGGGCCGGTTTGATGGCATCGTTGGGGCAGACCATCTGGCAGGTGGCGCAGCCCACGCAGCGATAGGCCGGGTCGGTCTTCTGGCGGATTCCGTAATAGACGGTGTGCGCATCGCTAATATCGGCCGTGACGTTTAAAACGGTATTGACGATCCGTTTGCGGAATACAGCCGGTTCGATGGCCTGAACCGGACAGACCGCCGTGCACTGACCGCACAGGGTACACCGGTCTTTGTCCCATAAAATCTGCCAGGGCAGATCCGTGACGCTTAGTGTAGACGGGGTAATTTTTCGGTTTGACGGCATAAATGAATCTCCCGGCGGTCGGGTCCGATAACCACCGTATCCAGGTGCATAGGCTGAAAATCGCGGGCTTTATCCCGATCAGGGATGGCGGCATCGAGCCCGCAGATTTCCGATGAAAAGGCAAACAGGCCGGGCCGGCCGCCCACCACGCCGGGTCTTAGTTTTTTTCGGTCCTGGACCATGAACATCGAATGGTCGGTCAGGCAGCCAATCACACAATTGGGCCCGTCGATAATCAGTCGGCGACAGGTGTTTCGCAGGTGGCCGAGAAAATCACGGTCCGGATGCGGGTCCAGATCCGCGTCATTGAGCGGCGTAATAACATGTTTGTAGGCTTCGATGCCCAGCCCCAGGGTTTTCATGGTGTAGTGCAGAATATGGGTAAAAACCTCCGAGTCGGATTGATAGCCGGTGTAACCGGGAAAATCACGGGACAGCAGATATTCCCTGATGGGAATAAAGGCCGTATTTTCGCCATTGGTCATGGTGGAAAAGCCCTGAAGAAAAAACGGGTGACAGGCGTAGAGATTGATGGCGTAGTTGGTGTTCTGCCGCCCCTGGGCCATGATCACCCGGGCTTTGAGCTCCCTGCGGTCCAGGTTGAGATACTTGGCCACCTGCATGGGGTCGCCGATCTCCTTGATCATGATGACATCGGGCCAGAAGGAAAAGACGATCATATCTTCCTTTTCCTCGCCCATGTGGCGCAGGGTCAGGCGGATATCAAGCAGGCGGTCAAACAGGGCATCCTGGGAGCAGTTTTCCCACTCCTCGGGGTATTCGTAGGCCCGGATCAGGTAAAAATCCCGCTTGGGAATACCCGGCGGCGTGGTTTTGGGGATCTTGATGGATATCTTATACTTGGTCATGAAACCCAGCTCCATCATGTACATATCCAGCCGCTTCAGACCGCTTTCGGTGAAAATGCCCGACAGAATCGGCGCATCCTTGATCTCTTCGAACGGGCCGCCCAGATCACGCAAAAACAGGCCGACGCCGGAGCCGTCATGCCCTTCACGCATAATATCCAGGGCATTGATGGCGACTTGGGGCGACAGCGGATTATCGCTGGTAATGGCAAACAAACGGCACATGGTTGTCTCCTTAATACAGGAATATCCGATTCAATCGGTCGGGTCCAATCCGTCTGGTATCATATGTTTAGAACCAAAAGTTAGATATCGATGGCCTGCAGCCGTTGCGGTCGGCCTTCATTTCGTACGGAAAGATGATATCGTTTTATATGAGCCGAATGGATGTATTTCCAAAGATAGAACCCATATCAGATTTATCTTTTTCCGTAAATAGGGTATGCTGGCATTTCCCGGAGTCGTCCGTATAAGATGGGATCCGGTATGAAAAATCCCGGCAGACGGAGTTTATATAATATGGTAACGTCGCCCCGGACCTTACTGGGTGCCTGGCAGATTAAGGCAAAAAAACAACTTGGGCAGAATTTTTTACGATACCCGGCCACGGCGGAGAAAATCGTTGAACAGGCCCGGCTGACACCGGCTGATACGGTCATGGAAATCGGCGCCGGGCTGGGCGCCCTGACCATTCCCACCGCCCGAAAAGCCCGATGGGTTCATGCGGTCGAAACCGATGGCCGCATTA
Organism: Deltaproteobacteria bacterium; assembly: GCA_003973265.1. Lineage (GTDB taxonomy): Bacteria > Desulfobacterota > Desulfobacteria > Desulfobacterales > QNYZ01 > QNYZ01. The sequence continues at coordinate 15,350 of QNYZ01000090.1, read as the reverse complement.
CCGGCCTGTTGAAAGCGGAAATCCTGGCCGCCGGACTCGAAAATGTGCAGATTCTTAAAAAAGATATACTCAACCTCGATATACCGGGTTTAGCGGCCGGGGCCAGCGGCCGTTTTGTGATCATGGGGAATCTGCCGTATCACATTTCATCTCAGGTCTTGATACGTCTGATCCAGTCCCGCCGTTTGATTCACCACGCCACGCTGATGTTTCAAAAGGAGCTGGCCGATCGGTTACTGGCGCCTCCCGGCACCAAGGCTTACGGACGTCTGACGGTGATGCTGGCCTATTGTGCCGACATCCGGCGGTTGATGAATATATCGGCCGATTCGTTTTTCCCCCGTCCCGGGGTCGATTCAACCGTGCTGGGGATTCGATTTAAATCCACCCTGGATGTGACCCCGCAGGATGAGGTCTTTTTCCATCACGTCATTAAAGCGGCTTTTTCCAAACGTCGCAAAACCCTGAAAAATGCGCTTGCCGGCAGCCACCTGGAATTGTCACCCCAGGCCGCCACTGCTGCCCTTAAGGCGGCCGATATCGATCCTGTCCGTCGGGCCGAAACCCTGACGGTGAACGAGTTTTCGCGGTTGAGTGACCGGTTGATTGAAGTTTGTCCGCCGATAAAATAAACGCTTTGCTCAAATCGAAGGGGAAAAGAGAGTATCCCTGAAAATCATGTTCGTCTGCACGGGTTTCGCTGAACTATGGCGTGATTCGTATGACCGGGTGACCGTCGAGATGGATGCCGGCTTTTTCAACGATTAGGAAGGCGTGAAAAGGCATTGAAATACATTAAAGCACGGGAGGCGCCCCGGCCTTTCCACTGTTTTCCCATTCTTTCGTTGACCTGGAAAACAACCGGGTCTATGCTGTTGGCAGGTAATACTTCAAATTTAACGGTGCGATACTGCCCGCATACCGGAGCCAGAAGATGCATGTTCCGATCAATCATATCGCCCCATTTATCCCGTGGCTGCGTCGGTACAATCGCCACTATCTCAAGGTGGACCTGTTTGCCGGATTAACCGTGGCCGTAGTTGCGCTGCCCCAGTCCATGGCATATGCGATGATTGCCGGGTTGCCGGTTCAATACGGCCTGTACGCTTCGATCATCCCCACCATTATCGGCTGTTTGTGGGGCAGCTCGGCCCAATTGATCACCGGCCCCACCACCACGGCCTCCCTGGTCGTGTTCAGCGCCCTGAGCGCTATCGCCACTCCGGGGAGCAATATGTATATCGAGCTGGCGTTTTTGCTAGCCGCCATGGCCGGCCTGATTCGGCTGGCCCTGGGCGCCGCCCGGCTCGGTGTCCTGCTGAATTTTGTTTCCCACTCGGTGCTGCTGGGCTTTACCACCGGTGCGGCCGTTCTTATCGCTTTTAAACAGCTTCCCGGATTGCTGGGGATCGAGATGGCCCGGGACAGTAATTTTGCCCGATACCTGCTCAACCTGATCACCCGTTTACCCAGCCTTCACCCCATGACGCACATACTCGGCCTGATCACCATTGCCATTATACTAATCACCAGGCGATACCGACCGGCATGGCCCGGCACGCTGATCGCCATGATCGTTGTGGGCGCATTGGTGGCGGGGCTGAAGCTGGACCAGTATCATGTACGTGTGGTCGGCGCCATCCCTGCCGGTCTGCCCCCGTTCCACCTGCCCAGCTGGCGGCTGATCAGCAAGGCTGGTCAACTTGCCCCGGCAGCCCTGGCGATTGCCATTTTAGGATTGATGGAGGCCATCTCCATTGCCCAGACCATTGCCGACCAGACCCACCAGCGACTCAATATCAACCGGGAGTTTATCGGCCAGGGCCTGGCCAACCTGAGTGCCTCTGTTTTCAGCGGGTATCCCTGCAGCGGGTCATTTACCCGTTCCGCCGTCAATTATCGTGCCGGTGCCAAAACACCCATGAGCGGTATCATATCCGGAATTGCCGTTGCCCTGGCCGTTGTCCTGGCCGGCCCGCTGGCGGCCAAGCTGCCCCGGTCCGCCCTGGCCGGCGTGCTGATCGTCGTGGCTTACCAGCTGATCCATGTTGATGATATCCGGCGTACCCTGCGGGCCACCCGGTCGGATGCCGCCGTGCTGATTGTCACCTTTCTGGTTACGGTATTTGTGAACATATCCTTTTCGATTTATGTCGGCGTGTTGTTGTCCATTGGATTGCATCTGTCCAAAACATCCCATCCGCGGATCCATCCGGTCGTACCCAGCCTGGAAACCGGGAAAATAATTGAGTGGACCTATGGGATGGCCACCTGCAAGCAGCTCGATATCATCCAGATCGAAGGCTCCGTTTTTTTCGGTGCGGCGGCATTTGTGCTCAATGATTTACAACGCCGCCTGCGGCATCATCCTGAAGTTCCCAACCTCCTGATCCGTATGCACAGTGTCAATACGATTGATGCCAGCGGCGTCCATATTCTGGAAATTATCCTCAACGACATCCACGAGCGTGACGGCGGCCTCTATTTTTGCGGTGTGAACCACCAGGTTTTCAACGTGTTCAGCAATTCCGGCCTGCTTGAAGACCTTGGACACGGCCATATCCATAAGTCGACGAAAAAGGCCGTGCGAAAAATCATGCAGGAATCGTTTTGCCCGGTCACCTGCGCAGCGTGCAGTGAAATCGTCTTTAAGGAATGTCCGGATTTAAAAAAAGGCAACTGGGAGATTTTTGGCGAAGGGGTCCAGCCGAAACGATGCCACTTGCCTGATGATAAAAAGACGCTTACCAGAGCCCGTTTCTCAGGAAATGGCGATAAGCATACTGAATGCAGAATGGACGAAAAGGAAGAGCGATGAAAATTCTTGTATACAGCGATGGTCAGCCCGCGTCCGTCAAGGCCTTACAATTTGCGGCCCAACTGACCCAATCTCTGGGTGCCGACCTCTCCGTCATCACGGTCCGTTCCGAAACCCACGCGATTGAACCCTTGCCGCAGGTCGGGGCTTGGACAGACCTGGCCGATTTTTCTCAACTGCCTTCCGGCCTTCAGGTGCTGGCCCATGCCCGGAACATATTATCCGAAGAGGGCCTCGTAACCGGAAAGGACAAAGTTCAGATCCGTGAGCTTCCCAATGGCCACTTTTTTATTTGCCAGGATATGGCCGGCCGGTCCATTCCGTTTTACGTTTGTTTTGGGCATATTCTCGAGACGATCAACCATGAAATAGCCCAGCATCATTACGACTTACTGATCGTTGCGCCACCCAATCGCGGCAGATTTCATAAAATGGTTTTGGGAGATATAACCCGAAAACTGGTCCTGGATGCTCATACTTCGATTTTGTTCGTCAGGCAGGGCCGGGCAAACAGCCGATTTATCGTCTGCGCCGATGGATCGGTGGCAGCCAAGCGCCAGTTCCCCATGCTTAAGATGTTGCTGCCTGCCATTTCCCCCGCCCTGGAGTTTGTTTTTGTCGAGACACCGGATACCGACGAGACAACCGTGCAGACGGCCACCCATTGCCTGGAAGAAGCCAGGAAGTGGGTAACCGGCTGTGATAAGCCGGTTAAAGTACATTATCTCAAGGGCGAAAAACCGGCAAAGGTCATCTCTTCGATGGCCGGGGAGGATGCGGTGATCGTGGTGGGAGCCAGCTTACGGCACGATGTATACAGGCGGCTTCGCGGCAGCCTGCCTATTCAGATTCTGTCTCTGGCGGCGGCAAGTACGCTGGTGGTCAAAGCACTGCCGGAAGAACAGCCGGGTGATCTCTTTGATCCGGATTCCTGTAAGGACGCCTTTCTTTAAACTGAGATTGCAGAGCCCTCGAGGTGCGGGATCATCTTCCCGGCCAGGGTCTTTTATTCCTGTCCTTCTATTTTTGTTTTACAGACAGCCCGTCATCTCGCTCTTTTTGGGGGATCATCACGCTGTTGCTGAAATTGTTACATTTTCCTGGAATCGGAGTAAAATTTCAGATAGCCGGGAAGCAGGGCGCCAATCAAAATGAAAATGCCCACCAGGCTGAACCCCCACTTGAACGAACCCAGATCTCCGATAAAACCGATCATGGCCGGAATCGCGCCGCCGCCAAATAAAAACGCCAGGGGAACGGTCAGCGATACGGCTATATTTCGTTCTTTGGGTGCGGTAATCATCGATATAGCCGCCAGGCCGGCAGGGAAAAAACAGACCGCGACAACCGGTTGTAGAATAATGATGGCGGTGAGCCAGTGCGTCGAGGCCATGCCCAGCAGAAAGGTCAGCAACCCGGAGAGGATAAAAACGATTCTCAATATTCGTCGGGGTCCGAAACGATCCGCCGCCCATCCGCCGAAAAAGACAACCCCCATCCCGGCAATTCTTGAAAGGGCGATTAACGTATTGGCCCAGTTTCGATCGAATCCGTGTTCGTCCACCAGGTATAATGGCAGCATCGTAAATATTCCCAGCGTGCCGCTGATTCCAAGACTGAACAGGACGACCATGATCCAGAAAGTGGGATTTGAAAAAATAGCTTTCATGGAAGCGACATTTGGAAGCCGGCCTTTGAATTCCCCTCCCCGGCCGAACCGGGCAAAAATAATTCCCAGAATCCATGCCAATAGTCCCAGAAAGACAAAAACCGCCCGCCAGGAAAACTGGAGCAGCATGGCCTCGACCAGCAGCGGTGCCACGATAAATCCCAGGTTGGGCGCCAGCTCGTGTATGGCAATGGCCTTGCCCCAGTGTGCCGATGTTGTCAGGGTCGTCAGGGTGGCGATCCCCGAGGGAATATACGGCCCTGCCGCCATTCCAAGAAGAATAAGCCCCAGGCGGATACTCCAGATCTCCTGGCCAAGCGATATGATAAACAGCGCCAGACCGAGCGCAATGGTCGATCCGGTGATCGTTTTTTTGTGAGTCAGGTACGCGGACAAAAAACCCGAACCGAGCAGTGTTGAAAAATAGCCCAGCGAAATGAAAAAGAAAAAAGACCCGGCCTGCACGTTACTTAAATGTAAGCGGTTCACCATATCCGGCATCAGGGGGGCCAGGATAATCCGGGAAATGAAGTTGAGAAAAAAGATCGACGTCAGTAACAGAATCGGTCCGAGCTGCCTGCCGAACCGGTCGGCCTGTTCGGATTGCACGGAACGGGGGCGCGTGGATGATGGCGTCATGGTCTCTTTTTTTTAAGTGAAAGGGTCAGGGTAAATATGGCCACTGGGTCTTCGTCCAGGACCGGTACGGTGGTATCCGCGTGAACCGGCCTTTCGGCACTTCCACCGGAATGTACAGCGGCGGCCACCCGGCTGGGAATCCCAGGCCTCTGGCGGCAGCAAAAGTAAACGTTGCTTTCGATGCGTTCTGAAAACGGGTAAATAATGAAACATCAGGTTTTAATTAACACCAACGTGAAAATCATGCAATCCGTAGCGCAGCACGAGTGAACCCGTTTTCCATGAAAGCCCGCCCGTATCTATTGTTCGCCCTCGCCTATTGACATTAATCGCGTAATTCATATTAATACAATGGAATAAACCATACCCATTACTAAACGGTCATAGAGGAGATATTCATGTCGGAAAATCAGATGTATGATCTCATTATTATAGGCGGCGGGCCGGGGGGATTGAGTGCCGGTATTTATGCCCAGCGGGCGAGTTTGAAAACGGTTTTGATCGAAAAGGGTGCCCCGGGCGGGCAGATGAATCTGACCGATGAAGTCGAAAATTACCCTGGATTTGAGCTTCTCAGCGGGCCAGAGCTGTCAATGAAAATGAATCAGCATGCCGAATCGCTGGGGTTGAAAATGATTTCCGACGAAGTGGACACCATTGCACCCGGAGATGCGTCCCACACGGTAAAACTGGCCAGCGGGAAAGAATTGTCGGCACTGGCCGTGATTATCGCCACCGGCGGTTATCCGCGCAAGCTCGGAATTCCGGGAGAAGATGAATATTATGGCAAGGGTGTTTCTTTCTGCGCCACCTGTGACGGCTTCTTTTTCAGGGGAAAAACCGTCATCGTAGTGGGAGGAGGAGATACAGCGGTGGAAGAGGCGCTCTACCTGGCCAAGATTGCCGATAAGGTCTATCTGGCCCATCGAAGGGACGCTCTGCGGGCCAGCCCCATCCTGCAGCAGCGCGTTTTTGATAACGATAAGATCGAAATGCTGTGGGATACGGTTCCCACGGCTATCCATGCCGAAAACGGCGGGGTGAATTCGATTACCTTGAAAAATGTAAAAACAGCCGAAATAAATGATCTCGCCGTGGACGGGGTGTTTATTTTTATCGGTTATCTCCCCAATGCCAGGCTGGTACCGGAAGCTGTCAAACGGGCTGATGGCGGATATGTGGTAACGGACAAGCGATGCGAAACGAATATTCCCGGGATTTTTGCCATCGGCGATCTGGCCGAAAAATTTGCCCGCCAGATTGTCACGGCGGCCGGTGATGGCTGCACGGCGGCGCTTGCAGCGGCGCAATATGTCGAATTGAAAAAGGCCACCGACGGCTTATAGCCGGATTCGCTGGTCACCGCAAAAAACCAACAACCCCCGGGGCCAGCCGAGACAGGCCAGGGTGATATTCAACCGACCGGCCAGCGACGCCGGTCGCGATACGGAAAAAACAATGGGGGTCTGTGCCCGTCCGGCCTTTTGAGCCGGTTCATAAAGGTCACGGTGACCACGTTGATGTCAATGTCGTCGTAAAATCTCCACGGACCGATATCGGCCAGGTCACCGGCAAGCCCTTCCCCCAGGCAGAACCCCGTCGCATGACTGAGTTCTTTTCCCGGTGTCTGCATTACAGCTGCATATGGCTGGCCCTGCACACGATCAGATAACGGGCCAGACCGTATGCGGCCGGTTGTTATCCCTGTCGAATATAAAGATGGAACTGAAAAATGTCCACCGTCTCGTATAATCCAGCGATCTTGATAAAAATATCTTGACAATCACCCAATCATTTCTTACAAGTTCATGTTTTAGTTGACTTAGTAAAAACAGGTGTCCGCAGGTGTCAGCGGGCTGATGGAGGGTTATTATGGGATATGCGGTGATTGCATCGGGCGGCAAGCAATACAAGGTCCGTGAGGGAGAGACCGTTAATGTTGAGCGGCTGGATGGCGATGTGGGGGCGGAAATCGTTTTTGACCATGTATTGATGCATTCAGACGGAGAGAACGTCACCATCGGTACACCGGTTTTGGAAAATGCGGTGGTCAAGGGCCACATTATTGACCAGGGAAAACATAGCAAGATCGTAGTTTTTAAGTATAAACGGCGAAAAGGGTATCGTCGTAAGCAGGGACATCGGCAACCGTACACCTGTGTCAGGATCGACGAGATCGCTATTTAGTTTCCGATACATCTGAGTCGATTAATGGCCTTGAAACGGCTGAACCCATTTTTTTAAGAACAGATTCAATAAGGCTCGTTTTAAATATAGGAGTTTCATACCATGTCACATAAAAAAGCAGGCGGCAGTTCGAGGAACGGCCGCGACAGCAATGGTCAGCGCCGAGGCGTAAAACGATATGGCGGCCAGTATGTCCGGGCCGGAAATATTCTTGTTCGTCAACTGGGAACGCGAATTCACCCGGGCGAAAATGTCGGAATGGGCAAGGATTATACCCTTTTTGCAAAGGCTGACGGTATTGTTACTTTCGAACGGCTGGGTAAAACGCGCAAAAAGGTCAGCGTTTATGCACAGTGAAGTTTGTTGATTCTGCTAAAATTACAGTAAGTTCGGGAGCTGGCGGTCGCGGGTGTGTCAGCTTCCGGCGGGAAAAATTCATCCCCAGGGGGGGGCCCGACGGTGGTGACGGCGGCCAGGGCGGCAGTATTATTATTGCCACCAACCTTCGTAAACGGACCCTCTACCATCTTCGTCACAAATCCCATTTCCAAGCCAAAAACGGGGCGCCCGGTCAGGGCAGCCAGAAAACCGGCCGCAATGGTGCCGACCTGGTCATTGAGGTACCGCCGGGAACCATGGTCATTGACGGCGAGACCGGTGATCTCATTAAAGATCTGGTCGAAGAGGAACGGTTTGTCATTGCCAGGGGCGGCAGGGGGGGCAGGGGAAATACCCGTTTTAAAACGTCCACGAACCGTGCGCCCAGGATGGCCCAGCCCGGTGAACCGGGGCAGACCCTGTCGATTCGGCTGGAATTAAAATTACTGGCGGACGTGGGGCTGATCGGGCTTCCCAATGCCGGAAAATCCACCCTTATTTCTGCGATTTCATCGGCGCGACCCAAAATCGGAGATTATCCCTTTACCACACTTTACCCCAACCTTGGGGTGGTTTATCCTCCTCACGGGGAACCGTATGTTGTTGCCGACATTCCGGGCCTGATCAAAGGCGCCCATTCCGGTGCCGGTCTTGGTCATCAGTTTCTGCGGCATATCGAGCGAACGCAGATACTGGTACACCTGGTCGACGCCACCATGATCGATGTCGAAGACCCCCTGGCCGGTTATCGCACCATTGATCATGAAATGGCGCAATACAGCGAAACACTTGCCCGAAAAACGCAGATCGTGATACTCAACAAAATGGACCTGCCGGAAGCCATAGCCGGTGCCGAATCGTTTAAAAGTACGCCGGATGCCCCCGACACACTGGAGATTTCCGCTGCCACCGGCGAGGGGATCCCGGCATTGATGAACCGAATTTCTCAGGAACTGGCCTGGCTGGATGAATCTTAATCGACAGCACTATATAACCGCCGCCAAACGGATCGTCGTCAAGGTGGGAAGCAATGTGCTGACCCGGACAGATGGCCTGAATATCCATGTTGTCCGATCCATCAGCCGGCAGATTTGTCAGCTCAGGGACCGGGGAGGGGAAGTCGTCCTGGTGACATCCGGAGCCATGGCGGTCGGACTGAAAAAAATCGACCTTTCAGCACGCCCTGCCGATACGCCCGGAAGACAGGCGGTGGCCGCCGTTGGACAGGCCGGGCTGATGATGGAATACGAGCATGCATTTGACCGCTATGGAATCAAGGTGGCCCAGGTGCTGCTCACCAGTGATGACCTGAATGACCGCAAGCGGTACCTGAATGTACGCAATACCCTGCATACGCTTCTGGGATGGAATGTGATTCCCGTCATTAACGAAAATGACAGCGTTAAAGTGGAATCGATTCAATTCGGCGACAATGACAACCTGGCCGCCATGATTTCCCTGCTGATGGATGCGGATTTATATATAAATCTCACCGATATTGACGGGCTGTATACCCGGGACCCCCGCCGTCATAAAAATGCCGAGCTGATCCCCGTGGTCCAGTCCATTGATGAAAAAATTAAGAGCATCGCCGGACGGATTCCCGGGGATCTGGGAACCGGCGGAATGCAGACCAAGATCAAAGCGGCTGAAAAAGTGGCCGCCGTGGGGACCCCCATGATCATTGCCGACGGCACCCGGGAGGATACGCTGATCCGACTGCTTGACGGGGATGAACTGGGTACCTTTTTTGTTCCGCGCCGGAAGCGGCTGGCCCGTCGAAAATGCTGGATCGGGTATTCCGTCCGGCCCGAGGGGGTGCTGCGTCTGGACACGGGCGCGGCCGATGCCATTGCCGCCCGCGGTAAAAGCCTGCTGCCCAGCGGCATTACCGGTGTGGAAGGTGATTTTGGTATCGGGGCGCCGGTGGAATGCCGGGGCCCGGACAATGCGGCCATCGGTGTCGGGCTGGTCAATTATCGTGCCCGGGATATTCGTCAGATCATGGGCCTGCAGACCCGGCAAATCGCCACGATCCTGAATGACCCACCCTACGATGAAGTGATTCATCGCAATAACCTGACGATCACCCTCACCGAGGAGTAAACATCTCATGACCATTGAAGCCATTGTCCTGGAGATTGCGGCCGCGGCCCGTAAAGCAGGCCGGTTGATGTCGCAGATCCCGACAGCCCAAAAAAATCAGGCATTGATGACCCTGGCCGACCAGTTGGAAACCGATTCCGAACGTATTTTTACGGCCAACGCCAAAGATGTCGAACAGGCCGGAGAAAACGGGCTCTCCAATGCGATGATTGATCGATTGAAGGTCACCGATGCCACCATCCGTGCCATGGCCGATGGGCTGCGTGAGGTGGCGGCACTCGGCGATCCGGTGGGCGCCATGGACGAATCGTGCCTGCGGCCCAACGGTCTGGAGGTCTCCCGGATGCGCGTTCCCCTGGGTGTGATCGGCATTATTTACGAGTCCCGGCCCAATGTCACGGTGGATGCTGCCGGTTTGTGCCTGAAAGCGGGTAATGCCGTGATTTTACGGGGCGGCTCCGAGGCCATTCACTCCAACCGGGCCCTGGCGGACCTGATCACGGCCAGCCTTACCGCGTCCGGATTACCCGGAAAGGCCGTTCAGGTGATTCCGGTAACGGATCGTGCCGCTGTTACCACCCTGCTGGCCCAGGAGTCGTTTATCGACCTGATTATCCCCCGGGGTGGCGAGGGACTGATCCGTTTCGTGGTCGCCAATTCAAAAATACCGGTACTGAAACACTACAAGGGCGTCTGCCATGTGTATGTGGATCAGGATGCGGACCTGGGCATGGCCGAGGATATCTGCTTTAATGCGAAGGTACAGCGTCCCGGTGTTTGCAACGCCATGGAAACCCTCCTGGTTGATCAAAGTGTCGCTGACCGTTTTTTGCCGAAAGTCGGCCGGCGCTTAAAAGACGCCGGTGTGACCATCCGGGGATGCGGCCGGACCCGGCAACGGCTGGCCTGGGCGGAAGCGGCAGACGATTCGGACTGGCCCGCTGAATATCTCGACCTGGTTCTGGCGGTGCGGGTGGTGGATGACCTTGATCAGGCCATGGCGCATATTGCCGATCACGGATCCAATCATACAGAGGTGATAGTCACCCGTAATTATTCAAGGGCGCGGCGTTTTATCCGGGAAGTGGATGCGTCGGCGGTGATCGTCAATGCGTCCACCCGGTTTAACGATGGCGGTCAGCTGGGGCTGGGGGCCGAGATCGGAATCAGTACTTCCAAGCTGCATGCGTACGGCCCTATGGGGCTTAAAGAATTGACCACGACCAAATTTGTTGTCTTCGGTGACGGGCAGGTGAGAACGACCTGATACTGTTGGCGGGTAAGCGTAAGGAGTCGCGTGGGATCAAAAAGAATCGGATTATTCGGGGGGAGTTTCAACCCGGTTCACCTGGGCCATTTACGGGCCGCCCTGGAAGTCCGAATTGCTTTCGAGCTGGATACGGTCTTGATGATACCGTCTGCCCGGCCGCCGCACAAACCGGCGAAAAGCATGGCGCCGGCCGCAGACCGGCTGGAGATGGTCCGGCTGGCCACATCGGCCACACCGGAAATCCTCGAATCGGACATGGAATTGAACCGCCCCGGGCTTTCGTATACGGTGGAGACCATTGAACGGTTCCAGGCCGGTGTTACGGATACCACGGTATTTCTGATTATCGGCCTGGATGCATTTCGGGAATACGATACCTGGCACCGGTACCCGGATCTTTTTCGGCTGGTGCCCATCATCGTGTTGCTGAGACCCGGAAAAAAGATCGTCGATCTGCCCGGCGCCGGGCGGCTGATTAAAAAACAACTGGCGTCGGATATTTCCGATCAATATCGCTTTGATCCGTCGTCGTCCAGCCTGGTTCATCCCGATCTGAAACCGGTCCATATCCTTGAAGTGACACGGTTGAACATATCGTCCAGCCACATTCGCCGACTGGTAAAAAATAACATATCCATCCAATTTCTGGTGCCGGAGCCGGTTAACCAGTACATTGCAAAACAGGGATTTTATCAATGAAAAAGGGGCTTGAACCCGAATTAAAGAAGTTTGTTGATGCCATATGCGGTCGAAAAGTCGGTAATCTGGTGGGGCTGGATGTCCGTAATCTGACATCGGTGGCCGATGCATTTTTTATCTGCAGCGGCCGGTCCAGCAGGCATGTGTCGGCCATTGCCGATCATATCCGGCTCGAATTAAAAAAAGAAAAAATCAGCCCATTGAGCATTGAAGGGCAAAAGACCGGTCACTGGATTATCCTTGACTACGGTTATGTCGTGATTCATGTGTTTTACGAACCGATTCGGGCGCTTTACGATCTGGAAGGGTTCTGGGCCGATGCGCCGCGGCTGGAGACCGGCTGGAAGCCGGACAGCACTGGAGATATCTCATGAATGATTTTGTGCGACCCTGCGTGTTGATTATTTTGGATGGCTGGGGCTTACGAGAAGCCACCGAGAACAATGCCGTCAGGCTGGCCGACACCCCGTTTATGGATCAGCTCATCGCCACCCGGCCCCATACCCGCTTGAGATGTCATGGTGCCGCGGTGGGACTGCCGGATGGCGTCATGGGAAACTCCGAAGTGGGACATATGAATATTGGCGCCGGCCGGATCGTCTACCAGAATCTGGTGCGGATCAATCAAGCCATTGAGGACGGATCCTTTAACAGCAATTCGGCGTTTGACCGGGTCATCCGCCGGGTCCGGAAAAAGAACACGGCTCTCCATCTCATCGGGCTGGTATCCGACGGGGGTGTTCACAGCCATCTTGATCATTTAATCGCATTGTTATCGCTGGCCAAAAGCCGGGGGATTGAGCATGTTTTCGTGCATGCCATCATGGACGGCCGGGACACCCCGCCTCACAGCGGTGTCACCTATCTCAAGGTATTGCAGGACAATATCAACCGGATGGGGACGGGAGCGGTCGCCTCGATCTGTGGCCGGTATTACGCCATGGACCGCGATACTCGCTGGCAGCGGGTTGAAATGGCGTATCGTCTCTACACGGCCGGAGAGGGGGTCGCCGAACGGAGTATCGATCAGGCCATTGAACACGCGTACGCCCGGGGTGAAACCGACGAATTTGTGAAGCCCATCGTGATGACGGATCCCAATGGATCCCCCGTGGGACCCGTTCGTGATGGCGACGGCGTCATCTTTTTCAACTTCAGGGCCGACCGGGCCCGGGAAATTACCCAGGCCCTGACCGATCCGGATTTTTCATCATTTGAACGAGCCCGCCCGCCTCAGCTCTGCGACTATGTGTGTATGACCCTTTACGACGATCGTTTTACCCTGCCAGTCGCGTTTGCGCCTGTTCACCTGGAAAATATTCTCGGTGAAGTGGTCAGCCGGGAGGGTCTTTCCCAGCTTCGGATCGCCGAAACGGAAAAATACGCCCATGTAACCTATTTTTTCAACGGCGGCGAAGAAACCGCGTTTGAAAGAGAAGACCGCTGTCTGATCCCGTCCCCGCGCGGCGTTTCGACCTATGACCAGAAACCGGAAATGAGCGCCGTTGAAGTCACCGAAGAAATGTTGAAAAGGCTCGACAGCGGTCGCTATGCCCTGGTCGTGGTGAATTTTGCCAATATGGATATGGTCGGTCATACCGGTATTCTTGAAGCGGCCATGAAAGCGTGTGAAACCGTGGACGGTTGCCTGGCACGGATCATCCCCCGGGTGCTTGACATGAACGGAAGCGCTATTGTCACGGCCGACCATGGTAACTCGGAGACCATGGTGGATGAAAACGGCCAGCCCCATACCGCCCATACGCTGAACCCGGTACGGCTGATCCTGGTGGACGATTCCCGAAAAAACGTGCATCTGGCAGAAGGCGCGCTGTGTGATATTGCCCCCACGATCCTGGATATTTTAGGAATTCAGCCGCCGGAGGAGATGACCGGTCATTCGTTGATCATTGAGGAACAGAGCTGACTTGTGAATAACGACATCAACCCGCCTGAAACGATTTCCGATTTCATTACCGGCCGTCCCCTGCCCAACGAAGGGGCGGAAGCCAACCGTCAGGCCGTGGAGCGATATCTGGTTGGGGAAAAAGCATTTCAGCCGGCCGATATTGATGTCAACTATCCCATTGCCGTTATGCTCGGCACGGAAATCTACCGGTCCCGGATTGACCTTATCGTTCATGTCAGCGGACGGATCGTGATGGCCATCAAGTGTGCCGCCGGGTCCCTGGAATCCCGCCAGCGGGAAATTGTCGCTGGCGCCAGATTACTGACCAGCTACCAGGTTCCGCTCAGCGTGGTCAGCGACGGTCGGACGGCGGTGGTGTACGATACCGTCAGCGGGAAAAAGATCGGCACGGGGATGGATGCGATTCCCGGCCGTAAAGCGGCGGTTCAATTGGCAAGGAATACCGAGTTTGTACCTTATCCCGCAGACCGGCATGAACGGGAATCGATTATTTTCAAATCTTATGATGCCATGAATGTCAATATCACCCGAAAAGAGGCAGGATAACGACGATGCCAGGCGGCAAAGGGATATTAATCATCATTGAAGGCATTGACGGTGCCGGAAAATCGACCCAGGCCCGTATGCTCTACGATGATCTGCAGCGGCGCGGCATAGACACCGTTCTATCGAGGGAACCCACCGACAGCAAATATGGCCGGAAAATCCGTGAACTGGCGGAAAAAGGGAGAGAAACCGCGGTCCCGGAGGAGGAGTATCGCCTGTTTATGAAGGATCGCAGGATCCACGTGGACACGCTGATTCAGCCCGCGATAGAAAACGGTAAAGTCGTCATCCTGGATCGTTACTATTTTTCGACAATTGCGTATCAGGGCGCGCTGGGGCTCGATCCCGTGAAAATCCGGTCTGACAATGAAGCCTTCTGCCCTAAACCTGACCTGGTACTTCTGATTGATATCCCCGTCACTGCGGGGATCGACCGGATCCGGAAATATCGCAGGGAAACACCGAACCTTTTTGAAAAGGAATCCTACCTGGATAAGGTGGCGCGGTGTCTGGCCGCACTTGATGATGAATTTATCGTCCGGATCGACGGCAGCGGATCTCTCGGGGACGTTCACGACCGCATCCGGGCGTATGTTGAACCGCTGATCAGACCACTTGTCAAACAGGGCGGATAGTTTTTCCGGCCTGGTCTGTATGAAAAAGTAACCCCATCGTTTCATTTTGGTTGTCTTACCGATATCGCTTTTTTATCCACGATCTTTACGGGCCATTCATTTTGGGCTACTATCGTACTGCAGATACCCGTCGATATTTTTCCCGGTTGGCATTTTTAATGCTTTCGAAACGACCCGGCAGGTGTCCGGCAGTCTGGAATAGGGGATATTCAACCGTGTTTACTATGATATCCTTAAATATAAAATTAAATAATTATTCAGTATAACCAACAGGGGTACAAGATGTCAAAAGGTTCAGACAGTGAAAAATTGACGATTATTGTGCCGGTATATAATGAGGCCCCGTGTCTGAAGCATTTTCAGGGTGAAATGGATCGATTTCTGTCTCAAAGTCCCATGGATACCACCGTTCTTTTTGTTAACGATGGTTCTACCGACGACAGCCAGGCGATGATAGAAACCATCTGTACGGC
>QNYZ01000089.1 GCA_003973265.1 Deltaproteobacteria bacterium | reverse complement strand
AGTCTTGCCGTTTTTACTATTCCCTATGCATTGTCGCTTTTGCTGATGACCGTCGGTGAATTTTCAGCGGTACACATTGACAAAACGGCCATTATGCTGAAAATCGCCTTCCTTGTTCTCCTGCCATTGTCGGCCGGGATGATTTTAAAACTGTTTTTATCTGATCTGTATACGCGGATAGGAAACAAAATCAGCATCATCAACCAGGTCCTGATTTTGTTCATCGTCTGGACCGCCTTTTCACAGACCCGGGGGATGCTCGTCGAGGGCGGGCTGACGGTGGCACTGATCGTTCTGGTCGTTTTTGCATACCATGGCATCTTGCTGCTTTCCGGCTGGGGCCTGATAAGGATATCCGGACGGGGCAGGGGGCGCAGGGAAAGCATCCTCTTTATGGGCGCCCAGAAAACCCTCCCGCTGTCCATTATTCTGCAGGTATCGCTTTTTCCCCAATATGGTATTGCGCTGCTGGTCTGTGTACTTCACCATATCGTTCATCTGATTATGGACGGGTATATCGTGGAACGGCTGAAGGCGGATCGGCCCTGAACTCAGATCCGGTTTCTGATGTTAGAGTGAAATAGACATATTCATTTCCGATGCATTCAAAGAATTTCCGTTATAAGATTCTCGTCTTCTATGAATGAATCTGCAGGCCTGCCGTGTAATAAAACACAGAATAATATATTATTTTATATTTTATTGTTGACAAAAATATTCAGCCAAGGGCAGAATAGATAGATCATAATAGGAACCGTATTGGATAATTCGACCGGGAACCCCCGAAAGATCGGGTTTTCTTCTCACTTACAGGATGATTCTGAACGTATGGCAAAAACATCACTGGCCGACAAGGCCTATGTCCGCATAAAAGAATGGATCATCGCGTTTCGTCTGAAACCGGGGACGCATCTGACCATCGGGCAGCTGGCCGAGGCGCTTGATATCAGCCGAACGCCGGTGCGGGAAGCCCTCAGCCGGCTTGAGCAGGAATATCTGGTGGTTCGAACCCCCATGAAAGGATTTGCCGTTAAGGGGATGGACCTCAAAGAGATCGCGGACCTGTTTGAGGTCCGAACGGCCATTGAATTGCTGGCTGTTAAGCAGGCGGCCAGGCGTATCGATGCCGGAACCCGCAGGCAGCTGGCCGACAGTCTCGCTTCGGCCGCGCGCTGGATTGAAAAGGGTGAGACTTCCCGCTCCTTGAAGCTGGAACAGAGTTTTCACATGAATATTTTAATGGCCAGCGGGAATATTCCACTGGCGGAGATCGGTCGCGGCATCCTGGGGCGGATCTGGACGATTCAGACGTTTAATATTATCACTTCGGATATGCTGGCGGCCGCTCACGAAGAGCATATGGATGTTTTTCGTCCATTATCGGCGGGCGATGCGAAGGCGGCCGAGGCATCGATGCGGAGGCATATGAAGCATACCACCCAGGCCCTCATGATCCGGTTAAAAGACCGGAACGATATTATTCACAATGCCATCACCTTTGATTTCAAAGCGTAAAAACCAAGGTGGCCGGAAGGAATCCATGAATAACCCGACAGAAATGAACGGTCGTTGCGGTATTATCACCGGGGCGGCCAGCGGCATTGGACAGGCGGCGGCGCTTTACCTGGCGCAGATGGGGGCCCGGGTCGCACTGGTCGACATCGACAACACCGGGCTTCAGGTCACCGCTTCCCGTATTGAGGGAGAAACGTCTTCCCGGACCTTGACATTTGTCTCTGACGCAACCGACGAATCCGCTGCCAATGATGTGGTTACCAAAACCAGTACTGTCTTCGGATCCGTTGATTTTCTGGTCAACTGCGCCGGGATTCTCCGCAAAACCGCTTTTCTGGAAATTTCACTTGAAGAGTGGGATTTAATGTATCACGTCAACGTGCGCGGCCTGTTTATCTATTGTCAGGCCGTGGCACGATGCATGGTGGCCCAGGGGAGCGGCGCCATCGTCAATGTCGCTTCCCTGGCCGGTCGGTCCTCGAGCCTTCTTGGCGGGGCGCACTACACATCCGCCAAGCATGCCATTGTCGGGCTTTCCCGGCATATGGCGCGGGAGTTGACGCCGAAAGGACTTCGGGTGAATGCGTTTTGCCCCGGGGCGACGCTGACTCCAATGGTGACCGATTCAACAACACCCGAAGAGATCGAGGCGGTCGCGCGGATTATTCCCAGGGGAAAATGGGCCGCAGCCGAAGAGCAGGCGGCCGTCATCGGATTCCTCGTTTCGGATGCAGCGGTCAACATTACCGGCGCCTGCATCGACAGCAATGGGGGCTCGTTAATGGTTTGACATCATCTTTTATATACGTGTTTCACCCAAGGGGTGATTTTGTCGTTTGTCAATATTATCGGTAAAGACAGGAGATTTATTACATGGCAGAGAATAGAAAAAAATTACTTGAGCTATACCGCCAGATGGTCACGGTACGTCAATTCGAAACCATGGCCGGGGAATATTTCGCCGCTGGAAAGATACCGGGTTTTATTCATCTCTCCATTGGCCAGGAAGCGAGCAGCGTCGGTGTCTGCTCCTGCCTGCGGCCGGACGATTATGTGATCACGACCCACCGGGGTCATGGCCACATGATTGCCAAGGGGGCCGACCTGAAGCGGATGGTGGCCGAGTTGTTCGGCAAAAAAGACGGCTATTGCAAGGGCAAAGGCGGTTCCATGCACATCGCCGATTATTCCATCGGTATTCTGGGGGCCAACGGCGTGGTGGCCGGCGGACTCCCTATTATTACCGGTGCGGGGCTCTCCATTAAAATGAGAAAGACCGATCAGGTGGCCGTCTGTTTTTTTGGAGACGGGGCTACCAACCGGGGACCGGTGCACGAAGCGATGAATATGGCGTCCATCTGGAAACTTCCCATTCTCTTTGTTGTGGAAAACAATCAATGGGCCTCCACCACGCCCCTGGAATATGCCTGCTCCGTCGAGGATCTTTATGTTCGGGCAGCAGGATACAACATACCCGGGGAACAGGTGGATGGAAATGACATCCTGGCCGTTCAAAAGGCAGCCGAGAAAGCGGTTATCCGGGCACGGGCCGGAGAAGGGCCGACGTTTATCGAGAATAAAACCTATCGCATCAAGGGACATTACGAGGGAGATCCTCAAAAATATCGGACCGACTCAGAAATAAAAAAATGGCAGGACAAAAAAGATCCGATCAATCGGTTTTCCCGGGTGCTGTTCAAAAAAAGAGTGCTGTCCAAAAAAATCGTTGATCAAATCTGGTCGGAGGTTCAGACCGCGTTGAACGAAGCGATTACTTTTGCTGAAAACAGCCCCTTCCCCCAACCGGAGGATGCGATGGCTGATCTTTATATCAATTCGTAAAGGAGACAGAGATATGACTGACCGGATTATTTCCAGTTCCGCCGCGCTGGCCGAGGCATTGCATGAGGAAATGCAGCGGGACGAAACGATATTTATCATGGGCGAAGACCTGGTTTCCCATGCCGGCGTTTTTGGCCAGTTCAAGGGCCTTCCCGAACACTTTCCCGGCCGGATTATCGACACGCCCATTTCCGAGGCGTGCATCGCCGGCTGCGGTGTGGGAGCCGCTTTGACCGGGATGCGGCCGATTGTCGACTTTCATTTTTCCGATTTTGTGACCTGCGGGATGGATGAACTTTGCAACCAGGCGGCCAAGATCCGGTATATGTCGGGCGGCCAGGTTAAACTGCCGGTGGTTTTCTGGTGCCCGGACGGTGCCGGGTTACGGGCGGCCGCCCAGCATTCCCAGTCGCTGGAATCCTGGTTTGTCCATATGCCGGGTTTGAAGGTGGTGGTGCCCAGCGAGCCCAGCGATGTAAAAGGGTTGATTAAATCTGCTGTCCGGGACGACAACCCGGTCATGTTTTTTCAGCACAAGAAATTGTTTGCCAGGGAGGGGCCGGTTTCAGAAGACGATTATCTGATTCCCCTGGGCCGGGCTGCCGTGAAAAAGGAGGGGAAAGATGTCACTCTCTTATGTTATGGCGCCGGGTATTATCTGTGCGAGGAAGCGGCTGAAAAACTTGCCGGAGAAAAGATCGATGCGGAAATCGTCGATTTGAGGACACTGAAACCGTTGGACATGGAAACCATTGCGGCGTCGATCGCAAAGACCCACCGGGCGGTGATTGTTCATGAGGCCTGTCTGACCGGGGGATTCGGGGCCGAACTGGCAGCCCGAATCCAGGACGAACTGTTTGATGAACTCGATGCCCCGGTCAAGCGGGTAGGGGCCAGAGACGTGCCCATCCCCTTTTCACCCGCAATGGAAGATTTTGTGCTGCCCCGGGCAGATGATGTGGCGGCGGCAGTTCATGCGGTTACCTATCGCTAAACAGGAGTAGTTATGGCTCAGGAGATAAAAATACCCAAACTCGGATTGACCATGACGGATGCCATCCTCGCGAGCTGGCTGGTTCCGGCCGGGGCGCAGGTCACCGAAGATCAGATTATTTGCGCCATTGAAACCGATAAAGTCTCTTTTGAGGTACCGGCGCCCTGTGAGGGCCTTTTGCATCCGGTTGTTGAAGCCGGTCGCCGGGTGGAAGTGGGGGAACGGGTCGGATACATCGCTGTTGATGAGGCGGAATTAAGTACGTTGCAGGAAGCGGTGCCCGTTGCCGGTACCGGCCCGGCAGAGGGGAAATCCGATGACTTCTGCCAGCCGCGGGAAAAAGGGGAGGCGGGAGAGCCACCTGTTTCCGCTGCATCGGCCCCCAGAGTGGAAAAGCGAGGGGGTGATCGCATTGTCGCTTCACCTGCGGCCCGCAAACTGAGCCAGGCGACAGGCGTTGAATTGTGCGATATAGAGGGAACCGGTCCGGGTGGTCGGATTATATTGGCGGATGTGGAAGCATTTACCGAGGCCGCACGGGCCGAGCGGGATGCGACACGGTATAATTTTGGTTCAGCCGTCCCGGAAACCGATCTGTTGACCGCGGCTGAAACGGTTCCCATCCGCGGCATTCGGAAAATCATTTCCAAGAATATGAAGTTAAGCCTCTCCAGTCAGGCCCAGCTGACGCTGCATACCGAGGCGTCGGCCGCGGATCTCAAAGCCCTGCGAACAGTTTTCAACGCCCGGCTGGAAGATGACCACCCCCGGGTATCGTATAATACGATCATCGTTAAAGCCACTGCCGTAGCACTGCGATTGTATCCCATGCTCAATGCCTCGGTAGACGGGCACCAGATCAAGGTGTGGGACCAGATCCATATCGGTGTGGCCATGGATTTCGGCCAGGGACTGGTTGTGCCGAAAATACGGAACACCGATACTAAATCGATTCTGGATATTGCCGGCGAGCTGAGTGACCTGGCCCGCCGGGCGGAAAAAAAGCGGCTGTTTCCCGATGAACTCAGCGGGGGGACTTTTACCATCACCAACCTGGGCGGATGGGACATCGATCACTTTTCGCCTATTGTCAATTTTCCCGAAAGCGCAATTCTGGGTGTGGGCCGGATTATGGAAAAACCATGGGTTCAAGAGGGCCGCGTAATTGCCGACCTGAGAATCCCGCTCAGTTTGACCTTTGACCACCGGATCATTGACGGTGCCCTGGCCGCACAATTTCTCAAGGCGCTTAAGGACCGGCTCGAAGATACGCGGTTGATGCTGTAGCCGGAAAGCGGTAGGCGTTTTTCAATTCGGAGATTAAAAAAAGACGAAATAAAAGGGAGCGACATATATGACAGAACAGCGACACATCGATATTGCACACCTGTTTAAACAACTGGAAACGGATTTTCCCGAGCAGCTGGGGGCTTTTAAGGCGTTGAGCCGGGTGCTTGAGCGCGAGGGTGTCCTTGATAAAAAAACAAAGGATCTGATCATGATTGCCCTGGCCTGCTCGACCCGCTGCGAAAAGTGTATTGCCGTACACATCCGCAATGCCGTTATGAACGGTGCCGGAAAAAAAGAAATCCTGGAAGCGGCCATGCTGAACGTACTGTTCAAAGGCGGCACCGGGGTGATGGACATGCACGTTGTTTACGAAGAGCTGTACAACCATTTCGATTAGGGGGCAGCAGGGATTCTCCGCTTGATTTAATCACCCGGGTGCTACACGGCTGTGAAGGGAGACCCTCCTCAGCCTGAAGAATTCAACCGAACCCAAATAAAAGGGCCGTCTCTCAAATGAGAAACGGCCTTTGATTTTTTCTGGTGGCGATGCAGGGATTTGAACCCCGGACACTGCGGATATGAGCCGCATGCTCTGACCACCTGAGCTACATCGCCGATTGGTTGGGTCGCTATCTACCAGCGCTGGGGGTTAGAGTCAAGTCCAAAACATTCAAATACCGTACAAAAACATGGCTTATTTCCAATCGGCACCGGATGCCCGGTTGCGGTTATCTATCCGGCCCGTTGGTCTCTAATGTAACACTCTGGAATTATTTAATCTTACCCTCGTACTTTTTCTATATTGCGGATGATTTGATAATCTTGACGGCGTATTCTTCAATGTCGGCTGGCAGATTATCAAGGACAATCATAAACGGCAATGTTTTTCCAGGTTCAATCTTCAAACTGCCGGCATTGCCGTTTCCAGCGTTATTCGATAAATATTTCTGGATATCTGCAAACGGTTTGGTTGCCAAGTCCTTATCGGAAAGGATATTGCCACCATAGACAGATTTGGCCCTGACCAGTTTTCCGCCTTTTGAAAAAATACTGCCTTTGATCAGAACAGCCGTCCGGGCGTGGTCGTATTGATTCATTATTTTCCCGGTGATCACAAACAGGTTGCCACTCTTTTTGCTGGTTATAAATTTGCTGTCAATGCCGAGGGTCTTCAGCTGTGCGGCTCCCTGATCATTTACCACCTGCTGTCTATTACTCCCCAGCAGGTCGCTGATAAACGGGACTTTGATACCCAGAGAAGTGACCGCATACAAGCCTGCAGCCAAGAGGGCAATGAGCAGGAGGGCAATGATCGATTTACGGCCTTTCTTTGCCGGATATGCAGCCGCAGATGCCGTGGACGTGGCCGGTACAAATGTGTCCGTATCCGTGGTCGTTCCCCTGGGTGCATCTTTGTCAACCCGGGGAAGTTCTTTTTGTTTGGAGTCAGTGATGGCATCCGGTTGAATGTCAAGTCCGTTTTTATCTGTCATCTGCATCTCAACTTCTTCCATGTCCGGGCTTTCCGGCTCAATGGGAAATTGCTGCTTTTCCGGTGTTTTTGCATCTTCAACCGGGGGATCTTCTTCTTCCAACTCCAGGAAGCTTTCTTCGGAAATTTTTTCATCGGCTGGAAAGGTCAACCCATCCGCGTCATCTCCCTCCAGTAAGGATTCATCAACAACTTCCGCAGGCGCAAGCAATTCATCCAGTATCGGAAGATCAATCTCGTCTGCTTTACTGAACCCACCATCGAGATCAGGGCGCTCGAGATTGACGTTGAGTACTTCAGCCTGCTTTCCCTTTTTGGTGTCAAGCGAAATATTGGCATCCTTGTCAAAGCTGGTCTCTGCATCCGCACCGGGCTCATCTGTTTCAATGTCTTCCAGCTCCAGGTCAAGCGCATCGACTTGTGATGTTTCCAGGATAAAGTCATCGTTGTCCTCAGAATCATCTTTCAGGCCTTTCGCCACATCCCCTGATTCACCTGAATCCTGGTCGTCAAGATCGAGGTTATCAAACTCCAGATCGAGATCTTCGATCTGCTGGGTATCCAGGGAAATGTCGTCTGCTGCTGCTGATCTGTCTTTTTCCAGTGTCGAGAGGTCTTCCAGCTCTAAATTAAGATTATCGATCTGTTTTGTGTCTAGAATGTCGATATTTTCCGGATCCGATTCAATCTTGAGACCGGCCTCATCGGCAGTTACATCATCTGGTATTTCCAGGTCTTCCAGTTCAATCCCGAGAGCGCTGAGATCCTGTATTTCCGTCTCATCTTTTGCTCTCAATGTTATCTCTTCTATTTTATCAATTTCTGAATCAAGCTCCTGGATCTGGATGGTATCCAGATCGATTTCATCTTCAGTCTGCGAAGCCTGTTCTCCCGTCTTGTCATCTGAACCATCGGCCGCAAGTTGCGGTGTGAACATTTCATCAAGTTCAACGTCAAGTTCGGACAAATCCAGCTTGTCCACGCTGGAGTCATACACCCCCGGATCTTCGACGATATTTTCCACCGGCTGGTCTTCGACGGTATCGGAGCCGAGAATGACATCGAGCTCATCGGTAAGGGCATCAATCTCCCCATCTTCGGTTTCAACCACCTCCGGGGTTTCCGGCACAGTTTTATCAGATGGTGTCTCGGTCGAGGCGGGGGCGGAGGAACCGGGGCCTAACAATTCATCCAGCCCGGCGGTCAGGTCTGCCATGTCGATGTCGTCGGAGCCGGCTAAAGCAGCTGCCGCGGCACTGGCAGCGCCGATTCCTGCTGCCAGTTTTTTATTTGAGAACCGGTCGGGTTTGGCCGGGGCGTCTGTTTCCGGCCCCAGATCATCAATTTCAATTGAATCCAGGTCAATGCCATTTTCAGGCAATAAACTGTCATCATCGGCTGCCGTATCGGAGCCGGTATCCGCCGTCGTTTCCAGAGCAGATGTTTCTTCTACGTCATCATCAAGTTCGGATAAGTCCAGTATCTCAATATCTGCGTCGTATCCTGCCGGGGTATCTTCGGTTTCGTCCGCCTGGCCGCCAAATAAATCATCCAGTTCATCGTCAAGGAGATCAACGTCCAGATTCTCCCCTTGCGTGAGGCCGGTTTCGTCGGCACCAATAATCAGATCATCGTCTGTATCCGCAGCGGGTTGCCCGGACATTTCGTCCGAGCCAAGGATCTTGTCAAGCTCATTGGTCAGATCGTCCATGGCCTGGTCTTCATCTGCATCCGTTTCCGTGAAATCGGCCAGGCCGACAGACGGGTCGGGTATGCCGGTATTATCAAGATCCGCCAGAGAGGAGACCGCTGAGCTTTCCGGTATCTGTTCAGATGCCGGTGCTGTCCCGGATACCTGGGCGGGTTCAGCTAAAGACTCCGAATCACCCACGGCGGGAGGAAAGGCAACAAAAAGATGTTGACAGTTGGAGCATTTAACCTTTGACCCCGAAGGTTTAATCCGGTCTTCGTCAAGGAAATATTCCGTGGCGCACTGCTTACAGGTAATGATCATGTTCAGCTCCCGTGAAAGAATCGAGAAAATAAGACATATACGATATCGTTAAATACGATGGTTGTTAAACGAAACAAACGCCGTCCGTAAATAATTAATGAAATTATCTACAGCAAAACTTGTGCCATAAATCTATTATCTGGCGGATTATTCGTATTACTTACCGTTTTATACGGATATTTTATTTCAGATAGATCGAATCGGTTTATCGCCGCAGGGCCAGATACCCCCTGCTTTTATTCTACCAATATATGTATTTCGTATCGCCGGCGGCCCCGTGGTGTTCCCGGCGATCAGGGCTTTTACAAAAATTATCTACACGTATGGAACACTATCTCATTGAAAAAATTAAAGAATTACAATAGTAAATATTTTAACATAACCGGGCCTGATTTGTTGAGCATTATCTGTAGTGCTGTGAATTCATTATGGCGCAACTCCGGACATGCATTAATCCCGAGTATGGGTTGCCGTGGATCATGCCCCAAAAAGAACAACAATCACCAAGTCTATTGGACTTTATTCCCTATAATCAATATATTTTAATGATAACACTTCTTTGTCTTCTAAAGCAACCGGGGCGGCTTTGTCAAATTAATTTTACATTCAACGTTTATGCCAGGAACAATCTTTCGAAATATGACGTGAGAAACAATTTTTGTCTTTACAATCCAAATTTTGTCTTTCCGAATACAATATCGGTATTGATTTGAAAGGCATGTTCCCTGATTATGTGTAGGGCATTCGGCCTAAAGACCAGTTTCCGCTAATTTTTCCACAAGCTTTCTCTGGTCTGCGGAAAGTTCTTTGGGAACATCAATCGTAATCTTAACGAATAAATCCCCTCTGCGGTCCGTGTTCATGATGGGCAGACCTTGACCCGCCAGACGCATTTGCGTCTGATGTTTCGTTCCAGCCGGAATCTTAAGCCGCTTCTTCCTGCCATCCGGAGTGCGAACGGTGATATCCGTTCCCAGGAGAGCTTCGGTGAGACGGATTTTCCGATTCAGATAAAGGTCGGTGCCCTTTACGGTAAAAACAGGGTCGGGGGTAATGGCGGCCTTGATGAAAAGGTCTCCGGCCTGGCCGCCATAGGGACTCGGCTCTCCCTTGCCGCTGAGACGCAATTTTTTACCGGTAATCAGTCCTTTGGGAATCTTTACCGTTAAATTTTCAGTGCGGCCGTTGTGTTTAAAACTGATTTTCTTGCGGGTACCGCTGATGACTTCTGACAATGTGAGCGGCAGTTCATAAACCAGATCCGTTCCTTTTACCGGGGCCTGGCTGCCTGCACCAAAATTTCCAAATTGGTTGTTTCGGCCGCCGAAGGTAAACCGGACACCTCCCCGGTTTCCGCCACCGAATCCGAATTCCCGGAAGATGTCGTTGAGGTCAAAATTGCGGAAGATGTCTTCCTGGGAATAACGCTGCTGAAATCCGGCTGAACCGAAAGAATCATATTGGCTTCGTTTTTCCTTATCACTCAGAACCGCATAGGCTTCACTGATTTTTTTGAATTTCTCTTCACCGGACTTGTCGCCCTTGGTGTGATCGGGATGATATTTCATCGCCAGTTTGCGATATGCTTTTTTTATCTCTTTTTCGGATGCCTTTTTATCAACACCCAGTAATTTGTAATAATCCGTTTCCGCCATGTGAATGTCCCTGTTAATTTAACCTTTGTATTTAAAAAAAAGATATAACTGGTTCAAAATAGATAAAATATCCATATTGTCAAGTCTGTGCGATTTCATTATTTCCCTGTTTTTTTCCGTGGAAGACCTTCAGCGCCACCATCAACGCCGAGATGGCCGAGGGGGTAATTCCCTCTATCCGGGACGCCTGGCCCAATGAAGTGGGGCGTATCCGGCTGAGTTTCTGTTTCAGCTCGTTTGATAAACCCGGTACGTCATTATAATCAAACCGGCTGGCCAGCTTTATTCGTTCCAGGTCTTTATATCGTTCGATTTCTTTTAATTGTCGCTGGATATAGCCCTCGTATTTGATTTCAATCTGTACCTGCTCGGCCACCATGTCGGTTACCGGCTCCGGTGTCGGGGCCAGTGCCTGGACGGCCTGGTAATTCAATTCGGCCCGTTTGAGAAGCTGGATCAGTGAAACGCCGCTGTTGATCGGCCGGCTTGCCCTGGATTCAAGATACTGGTTTACGGTGGCCGAGGGTTTAATGATCGTATCCCGGATACGGCTGATTTCATCCGCGATCTGTTTTCTGCGCGCTTGAACTTCTTTTGCCTTATCGGCATGGATCAGGCCCAGGTCGTGCCCGATTTCAGACAGCCTCAGGTCGGCGTTGTCTTCCCGCAGCATAAGGCGATATTCGGCGCGTGAGGTAAACATCCGGTAGGGTTCCCGGGTGCCCCGTGTCACGAGATCATCGATCAGTACGCCCATATAGGCCTGGGATCGGTCCAGAATAAATGGCGGACGACCCTCGATGCGGCAGGCCGCATTGATGCCGGCCCAGATGCCCTGGGCAGCGGCTTCTTCATACCCGGACGTTCCGTTTATCTGTCCGGCCATATAAAGGCCGGAGATTGTTTTAGTTTCCAGAGTCGCTTTCAGTTGCTGCGGGTTGACATAATCGTATTCGATGGCATACGCAGGGCGCATGATTTCGGCCGCCTCCAGTCCGACCACCGATCGAACGAATTGGACCTGGACCTCCATGGGCAGGCTGTTCCCCAGGCCGCTGGCGTATATTTCACCGGTATCAAGCCCCTCGGATTCAAGGATGATCTGGTGTCGCGGCCGGTCCGGAAATTTTACCATTTTATCTTCAAAAGAGGGACAATAGCGCGCCGATACGCCTTTGATCATCCCGCCATACAGCGCCGAGCGCTCAAGGTTGTCTTTGACGATCCGGTGCGATCGGGCGTTGGTGTAGCCCAGATAACTGGGAACCTGGGGCAGGGTGATTGCATCGGTAAAGATAGAGAACGGGCGGGGGCATGTATCCGCTGCCTGGGCCTCGAATTTTGAAAAATCGATGCTTGATTTTTTGAGCCGGGGCGGGGTGCCGGTCTTCATGCGTCCCATCTCAAAACCGATTTTACGCATCTGGTCGGGCAGTTTATACGAGGCAAATTCGCCAGCCCGGCCGGCCTTGTATGAATGAAAGCCGATGTGAACGCGTCCGCCTAAAAAAGTTCCCGTGGCCAGAATAACGGCCGGGGCAAGGTACCCAAACCCGGCCCGGTCGATGACACCGGTAATTTTTCCGGCGGCCTTGCTGTTTTTCGGCAATTGTTCAATTACCAGCTCCTCGACCAGGGCCTGTTTCAGGTCGAGGTTGGGTTGACTTTCAATGACCGCCTTCATCGCCGTATGGTAACGGGTTTTGTCGTTCTGCGTTCGGGACGAGTGAACCGCCGGGCCTTTCTTGGTGTTGAGAACGCGGTATTGGATGGCACTCTGGTCGGTTACCCGGGCCATCTGTCCGCCCAGGGCGTCTATTTCCCGGACGAGCTGGCCCTTGGCCATGCCGCCGATGGAGGGGCTGCAGGGCATAGCCGCCACCTTATCCAGGTCAATGGCCAGCAGCAGCACCCGGTGTCCCATCCGGGCTGCGGCCAGCGCGGCTTCGCATCCGGCGTGGCCCGCCCCGATTACGATAATATCGTACCTGTTTGAATAAAAATTTGTCATGGGTTATCATTATCTTTCACAAATCAAGTGCACAGTTTGAACAGATAGTATTACCCCCAAAGGGGGAGGTCAAGGATTAGGAATGACCGCAGAGCGGATAAGATATTATGACCTGAATGCCTATTTACGGGCGCATTTCGGCTGCAGGGTCCAGAAGGTGTCGGTAGACGCAGGGCTGACCTGTCCCAACCGGGACGGAGCGGTTGCCACCGGAGGATGTATTTATTGTAACGCACAAGGGGCGGGAACCGGTGCCTCTGCCCGGGGGCAGTCGGTAACCGAACAGATTCAATCCGGAAAGGCTTTTTTAAGCCGGCGATACAAGGCCAACAAGTTTCTTGCCTATTTTCAGTCCTTTTCCAATACATATGCGTCCCTGGAAACCCTGGCCGGTCTTTACGACGAAGCACTGGCTGTTGACGGGGTGGTGGGGCTTTCCATCGGGACCCGGCCGGATTGCGTCGATGATTCGGTGCTGTCGCTGCTGGAGTCTTACGCCAGAACCCATCTGGTCTGGGTGGAGTACGGGCTGCAGAGCATGCATGACGATACGCTTCGTCTGATCAACCGGGGACATGATTTTGAGTGTTTTAAGGATGCCGTGGCCCGAACAAGGGGGCGCGGCATTAAAATTTGTACCCATCTGATAATAGGCCTGCCCGGAGAAGACCGGAACCGTGTCCGCCAGACGGCCCGGGCGGTTGCGAAACTGGGCATCGACGGTGTCAAAATTCATTTGCTCTACGTGGTCAAGGGGACGCCCCTGGAGCGAATGTACCGGCAGGGCCGCTATACCTGCCTGGACCGGGACACGTATGTGTCTCTGGTCTGCGATGTGCTGGAGCGGCTGCCGTCCCACCTGGTGATTCAGCGTCTGACCGGCGATCCTCACCTGGAAGAACTGGTGGCACCCCGCTGGCCTCTGGATAAGGCCCGGACTCTGAATCTGATAAGACAGGTACTGGTTGACAGAGATACCTGGCAGGGAAAAATGTTCCGGGAAAATAAACCGTCGGAATCAGACAGCGCTTGATCCGGTGCGGCTTTTTGGCTGTCATATCCGTTACCGGGGAAAAATATCGTTTCCATTACCTATAAAAGGTTGACGTTGGCAGCACAGATTTGTATTTAAAGCGGACCGCTTTTTTATCATACCCATTTGGTTTTAACATTATTTTACGAGGTTTTATGATATCCCCACGCGATGCGTCTCCCGATAATTTTGACCTTTCTTTCAAGGTCTTTCATGAATTAATGGCGGAAAAGGTCAGTGACATCCTGCTCCTTTCCAGTCCGTATGATGCCTTCATTTTGGAAGAAGAGGGCCGCCTGGCCGAGCGGATTATCAAGGAGTACCGGGGGCTGAACCTTTCCCGGCCGCCCCGGCTTACCTGGGTATCAACGGCCAGAGAGGCGTTTTCCCGGCTGGCGAAGAAAAATTTCGATTTTGTCATCACGACCCCCCGTGTGGACGGAAGCGCTCCCCACACATTTGCCCGAAAGGCCAAGAAAAAGTATCCAAAACTTCCCATTTTTCTCCTGACGCATAATTATTCTGACATGATGATGGACATGGAAGACGATTCGCCGGAGCTTTATGACCGGACATTATTCTGGAACGGCAACGCCGACCTGTTGCTGGCCCAGGTGAAAAATGTGGAGGATCGTTGGAATATCGCCCGGGATACAGAACTGGCGCGGGTTCGGGTCATTATCATGGTGGAAGATTCACCGTACTACTATTCATCGGTGCTGCCGCTTCTTTATAAAGAGATTGTACTGCAGACCCAGGCTGTGATGGAAGATGCATTGAACGAAGAGCACCGTCTGCTTCGGATGCGGGCGCGCCCGAAAATTCTGACTGCTGTATCCTATGAGGAAGCAGAGAGGCTGTATCGGCAATACAAGCCTTATCTCCTCAGTGTCCTGTCGGATGCCCGGTTTCCTAAAAATGGAGAAATCTGCCCCAGTGCCGGTGTTGAATTGCTCTCCATGATCAAGAAGGAGTCGCCTGATGTTCAGTTGCTGATGTTTTCTTCAGAAGAAGAAAACCGGGAGAAGGCCGAAGCCATACCGGCCATGTTTGTCACCAAAAACGATCCGGCCCTGCATACTCAGATCCGTTCGTTTTTTGTAAAGTACCTCGGTTTCGGGGAGTTTATTTTTCGCATGCCTGACGGCCGGGAAGTGGCCCGGGCATCCAACCTGCGGGGGATGGAAAAAGCACTGCCCTCTATTCCCGACGAGTCCCTGCTTTACCATGCCCAGCACAACCACTTTTCCACCTGGCTGATGGCGCGTGCGGAAATCATGCTGGCCACGAAACTCCGTCCCTATAAAATCGCTGATTTTTCAAGTGTTTCCGATATCAGAAACTTCCTGGTGGCCTGCTTTCATGAAAGGCGCAAAGGGCGCCAGCGAGGCATCATTACCGATTTTGACTCAACGGATTACGATCCGGATATCGATTTTGTTAAAATCGGGCGAGGGTCGCTGGGCGGAAAAGCGAGGGGGCTGGCATTTCTATCGATGACATTGAAAGAGTCGGATCATCTTCAGGAGATGTTTCCCGATGTGAATATCATGGTACCGGAAACCATGGTGGTGTCAACGGAAGGGTTCGACGCCTTTATGACTGAAAACCGGCTGGACGGGTTGACGGCATCCGATCCGAGCGACGAAGAAGTCTTCCGTATTTTTCTGAAAAGCCGGTTCCCTGACTGGATCTACCGGGATCTGAAAAAATACCTGGAATACAAAACTTTCCCGCTGGCCGTCCGGTCTTCCAGCCTGCTTGAAGATGCCTACTTTCATCCATTTGCCGGTATTTACCGAACGTATATGCTGCCCAATAACGACCCGTCGCTGACCCTTCGGATCGAACAGCTGGTCAAGGCGATTACCTGTGTCTATGCGTCGACCTTTCTGAAAGATTCCCGCTCTTTTGCCCGCAATACGCTCCACCGCACCGAGGAGGAGAAGATGGCGGTTGTGATTCAACGGCTGATGGGACAGGAAAATAAAGGCTTTTTCTACCCGACGCTTTCCGGTGTGGCCAAGTCGTTTAACTTCTACCCGGTGGCACCGATGACTTCCGAAGACGGGATTGCCCACATCGCCATGGGGCTCGGAAAAACAGTGGTGGAAGGGATGGACGTCTTGCGGTTTTGTCCGAAATACCCCGAACTGCTGCCCCAGTTTTCCACGGTGGACGATATCCTCAAAAACGCCCAGAGATATGCCTATGCCCTGAACATGAACGGATTTTCCGAGGATTTTGTCCATGCCGATGATGCCACTCTGGCCCGGCTGGATATAGACGACATTGCCGATCATCCGGCCGTGCGGTATCTGTCCAGTACGTATCTTCCCCAGGATAACCGGATTCGAGATGCCTGGCATCCGGATGGATATCCGGTGATGACCTTTGCCCGGATTCTAAAACATAATGCGTTTCCGTTACCTGAAATTATAGTCGAAATGCTTAAAATGGGCCGGAAAGGGCTGGGCGAACATGTTGAAATCGAGTTCTGTGCCCATCACTACCCTGATCAAGATCGAAAGACGGATTTCAGCCTGGTCCAGATTCGACCCATGACCATTCGCTGGCAAAAAGACGGTGTTAAGATTAGCAGGGAAAATATGGATAAGGCGGTCATCTATTCGGATCAGGCGCTTGGACTCAGCCGCAGGGACCGTATTCGGGATATCATCTATGTCAAACCCGATCGCTTTGACCCAAACAAGACCGTTGAGATGGTCAGTGAAATCGGCGCGCTCAATGCCAAGCTGGAAAAGGCCGGGCGTAAATATCTACTTATCGGGCCCGGCCGCTGGGGATCGGCGGATCGGTGGCTGGGAATTCCCGTGACGTGGCGCCATATTGCCGGCGTGGATACCATCATCGAGACATCTGTAGAAAATTTCAAGGCGGACCCTTCTCAGGGGTCTCACTTTTTTCACAATATTACGTCTCTGGGGATCGGGTACATTACGGTTCGCCCGGAATCCGGGGGGGTGATTAACTGGCAGTGGCTCGACCAGCTTCCCATCGCGGAAGAGAAGACCTATGTCCGCCATGTGGCGGTGGATCGTCCTATGTGCCTGATGATCGATGGCCGCAGTGCCAGCGCGGTGCTGCTGCCGGATGACGAAGAAATGGAAGAAGATTATGCCCAGAAAAAATAACCTGCTGACCCGGCTCAAACAAAAATATCGCCGTCCGCTCACGCTCACGGGGCGCTATTACAAGATTGCCCGCCGGATGCTGCTTGACACTTCCGAGATTCTCAATACCGGCGGAATCAACTATTTCCTGGACGCGGGTGGCCTATTGGGCCTGGTACGTGATGGCGATCTGATTCCCTGGGATGATGATCTTGATCTTTCCATGCCGGTCACCGAATTGCCGAAATTCCGGAAATTGTATTCCCGGCTAAAAAGGCGGGGCTGGCGGATTACCGAAGATTCCCTGATGCCGGCCGATGGCCCATGCTGGCGGAAAGGGGATCCGCGTTCCATAAAAATCCGTAACCGCAATTTTCTTTATTTCGGGCGGGGGCGCATCGTCATGGACATCACGCTCACTTATAAACATGAGGGCTACTACTGGCGCGGTGCCATAGGGAAAATCTGGCGGATACCCGCAAAATTTTATGACGATCATGATTATATTGAGTTTGCCGGCCAGCAGATCCGCATTCCAGGTCAGGTGGAGCAATACCTCGCCTTATTATACGGCGACTGGAAAGTGCCGAAAAAAGATCACGATCCGGTAAAAAACGATGGAAGCCTGTACGATGATCTGGTGAAGCCATAAAGCGTGCCGATCCGCTCGACCGGAACCGTATGATTATCTATTTTGACACCCTGCATTTATACTACCTGACCCAGTATCTGCCGGTTTACCGCGAGCTTGTCCGGCGGGGGATCGAAGCGGTCTTTGTTTTTTATCGACAGGGTACGACCGATACGGTTGCAGCGCGCGTTATCGAATCTGAAAAGCTGCCGGCTGCCTGGGTCGACACGGTGGCAAAGGCGGCGGGCCTTTACCGGGAAAAACGCCCCGACTGGGTGGTTTTCGGCAACGCGTTTTCGCCCCTGGCCGATCTTGACCGCCATTCGAAAACCGCCCAGCTTTACCATGCCATCGGGATGAAAAATGATGTGTACCAGCCGGGATTGATGAAAATGGATATCCGTTTTACCGAGGGGCCCCATTACACCGAAACCCTTGAACGCCTTTTTCCCGGTTGTGCCCTGCTTGAAGTCGGATATGCCAAGCTGGACCCGCTGTTTGGACAAAAGGCCCACCGGCCGGCCATCGATTTTAACCATACCGGCCTGGATCGGCATCTCCCCACGCTGCTCTATGCGCCGACATTTTACCCCAGCTCCATTGAAATGATGCCCGATGACCTGCCCGACCTTTTTTCCGGGTATAACGTCATTGTCAAGCCTCACATGTTTACCTACAGCAAACCCCGGTACCGGCGTCAGCGGAGAAAACTCGACATCTGGGCAGGGTATGACAATTGTTTTGTTGTGGAACCATCGGCGTTCAATCTTCTCCCCTACATGAATTCGGCTGACCTGATGATCAGCGATGCGTCTTCAGCCCTGTTTGAGTTTGCTGCCCTGGATAAGCCGGTGATCTGGTGCGATTTTCTAAAGCTTCGCTGGACATACCGGGGGCTTTTCCGGTACCGTTTTAAAAGGCGCATGGATCCGTTCATTGATCAGTATGCCGATATCAGCCTGCATGCCCCGACTGTGGATACGCTCAGGGACTGCGTGCGGCATCAGCTCCGGCATGTAGAACAGTTTCAGGCAAAGCGCCGGGAATATACGGCCAGGCTGATCGGCATCACCGACGGCCGGGTGTCTCAACGGATCGTTGATTATTTTGAAACAGCCATGGCATCGACATGAAAAGAGGGTAATCACACCATGTCAAGACCGGATCGCAGACAATCTCTTTCCGTCATCATCATTGCCCAGGATGAAGCGGATCGTATTGGCACCTGCCTGGCTTCGGTCAAGCCGGTCGCCGACGAGATCATCGTGCTGGATAGCGGCAGCACGGACGATACGGTCCGGATTGCCGGGCAATTCACCGACCAGGTTTATCAGACTGACTGGCCGGGGTACGGGCCGCAAAAACAGCGGGCACTGGACAAGGCGCGCTGTGACTGGGTTCTTTCCATCGATGCCGACGAGGCCCTGACGCCTGAACTTGAGGATGAGATACGTACGCTTTTGCAGACGGAACCGCCTGAAATCGCGTATCGCCTTCCCTGGGCCGTGACGGTATTTGGAAAACGGCTTGACCACGGGCGCAGCGCACGGGCGCCATTGCGTCTTTTTCGTCGTGAAGGCGCGCGTTTCAGCGATGCTCAGGTCCATGAAAAGGTCATCCTGCCGCCGGGAAAAGTCGGAAAACTCACCGGGCGTCTTCTCCACTACACCCATCGGGATTTTGGGCATTACCTGAATAAAAGCGCCAAGTATGCCTGGCTGGGGGCCCGGAAACGATATGACGCCGGAAAAAAGGGCCAGGGCCTGACAGGCGCGGTTTTGCGGGCGTTTTGGGTTTTTATCCAGGTCTATGTTATCCGAAGAGGGTTTATGGATGGTCGGGTGGGATTTCTCGTAGCCGTACTTTACAGTCAGGGCGCCTTTAATAAATATGCCGGGCTATGGACGTTACGGCGCCAGGAACGATTGGACAAAAGAATAGAAAAATAGACCCGGCACCTTTTGTCAATACCCGGGACTTAACACCCATTCCAGACAAAATCATGCGATCTTACCTTTTATTTGCCACCCAGTTGTATGCGTTTTCTATTTTACGGCCGCTCCAGGAGGCGATTCGCCAGCGCGGCGATGACGCTGCCTGGTTTGTGGTGGGGCCCCTGGCGTCCTATCTGAAGCCGGATGAACGATTGCTGGAGACGGTTGCCGACGTTAAAGAATATAATCCCGAAGCCGTATTTGTGGCCGGTAACGTGGTGCCCGACTTTTTCCCCGGCATCAAAATAGAAGTGTTTCACGGCTTTCATGTCCACAAACGATCCAGTGATCGGGGGCATTACCGCATTCGCGGTTTTTTCGACCTCTATTGCACCCAGGGGCCGGATACCACCCGTTATTTTCAGCAGCTGGCCGAAAAACACCGCTTTTTCCGGGTGGTGGAAACCGGGTGGCCCAAAATGGATCCACTTTTCGGAAAGACCTTCATCCGCAGATCGCACCGACGGCCGGTCATTCTTTTTGCGTCTACCTTTACGCCCCGGCTCAGCGCGGCCATGCCGCTTGAGAAAACCATTCGAACATTGGCCGGCAGTGATCAATGGCGGTGGATTGTTCATTTTCACCCTAAAATGGACCGGGCCGTTGTCGACAGGTACCGGGCCATGCAGAATGAAAATTTAACATTTATCGAAACCGATGATACCATCCCGCTGCTGCAACAGGCCGATGTGATCGTGTCGGATACCTCCTCGATCATCCCGGAATTTTGTCTGTGTCAGAAACCGGCGGTCACCTTTCGAAACCGCCGGCCCGGTCCGCACCTGTTGAATATTACCGATCCGTCTGATCTGCGATCGGCCATCGAGCAGGCCCTGTCAAAACCACCGGCCCTGATGACGGCGATTCAGGAATATACGGAACATATCCACCCCTACCGGGACGGTCGGTCCAGTGTACGGGTTTTAAAGGCAACGGATCAATTTATTGCCCGGGGCCGCCAGGGGCTGGCCCGCAAGCCACTCAACCTTCTGCGCCGGTTGAAGGTGAGAAAGATGGTCGGGTATTACCGATGGCATTAGCGGCGGTGTGCGCTGTCTGTATGTTTCATCGGCCGGCTCATACCCTCCGATTGTGCCAGGCGGGGACCGGCCGGGCAGGTCAGGTACGGCCGGTTTCCTTTTGTTTGATACGGGGATAAATCGTGTTCTTTGCCCGGTCCAGGTGCGAGACCATATCGATTTCAGTCCAGATCAGGTCTTCAATCCTGTCCACCCGGATGGGATGTGTGGCTGAAATCGTGGTCAGTGCGGTTTCATAGTCGATTTTTTCGGCCGTGGATTCGTCCGCCTGGTATGCGGCGCAGATCTGCTGAAATCTCTGCAGGGAAAGCCGGGTGATCCCGACCAGTTCTCCATCGACCCGGCCCAGGATTTCCCGGTCTTTGGACATTTTAACCAGTATGCCCCGATCGTCGGTTTCAATATAGACTTCGTCGCGTGAGTGAGTGCGGCCGCTGGCCAGAACCACATTTTTTTCATTGTGCTGCTGCAGGTATTGAATCGCTTTTTCTTCAAAAAGCAGGTCGGATTCGAGGAGCAAAAAATCCTCCGTAATCAGCTCCCGCAGGTTAAAGAGGGTATAAAAACTGCTGGTCCGGGCATAAATCGGGTTTTTTTTCAAAAGAATGTGGGGGATTTTCTCCGCCAGTTTTTCATAGTATGGCGACTGATACCCGGTGCCGATAATAAATCGCCGGATGCCGTGTTTTTTCATGATATTGATGGAGCGCTCAATTAAGGTGACGCCATCAATATCGATAAACCCCTTGGGCTTGTTATCGATGTGTTGATTGATCCGAAGGCCGAGCCCGCCGGCCATGATGACCGCCGTCCCCACATAATGAGATTGCATTGATTTTTCCATTCTTGTATCACTGTTTTTGCCTTACCCTTACCACGTCTGGTGGGGGTTGCTCAACATCGATTTATGCTGTTATCATTAAACGGCAAGAAAAGCGCAGAACAACGCTGGCTTTTTTGCCCTGGAATTGAGTGCACACGGGGTGAAAATTTTGTTTTTTAACATCCCATATCGTTTTGATTTCGTTGTATCATAAACTGATTTTCATCATGCTGGATTGGCACCCTTTTTTATGAATCCGGATCAACGTTTACATCCGCACCTTTCGGCCCGCAGAAGGCTGTTTCGATGGGCCGGCTGGTTTACCTTTTTCAATGCCTGCCTGGTTGGTGTGGTCGTCGGCCGATATTTTCAGTTTGCCGGGCCGATTGATGGCGTGCTGCCTTTCATTTATGCGGCGACCATCCTGGTCGGTCATTCGCTTTTCCTGGCCTATGGATTCTCTTTCATCGTGCTGTTTCCGATTATTCTGCTCTGGCCCGTCCGCCGCCTGGTATGGAGTGCCGGTGTTTTAGCGGCCATCGTCGGCATTGCCGCGCTGCTTCTCGATTATGTAGTCTATTCTCAATTTCGTGTTCATTTGAACAAGGTCATGCTGGACCTGGTCATTGGCGGCGGAAAAGAGATCTTTGACCTGGCGTGGCAGAATTATTTGATCGCTTTTCTATGCATGGCGGGGGTTCTGGTCCTTCAGATCGGCATTGCCTGGGGTGTCTGGCGTGTTATTGTCCAGCGGACGCGACGCCTGAGAGGTACCGTCATCGTTGTGACCGGGCTTTTCTTTCTGCTGGCCGGCCACATGATTCATGCCTGGGCAGATGCCAGTTATTATCGGCCCGTTACGGCCATGGGGCGGTTTTTTCCCCTTTACTACCCGTTGACCGCCAAACATCTGCTGCAAAAATACGGCCTGGTCAACCTGGCTGAAAACCGGGCGCGGCGTAAACTGAAATTCAAAACGACTTCCAGGCAAAGTATCCACTATCCGTTGAAGCCGCTCAAATTCGCCCCGGCCGGGAGAAAGCTGAACATTCTATTTATCACGATTGATTCCTGGAGGTTTGATATGCTGACCCCGGCGGTTACGCCGCATATTCACCAGTTTATCTCCCGGCACCCCGTCTGGCGGTTCAATCATCATTTAAGCGGCGGTAATGGCACCCGTATCGGAATTTTCTCATTATTTTACGGATTGCCGGGGGTCCACTGGGATGTCATGTCCAATGAGCAGATCGGGCCGGTCCTTATCCGTGAATTCTTAAACCGGCGATACCAGATGGGTATTTTCGCCAGCGCCAAGTTGACGACCCCGCCGTTCAACCGGACCGTATTTAACGATATTGAGAATCTGCGATCATTTTCAACGGGCAACCGTGCCTGGAAGCGGGACCAGAGCGCTACGGCGGACTGGTTGAAATGGATCCAGAACCGGGATCCGAATCGACCTTTTTTCGGGTTCCTTTTTTTTGATGCCGCACACACTTACAGCGTCCCGCCGAATTACCCGGTTGTTTTTAAACCCATGTGGAAGCAGGTCAATTATCTGGCCCTGAACAAGGACCTTGATCCGGTGCCGTTTTTTAACCGGTATAAAGTAGCACTCCACTATATTGACTCGCTGATCGGGCAGGTGTTGTCGGATCTGGAAGAACATCATCTGCTCGACAGCACGATTGTTGTTTTCACCGGCGATCACGGGCAGGAGTTTAATGATAACCACCGTAATTTCTGGGGACATGGCGGCAATTACACTGATTTTCAAATACGGGTGCCTCTGGTGGTTTACTGGCCGGGCAGAAAGCCGGGAAACTATACCCATACCACCAGCCATCTCGATATGGTTCCGACCCTGATGACCGATCTCTTCGGATGCCAGAACCCTGTATCAGATTACAGTGACGGCCGGTACCTGCTGGACCCCAGGGGCCGGGACTGGCTGGTCGTGGGCGGGTATTTTAATTATGCGATTCGGGAGGCCGACCGGATCACCATGGCCTATTCCACGGGAAATTACGAAATATTCGATTTAACCAACGGGGTTATCAACGGCGCCAGGTTGCATTTCAAGGTGGTTAAACAGGCCATGGACCAGGCGGCCCGGTTTTATCGGCCGCCGTCACCGTAACACGCTGAAAATGACAACACATGAAAAAAGATCTGCCATTTAACACACCGCCCGCGAGTGTCTGTATATTGAGATTGTCGGCCCTCGGTGATGTCTGCAACCTGGTCCCGGTGGTTCGAACCCTGCAGAAATACTGGCCGGAGACCCGGATCACCTGGATCATCGGCCGGCTGGAGTCCCGGCTGCTGGGGGATATCGACGGTGTGGAATTTCTGGTTTACGATAAAAAGTCTGGACTGAAAGGGATTTTGCAGCTAAGAAAAAAACTGGCCGGGCGGCGGTTTTCGGTGTTGCTGCACATGCAGGCGGCCCTGCGGGCCAGCATGGTCTCCCTGGCGATTCCGGCAGACATGCGGCTGGGATTTCACCGCCGGATGGCCAAAGATTTTCAATGGCTGTTTACCGGGGCCACAACCCGGGACCTGAATCATCCCCATGTGGTGGATGGTTTTTTTTCGTTTTTAGAGGCCATGGGCCTGGATCAGCGGGAGTTGAGGTGGGATATTCCCATCCCGGAAGCGGCCCGCAGATCTGCCCGGCAGTTAATTGAGCCGGCGGGATGTAAATACATGGTGATCAGTCCGTGCAGCAGTGATCGCTTCCGAAACTGGCGCAACTGGCCGGCCCGGCAATATGCGCGGTTAATCGATTTTGCCGCCGGGCAGTACGGTGTGAAAACCGTGTTGACCGGAGGCCCCACGGATATGGAAGTCGATATGGGGGATCGGGTGGTCAATTCGGCCGCGCATCCGCCGGTGAACCTGATCGGCCGGACGGACATCAAGCAGTTACTGGCCATTATCGAAGGATCCATGGCCGTGGTGTCGCCGGATTCCGGGCCGGTGCATCTGGCCAATGCGGCGGGGGTACCGCCGGTGGGATTGTATGCCAGCAGCAATCCGCTGCGCACCGGGCCGTATCTGCATCGAAACTGGGTGGTTAACGCATATCCCGAGGCCGTCCGTCACATACTGGGTAAATCGGTCAACGGGGTCTCCTGGGGAAAGCGGGTGCGGGATCCGGGCGCCATTTCGCTGGTTACCTTTGAAGCGGTCCGCAATAAACTGGAGAATGTCTTCAGCGAGAGGAATAGTGTTAAATGATCCAGCATAAATACATGCGGGGATTTCTCTTTACGATCTTGATTCTTTTTCCGGGATTGGCCAACCTGTTCAAAAGCATGGGCAGCGGCCCGCTGATCCTGCTGGCAGCGATCGGGCTGGCCGCTGTTTTTCATCCCCCCCGGCCAGCGTTTTCCCGGGCCGAAAAATGGCTGATGGCGGCATTTGCCGCCTACCTTACGGTCTATCTGGTATCGGCGGTTATCAATACCTTCAGCGGCGTCCTTCCGGAAGTGCGGGGAAAACATTTTGAGAAAGAAGCCTACCTGTTAACGTTTATCCCGGTTCTGTTTCTTTTTCGCAAGGTTGAGATACCCGAGCGGGTTTTTTGGTGGGGCGTTTCACTGGGCGCTGTTCTGGTCGGATGTTATTCGCTGGTCGATTTCGGCTGGATTGATATTCATTACCGGGTCCGGGGGGCGTATAACCCCATTATGTTTGGATGCCTCTCCCTGACCATGGCGTTCATGGCGATTCAGGGATATCGTTTTTTCCGGACATACCATCCATGGCTGGTTATTGTCCCGCTGGCCGGCTTTTTCCTGGGGACGATCTCAAGTATTCTGAGCGGCAGCCGGGGTGCCTGGATGGCCACAATCGCTTTTTTCGGCATCACCTTGTTTCACCTGGGGAAGAACCTGAAGCGCATGGAACTGGCATTAATTATCAGCACGTTCTGCCTGGCGCTATTCCTGGCCTACATGATTCCTGAAACCGGTGTGGCCCAGCGGTTTCATCTGGCCCAAAATGACCTCCAGAAGTATTCACGAGGAGATGTGACGATTGAAAACAGCGTGGGGCTGCGGCTTGCGTCATGGAAAGCCTGCCTGCAGATTGCCAGAAAACATCCGATTTTCGGTATCGGACCGGGAAATTACAAGCCAACGATTCTGGCCATGTCCAAAGCCGGTAAGCTGCCCTATTCTGCGGATGTCTATTACAGTCAGCCGCACAATATCTACCTGGCCGTCCTGGTGGACAGCGGCGTGGTGGGTGTGGCCGTGCTGTTGTCCATTCTTTTTTTACCGGTGGGCATTTTTATCCATCGCGCCTGGAAAGCATGGCCCCATCCGCCGGCCACTGCTTTTGCCGGGCTTATCCTGGCGGTCGGCTATATCCATTTTGGATTGACCGAGACTATTTTCGGCCGCAACCTGTTTGTGGCGTTTTATGTGATCATGTTATCGCTGGTGTTGACATTATCACGGCGTGATGAATCCGGTTCCAATGGAAAAACGGGGCCGAAACAGACCGTGGAATAAGCGCTCGCCGCCAATTCCGAGACCGCTTTGCCTTTCTCCGGGGAGTTTCCCCGGCCAATGCGGGCAGGAACAATTGTTTTATCGGTTGGCCGCCGGATAGCTTCCAAGGTTTTTAAGAGAAATGGTCAGCTCCGCCATCTGCTTTAAAACCTGTTGTACCGTTGCGTCACTTTGCGTCCCTTCAAAATCGAGAAAGAAACAATAGTTACCCGGGTCCGATCGTAACGGCATGGATGCAATCCGGGTGAGGTTGATCTTGGCTTCGGCAAACAGGCCGAGGACCGTATAGAGCCGGCCGGCCAGGTGAGGGGTAACAAAAATGACCGAGGTCTTATTGCCGGGAACTTCGCATGGCCGGGTCGACATCAGAAGAAAGCGGGTGGAGTTGGCCGGGCCATCCTGGATTCCCTTTTCAAGGACGTTCAGATCGTATAAATCGGCACACAGGTCGCTGGCAATGGCGGCGGTGACCCTGGGGTTTTCCCTGGCCAGCATCTTGGCGGCCCCTGCCGTATCGTAATAGGGCCGCGGCTCTATGTGGTGGCGGGTCAGAAAATTGCGGCACTGGGCCAGGGCCTGGGGGTGAGAGTAAACGATACGGATATCCTCAAGACGAGTAGGGGAAGGGGCCAGCAGGCAATGATTGACCGTGACAATGGCCTCTCCGGTGACGTGCAGCGAAGTGGTGGTCAGCAGATCGTTAACCGGGGTTACGGCCCCTTCCAGGGAGTTCTCCACGGGGACGACGCCGATATCCAGCTCACCCTGTTCCACCCCCCGAAACACGTCGATGAATTCAAGACAGGGAATATAGGCCCCGTCCGGAACCAGCTGGCGGGCGGCCAGTTCGCTGAAGGCACCGTGTTCGCCCTGAAAGGCCACCAGGGCCCGATCTTTTTTCTGGAGCCGTTTTCCCTCCTCGATAATCGTTTTCAACAGTTGCCGGGTAAAGGCGCGTTCCACCAGGTCGAGGCTCATACGATCGATCCGGGACAACACATCTTCTTCCCGCCTGGGATCGGTTACCTTTGTTTTAAATTTCTTTGTTCGCAGTGACAACCCCATCCGTTCCTGGAGCAGCACCAGCAGTTCCCGGTCGATTTTATCAATGTTTTTACGAATTTCATCAAGTTTCATGGGTTCTCTCTTTTATAGACAGCAAAGGGGTTTTCCCAGACGGATCATGCCCGTACGGCCCTTTTTATCAAAAATATTCTCTTACAATTCAATCGATTAAAAAACAAGGTTTCCATTCCCCGTCTGCCGGCCGGTACGGGATCTTGTAAAAGGAAGGCCGTGGGGACAATACCGGTTACAAGATGCTGCTTAAATAAATAGCAAGCGGTATTGTCAGGACTCCCAGGGCCGTTGATAAAAGAACCATGCCGGCCGCAAACGTTGAATTCACCCCATACCGGAGGGGCAAAACCACCGAAAAAACCGCCGACGGCAGGGAAGAGGCCACCAGAACAACGGTTCGGGCCGTTCCCGTAATATCCAGCAAGAAAACGGCGATCAGGCCGGTTGCAAATCCGAAGACGAATCGCAGCACCAGCCCGGCTGCCAGGTGGCGGTCAGGTTTGAGACCGTGCCGGGTCAGAGAACACCCCAGGGCAAAGGTGGCCAGCGCGGGCGCCCCGGCCCCGCAATAGTGGATGGCACGAAGCAGAGGTGATGGAATGGGAACGCCAAGGTATTTTCC
Organism: Deltaproteobacteria bacterium; assembly: GCA_003973265.1. GTDB lineage: Bacteria > Desulfobacterota > Desulfobacteria > Desulfobacterales > QNYZ01 > QNYZ01. Next base: position 19,114 of record QNYZ01000089.1, on the reverse strand, counting down.
GCCAAACCCCAGGACAATGGCCCAGAGCAGGGGAGACTTGACCATTTCAAGCAGTCCTTTCAGGGAAAACCCGGCGCTGACAATGATGATACCGATGGTAAAAATATAAAAATTCTGAACCTGGTCGTAGATGACAGTCAGGTTCATGGCCGTAAAGCCGCCCCACAGCTCCATCAGTGGAATCCCCAGAAAACCGGAGTTCATAAAAATAATCGGTGGGGCAAAGGCTTTAAAGTCCAGCCGGAACCACCGGCAGTAGAGTGCGGAAAGGACCAGCAGGGAAAGGACGATAAAGCTGGCGGCCGCGCCGATCTTCAAGGTATCCGTCAGGTTGATATCCGATGTTACCAGGGCATGAAATACCAGAAGGGGCATGAAAAAATCGGTGACGCACCGGACCAGGGTATCCTCGCTGATTGAAAATATGCGCGAAAAAAAATAGCCCCCCGCCACGAGCAGGATCAGGGGTAAAAGGATTAAAAATGATTCGGTCAGTATCATCAGTATAGACGTGCTTTTCCTTTCACGAGAGACGATCAAATGGCTTGAATAGCCGTCTCCATTTAGAAGGTTTCTTTAAGGGCCACTAAATAATCGATTCACATCGGCAAACGATCTGTCTTAATGAATAGTTTAGCCGATTTTGTCAAAGGGAAAGTTGAGCCACCTGGTTCCGGCATGCGTCGGCAAAATCCTCCGGATAGTGGCCGTTGATCCAGCGAAGCTGGGCTTCGCTGAACGCGCCGGGGGAATAGGGCAGGCGGGGCAGAAAAGCGTAGAGCAGCCGCTGGGTGAGATCAGGCGCGTCAAACCGTTTCGGAAATTCGATGCTGGTGATCAGGCGCGCGCCCAGGGCGGCCAAAACCTGGACGGCCACGTAGATACCCCGGTTCAGGGAATTGCGGGTGGCCGTATCCGCTTCAAGAATGTTGCCCACCGGCATCCGGGTTATCAGCTGCAGTTCCCACTGGGATGTCTGGGCCTTGGGGACAAAGAGTCGCACCCGGTCGTCCTGGTAGACGATCAGGCTGCCCGGCCGGTTTTTGTCGCCATCCATCCGCTGATTGGTATCGATGGCTTTCAGGTAGCAGTCGAAAAACGATTGGCCTGTCTCTTGCCGGTATTTTTGAATGAACGTCTCAACCAGATCACCGCACCCGTAAGATGACCATTCCGGACAGCTGTTGAAACCGGTTTCCACCGTCTCGGGCAAAAGCGCGTATTGCTGGTGAACCTGCTGGTGGGAGGCATGCAGACGATAATGGCTGGGCGCGTAATCGAACCCGAAATTCCAGCCCCACAGGGTCCGGTTAAAGACCGGTGGATGTGGCGGTTTTCTGCTTGACAGGGCCTGCTGGACTGCCTGTCGGAGCGGTTCCAGTTCATGGCCGGTCAGACTGTGGCCGGTAGCGGTCACCTCCACATCCAACTGATCGGCCATCCGGACATAGGTGCGCTGGTAGTACAGGTGCCGCATGCCGGCGATATCTGCAAGCGTCAGATCCCGGATCCGGTAGCGGACCGCATCGTCGGCCATATTGGCGGCATAGTGCCCCCAGGGGATGTAGCTGTTTTTCCGCAGGTATTCATACACATGGCCGTCACCTGCTTTTTCGTGCCATTCGCCGACGATTTCGTTCGGACCCTGGATTCCCGGGCGGAGCACCATCGCCTTTTTGTATGCATCGGGCAGATACGGATTGTTGGCCACGGCCTTGAACAGGGCCGGGTGAATAATATCCGGTTTCTGGCGGTCATCCGGCAGGGTCTTGAACCCAAGGCCGATGGGATGATCATCGTCGGCGTTAAAGATCAAGCGGCAGGAGAGATTTGCCAGCCGGACCAGGTCGTCGGGATCGGTGGAATTGACTGCCGTGGCGAGCTGGATGGGTTCAGGCAATGCGGCAAACATCTCTTCCAGACAATGGTCATTATTTTCGGATACCGGAACCCATTTAGCCAAGACAGCGCCCAGGGACATTGCCGGCGGTTCGGGCAGGCGGATCGTTTCGGGGTGCGCCGCTTTTTTATCGGCCCAGGATTTGGCAATAAACGTGGCGCCGCGAAAAGGAAATGCGTTGGGAATCTCAAAGACCCGATCCGCCGGATCCACGGCAACGGTTCCGGATGGGAAGCTGGCACGGTTTTCAACGGCAGCACCGGTTTCATCTATGCCCAGCGTGCCGGTTTCATCTGATGTCCGCAGGTTGCGGACCTCAAAGCCCGGTTGATGGATACCGTAAATGAACTGCCCGGATGGGTCCACGCAGGTTTTCAGGTTCATCATCGATTCTTTCATTGGCGGTGATGGTGCATTGCCTGAGATTTCTATTCCAACTGTGAAGTAAAGTCAAATTTTTAACTCGTCCTGAAAAGGCTTCTCTGTTGCACCTTGATTTTTATTGTTGAAACCGATTTGACGGGTTAATTGTCCTATTTAACTGCCGTTTACCAAAATGATGGCTATTGAATCCCCCTGGTTTGGTTCACCGAGATTTACTGCTGCGCAAGGAGCCGGGTTGACATTTTTATCACTTACCCATATGTTTTTCTTGAAAGGATACCTTGAACTGGCCGGGGCCATCAGTTTTACAGCCATCCGGCAGGGATATTTCAGCCATCTGACAGGATAGCGTTGATTTCATCAGATACAGACGATATAAAAACGACCAGAGGTATGAATTTGCAGCTGATCTGGGGCGGAATACTCATTCTGGCCGGCTTAGGTGTCATTTATCGGATTCCTGAAGTTATTCGAAAAATCCAGACAATTAAGCAGTTTTCAGGTAACGGCATCTATTTTGCGTATTTTAGTTTTTGTTTTATCGGTCTCATGCTGATCGGTGGGGGAATTAAGAAAATAATATATAATATTAAAATGATGAAGCAAGATACCTCAAAACGACCCTGAGAGCGACCTGGGGGGTTTACCATTTATTTTGGATAGCAATTACCATTGTAATTAGAAATATTTTAATGGAATTTAAAATCAGATATTATTCGGGTAACCTATGGCCATGGTAATACCAAAAGAAGAAAATCCTCTCGCACCCATGGAATCCGGCCGGACTGAACAGGAATACCAGGCAATATTTCAGGATATCGGAAACAAGATTTATGCCGCCAGGAATCTGGACGACATTCTTTTCAGCCTGAATGTTGAAATTGCCGGATTATTTGATGCCGAGCGAACCTTTATCTATACGATTGATGGAAAAACAAGGGAACTGCTGACCAGGAACCGGCATGGAAGACGTGTTGAGATCGCCCGGTTACCGATTGGTAAAAATTATCTGCCCGGGGTGGTCGTTTTAGAACAAAAACTGGTCAATATCGAAGATGTGGCGGATGAAAAGCTTTTAAAAAAAGCGGGTGCGGTCCTCGACGCTGAGCCATCTTCGCACAGGCAGCTTGAAAACGAGGGAAAACAGGTCCTGGCCGCCCCCATCGTCTATCGTGCACTGGTTCTGGGTGCCATTGAAATTGTGAATCGTGTCAATGGCGATTCATTTTCTCAAAGGGATGAAAAGCGGATACGGGACCTGGCAAAAATTCTGGGAATTGCGCTGTTCAACCAGTATCAGAAAGCCTTTGAGCAATCGAGTAAATTTGGATACCTGATTAAAAACAATCTGATAAATCGAAAAGATCTCAAAAAAGCTATTACTGCGGCCCGCAGCCGGGGAGAATCTGATGCAGATCTACTGGTCACCTCATTTAAGATTCCCAAAAAAGAGGTGGGCGAATCCCTGAGCCGGTTTTACGGGGTTCCGTTTATTGAATACAACGCCAATATGGCCATCCCCGGAGAATTGCTTGCCGGCCTCAAGATCCCTTTTATGCGGAACAATTTCTGGGTTCCACTGCGGCGCGAGGCGGATACCAATAAGGTGATTATCGCCATTGACGACCCCCATGATCTTCAGAGAATTGATGTCATTCAGACCCTGTTTAAGGGGATGAAGATCGATTTTCAAGTGGCGTTGCGCAGCGATATCAATGAAATCATCAACCTCTTTACCCGAAGTGAACAGGAACTGGCGGGGATTGATGAGATTATTTCTCAACTGAGTGATGAGGCCGAAGAGATCGAGGAGGCCGAAGCAGCGGTTGGCGAAGAAGACAGCGCCGTGGTACAGCTGGTTAACAAAATCATTATCGATGCCGATACGCGGGGGGCTTCGGATATCCATTTCGAGCCCTATCCCGGCAAGCTGAATACCGAGGTCCGGTTCCGGGTGGATGGTGAATGTTATGTCTACCAGACGATTCCCTATCATTATCGGAATGCGGTGGTATCGCGAATCAAAATCATGTCGGATCTGGATATTGCCGAACGACGTATTCCCCAGGATGGCAAAATAAAATTTAAAAAATACGGGGGGCGAAATATCGAGCTCCGGGTGGCGACGGTACCCACCCAGGGCGGCCTGGAAGATGTGGTGTTGCGTATCCTAGCTGCCGGGGATCCCATTCCATTGGATAAAATCGGCTTTTCAAAACCAAATTATGAAAATTTCATAAAAGCCATCAGTACCCCCTATGGAATCATTTTTGTCTGCGGTCCGACCGGGTCCGGTAAAACCACTACCCTTCATTCAGCGCTGGGTTACATAAACAAGCCTGAAAGAAAAATATGGACGGCTGAGGATCCGGTGGAAATCACCCAGAGAGGACTTCGCCAGGTGCAGGTGAAGCCCAAAATCGGCTTTGATTTTGCCACGGCCATGCGGTCCTTTTTGCGTGCCGATCCGGATGTGATCATGGTGGGCGAAATGCGGGATAAGGAAACCACGCAGATCGGCATCGAAGCCTCCTTAACCGGTCATCTGGTACTGTCAACCCTGCATACCAACAGCGCGCCGGAAAGTATTACCCGCCTGCTTGATATGGGGATGGATCCTTTTAACTTTGCTGACGCCATTTTATGTATCATGGCCCAGCGGCTGGTGCGGACATTGTGCCCGGATTGCAAAAAAGACTACCATCCGGAACAAAAGGAATATGATGAACTGGTCAGAATATACGGCGCGGAAGATTTTGAAAAAAATGTAAATATTGCCTATTCGGATGACCTGACTCTGTATAAAGCGGATGGGTGCGATCAATGTAATAATACCGGGTATCGGGGTCGTATGGCTATTCACGAATTATTGATGGGGACGGATGAAATTAAACGGTTAATCCAGACCGGTGCGCGGGTTGAAGAGCTTCGACAGACGGCCATGAAAGAAGGCATGTCGACGTTGAAACAGGATGGAATCGAGAAGATTTTTCAGGGACGTACCGACCTTATCCAGATACGGAAGGTGACGATCGGGTAGTATGAAATGGTTCAATGTCTTGAATGTTTTTCCCTGCAATAGCTACAGGCCGTTTTTCCTGGCCACCGCCTCTCGAAATTTTTTTAACTGACCCGAAAAATATGATCGGTTTTCACGGGCCGCTTCCAGCGCCGATCGTGCCGATTGAACAGCCATCTCCAGTTGTCCATTGATATAATAACTCTCTGCCAGCGTATCCATAATATGGGCCTTAGGGGAGATGGATGCGGCCTTTTTGGATAGATTCAAGGCCAGGCCGGGAGATCTGAAAGATTCGTCTTCACAGGTTGCATACAACCATGCCAGGTTATTAAGCGCCTCAGCGTCGTCAGGCGACATGTCAAGGGTCTGGATATAATAATCAATGGCCTGAGAATATTTCTTTTTGTGATAATAGATATCGCCCAGGGCGCGGTAAAGATCAGGGTGATCCGGGTTCCTGGCGATTTCTTTTTTAAGAACCGATTCATAAAAACGATCATTCAGGCGCTGGCCCAGCTTACCGAAGTTAGTTTGATATCCGATCCCCCCCACCATCACCATGGCGGCTGTAAAAATGGTTATTCCCTTTTTTATTTTTCGGTCCTGACGGCGAATCCAGCGCCGATCGGTTTCACATTTTTCAAGATAGGCGATCCGCTCACTGATACTGAAATGATGCCAGTTGGGTCTATCTGCCGTCTGGCCGCTGGTAAATGCAATTTTCTTCAGGGTGGAGATCAGCGGTAGGGCCGAGGTGAAGAGCGTATACACATAGGTGTCCGCCTGGCGTTCAAAATTGCGCATAAAAAATCCGAAAATATACCGGAAATAGAGGACAAACAGGGCTATGGTCACCAGCGTAGAGAAAATGGCCGTGGTACCGGCACGGTCCTGTCCGATGGTTTCCATAATAACCGTCACCGGTTGGGAGTAGACGATGAAATAAATGATCAGGTCGAGGATGGAAAAAGAAATCAGCATATATCCACCGAGGAAAAACAGGTAATAAAGGAGGTGCTTTTTCTTCACATGGCCCAGCTCGTGGGCGATGACACTGTCAACCTCATCGGGTGTGAGCAATTGGATCAGGGCGTCGGTGACCAGAAGGTACCGGAACCGGCTTACCAGTCCCATCACGCCGGCGGTTAACATGCGTCCGCCAAAAAGGGGCCACTGGAGAATCGCGGCGAACTTGACGCCGGCCCGTCGGGACAGGGCTTCAATTCGCCGGCGGTCCGGGCTGTCGGGTAAGGGGTGGCATCGCCAGAAGATCCGGATAATCGCCGGTGCAACGACGGCCGCCAGAAACAGGAATCCCAGAAAGAATATCGCCTGTCCCCAGGCTGTGGAAAGAAGCCGTTTGGGGGCCTCGAACGGCATCAGACCGATCAGATCCATACACGTGGAAAGGGCGAGCCAGGGGAGTAAGATCGGCAGGTTAAAGGAAATCTGTCCGATAATATAGGCCCTGCGCGTCATGGGGCCGCCAAATAAACCGCGCTGGGGGGGATACGCTTCGTACCAGACAATGGCCAGGTAAGCGATAAAGAGGGCCAGAAAGAGTAAGGCCTCCAATGTCGGTAAAATTTGAAAGAGATGGAAAGGGTTCAGGTATTCAACCAGGTCGAGGCCGTACAGGTCGATGGCGAAAACAATCAAAGCCAGAATGGAATAGCGCCGGATGCCGGTATCAAACCGATGGACCAGATCGTGATGCGGGACGCCGGCGCGCAGAGCGGTGGTGATTTTTCCAAAGTATTGCCGTACAGACACCAGGTATCCGAACGTCAGCAGGGCAAAGAGGAAAAAGGTGGTGCCCGGTGGAAAACGGGGCGTTTCCAGAGGTTGATAAGTGGTATAAAGGATCAGGGCGACGATGAAGAATATGAAATTACCAAACATAGGATCAGCTGGAAGAATCGGATGCGGCGCGGGAAGGGTGGTAGTACCGGTCTTTTTCGCTGTAAATGCAGCCGCAGTACTGTTGGCGATACATACCCCGGTCTTTGGAACTCTTGATTCCTTCCGACCAGCCCTCACGAAAGTCCCGATAGATAAATGGCACCCCGATGGATTTTCCCAGTGACTCACCGATCGATCGAATCCGGTCGTGGTTCTGGAACTTGCTGTAGAGGAGGGTGGAGCTGAATCCGTCGAATTTTCCCCGTTTGGCGATCATGGCGGTGGCCCGCAACCGCTCATGGTAACAGATCGCGCACCGGTCGGCTTCCCGGAAAACGATTTTTTGTAAAAATTCCTCGAGTTGATACCCTTCTGAATAGATAATTTTGAGATCGATATCATTGGCAAAATCGGTCAGAGCCGCTTCCCTGCGGCGGCATTCGGAATAGGGGTGGATGTTATGACGGTAAAAATACCCCATGACGGTATGGCCTTCTTTCCGCAGCGTCTCGACCGGGTAGATGGCGCAGGGGCCGCAACAGGTATGCAACAAGATCTTTTTCATTTCCGTGCTCCAAAAATTGCCGTACCAATCCGTACCAGCGTGGCACCTTCTTCCACGGCGGTCTCAAAATCACCGGTCATTCCCATGGACAATTCGTTCATGTCTATATTCGGAATGTCTAATTTCCGCATCCGATCGCGCAGCAACCGTAATTGTTTGAAATATGGCCGGACTTTCTCCGGGGCATTGAAAAATGGCGGCATGGTCATCAGGCCCTGCAGGGATAAACAGGGAAGCGTGCCGATATGCCGAACCAGTTGTTCAACCGCTTCCGGTGCAACCCCCGACTTGGTCGGCTCACCGGCGAGGTTGACCTGGACGAGAATCGGCTGGGTTTTGTTTATCCGTTCCGCCTGGTGGTTGATTTCATCTGCCAGCCGGACCGAATCGACCGAGTGGATCAGATCGAATATCCGAACGGCATATTTGGCCTTGTTGCGTTGGAGGTGGCCGATGAAATGCCATTGCACGGGCAGGTCGCCCAGTTCGGAAAACTTGTTTCGGGCTTCCTGGATGTAGTTTTCACCGACCGTCTCAACCCCGGCAAGAACGGCCTGGCGCAAACGGTCGGCCGCGACGGTTTTGCTGACCGCCACCAGCCGTATATCCGATGGGTCACGGCCGGCTTTTCCGGCAGCATCTCCGATGCGTTGAATGACCCTGGTAAGTGGCCGCTGATATGTGTTCGTTGAGACATTCATTTGAATACCCTGTCACGTCGCGTGTGTATGCCGGACGTTTGGCCGAAGAGGTGACCGGCCAGCCCCACTCTGGCCAGGGAATGAACCACCTCGCACATCGGTAAGCCGACCACGTTCGTATAAGACCCGTTGATCCGGCGGATCATCCATGCCCCTTTTCCCTGAATGGCATAAGCCCCGGCTTTGTCAAACGGTTCGTTGGTGGCAAGGTACCATCCGATTTCATCCGGGGTCAAGGTTTTGAATTGAACGGTGGTGCCAACCGCTTCGGAAAAAAGATACTTTCGGCCGTGATGCAAGATTGCATACCCGGAAATGACCCGGTGGGATTGCCCGCTTAATTGATTTAGCATGCGGCGGGCATCCTGGGCTGAAGCGGGTTTTCCCAGGATCTGGTCGGAGACGGCAACGATCGTGTCCGCGCCCAGCACCCAGTCGTCCGGGTAATCGATGGCCACCGCTTCCGCTTTGGCCTGGGCCAGCAGACAGGCCGTTTCTTCCGGCGAACCATGGGCGATATCCGATTCGGTGATTTGGCTCGGTACTATCGAAAAATTGAACCCGGCGCGGGCCAGCAGTTGCCGGCGCCGGGGGGATTCGGAAGCCAGGATAAATGTCTTTTTTTGCATGACCAATTGATTCTGCGGGTTTAAGTGATCGTAGAAAATATCTCGACTTGACAGTCAGAGATAGAATAGATAAAAGTCACTCTCAGCTTGGTGTGCGCTGGTATATTCTTCAATGCCCGGGTGGCGGAATAGGTAGACGCAAGGGACTTAAAATCCCTCGGTCCTTGTGGCTGTGCGAGTTCAATTCTCGCCCCGGGCACCAGATCAGAACACCCTGCACAGGTTCATATTGTTATCCCGCCAAAAACCGGACAATCCCAATATCAAGACCCAATATCAAGATCAGCCCGGGAAAAGCAGATATCCGGGTGCGTCTTGTTTTCGACAACGATCATTTTGAATTTCGGAAATTATCCTCAATGATTTTTCCGAGCTCCCGGGAGCGGTTCGTGGCGGCTTCGACGGCATTAATAATGGTCGTGCGCAGCCCGCCTTTTTCCAGGGTATGCAGGCCGGCAATGGCCGTGCCACCCGGAGAGGTGACCTGATCTTTCAACTGTCCCGGATGTTTGCCGGTTTTGAGCATCATCTGGGCGGCACCTGAAACGGTCTGGGCAGCCAGGGCCAGCGAGTCCCGGCGGGACAATCCCACCTTGACCCCGGCATCGGCCATGGCATCGATAATTAGAAAAATGTACGCCGGCCCGCTGCCGCTGAGTCCGGTAATGGCGTCCATGAGATCGTTTTCCCCAATCAGGATGGTTTCTCCCACGGAATCCAGAATTTTCTTACTCAGTTTAATATCATCCGCCTGGATATGCCGGCCGGCAGCAATGGCCGAGGCGCTCATCCCCACCGAGGCGCAGATATTGGGCATGACACGGATCAGGCGCAGCTGCTTGTTGAGTTTTGATTCGATGGCGGTCAGGGAAACACCGGCGGCGATGGAGATGATCAGCTTGTCCATGTTCAGTCCTTCGGCTGTCTCCGCCAAAACTTTCGGCAGAATCTGGGGTTTGACGGCATAAATAATAATGTCCGCCGCCTTTACGGCGGCAATATTATCCGTCATGGTTTTTACGCCCAGTTCATTGTGCAGCCGCTCCAGTTGGGATTCCCTGATGTCGGTACAGATGATATTTTCCGGACGAGCAGCTTTGGATTGAATGATGCCTCTCATGAGGGCGGTACCCATATTGCCCCCGCCGATGAAACTGATCGTTTTGTTCTGTAACATGATGGGCCTCTTTAATCGAATTTTGCCAAATAAAAACCGGATCAAAAAAATGGCGGAAGTGCATGGGAATCGAACCCACCCGGGACGGTTTTAGCGCCCCACACCGGATTTGAAGTCCGGGAGCCCCACCAGTGAGCTGCGCACTTCCGCAAAAAGCAGACAGATGAATATAAGGTTTCCGTTTCATTTTTGTCAATAATTTTGTATCTAACCAGATAAAATAACAATATGCCAGAGGTGGATTGTATGCACGCCTATTTTGATTGTTTTTCAGGAATCAGCGGGGACATGGTGCTGGGGGCACTGATTGACCTGGGTGTATCGCCCCGCTGGCTCGAGGACCGGCTTCGACAGATCCCCCTGGAGGGATTTAACATTGACGTGGGACGGGTCACCCGGCATGGCATCGGTGCCTGCGGGGTGACCGTTGGGGTCTCGGGTAGCCCGCCGTCGCGAAACTGGACGGATATTCGCCGGTTGCTGGAAGACTGCCGGCTGCCGGATTCGGTTAAACGGGCCAGCCTGTCGGCCTTTGAGCGGATTGCTGTTGCCGAAGCGGGGATTCACCATTCGGATGTGGATGAAGTCCATTTCCACGAACTGGGGGGTGTCGACGCACTTGTCGATATTGTCGGGGCCATGCTCTGTATCCGAAAACTTGGCATTGCGTCGGTTACGGCATCCAGGATTGCCCTGGGAACCGGATCGGTCATCTGTCGTCACGGCGTTATTCCGGTACCGAGCCCGGCGACAGTGGCCATATTAAAAGATATTCCCGTTTACGGCACCGGCATTAAGCAGGAACTGACCACGCCGACCGGGGCGGCCATTGTGGCGGCTGTGGCGGATGAAATCGGGCCTCTGCCGCTCATGACGATTCGTAAAGTGGGATACGGCGCGGGTAAACGTGACCTGGAAACCACGGCCAACCTGCTCCGGATTATAATCGGAAAAATCGACGCTGACCGTCCTGCCGGTGATTCCGGCCGTCTTGGCAGGGAAACGGTTGTGGTGGTGGAAACGGTTATCGACGACATGAACCCGGAGATTTTCGGGTACCTGATGGAAAAATTATACGAAGACGGCGTCCATGATGTCTGCTGGCTTCCCGCCCAGATGAAAAAAAATCGTCCCGGTACCCTGGTCCAGGTGGTCTGTCCGCCCGCCCGGACTGATACCGTCATCCATCGGCTCCTGAAGGAGACCACGTCATTGGGGGTACGCTATCATGCGGTTCAGCGTAAGATATTGTTCAGAGAAGCCATAGAAAAGCCGTCATCGTATGGCACCGTGCGGGCCAAACGGGTGGTGACCCCGGATGGGAAGGTTCGGTTTCTACCCGAATACGAGGCGTGTCGCCAAATCGCCATCGAACAGAACCGGCCGCTGCGGGACGTGTACGAAACCCTTTCGAGAGAAATGAACGCAGATATGGCGGCATAGAGAATCAGGCCCCAGGCGCAGATGCCGGAAAAGTAAGAAATACGTGAGACAACGGTGCTTAATCGCTTAATATCATCCCTGTTTCCTTGACAAACCGGCGGCCAATCGATAGACACGTCCACAATGACGATATCTCGAAAAATAATACTTTTTTCGGCTACCGCCGGATTTGTGGGGAATATTCCAGTGGCGCCGGGGACCTTTGGCAGCCTGGTGGCACTGCCGATTTGCTGTTTACTGGCTCAAATACCGACGATGCCGGCTGTTTTGCTGATCGGGCTGTTTACGGCCGTGTCCGTCGGCATTGCCGGTGAGGCTGAAAAATGGCTCCAGACCAGAGACCCGGGCTGCATCGTGATAGATGAAATCGCCGGGCAGATGGTGACACTGGTCGGGCTGCCCCTGAACGGCACGGTCTTTATTAGCGGTTTTCTGGTTTTTCGCTGCCTGGATATTGTGAAACCTTTTCCCATCAACTGGCTGGAAAAAAGATTATCCGGCGGGTTGGGGATTGTTGCGGATGATATACTGGCCGGACTGATTGGGAATATATTGATCCGGTGTGCTCTTTTCTTCTGGCCATTGTAAATATTTTGCTTTTCGAATATCTATGTGTCCTCGGCATCCGGCTGTCTGCAGGCTAAAAATCATCAGGAAGGGTAATAGAAAAATTGAAAAGTCGTTTGCGGGAGAACGTTGAGGCGATTGTTATCGCTGTTATTCTGGCCCTGTTTATTCGGACGTTTGTGGTGCAGGCTTTTAAGATTCCTTCCGGTTCGATGAAGGATACATTATTGATCGGCGACCACATCCTGGTGAACAAGTTTATTTATGGTATTAAGATACCGTTTACCCAAACAACGCTGATTCCCATATCCCGCCCGGAACGGGGTGACATTGTCGTGTTCAGGTATCCCGAAGATCCTTCAAAAGATTTTATTAAACGGGTTGTCGGCGTTGCCGGCGATGTGGTTGAGATCAGACATAAAAAGGTGTTTGTCAATCAGAAGCTCGCCGATGAATCCCATATTAAACATGTGGATCCCAACGAATTTCCAAGGCAGTTCAGCCATCGGGATAATTTCGGGCCGGTCACCGTCCCACCCGATTCATTATTTGTCATGGGAGATAATCGGGACAACAGCCATGACAGCCGTTTCTGGGGATTTGTCGGTCTGCCGGCACTGAAAGGTCAGGCCTTTATTATTTACTGGTCATGGAACAGAGAAAAAGGCGGGGTTCGGTGGAGCCGGCTGGGTCATCTGCTGCATTAGTTTCTGCTATTTGGGGATAGAAAATATTTAAGGATTTTTTCAGGGTTAACTCATGACGAATGATAATAAATTTCGTATCCTGGTTGTAGACGACGAACTGTCCATGCGGGAACTGCTCGAGATGCTGCTCCGGAAAAACGGTTACGATGTCGCCTGTGCCGACAGTGGGCGTGCCGCTATTGCATGCATGAAGAAAAAGCAGTTTGACCTGCTGCTTCTCGATATCCGGCTGGGCGATGTGGATGGGCTTGAGGTACTAAAGGCCGCCAAGGATAAAAATGCCGACGTTATTGTGATTATGATTTCAGCCCATGCCACGGCGGAAACAGCCGTGGATGCCATGAACGCCGGTGCTTATGATTATGTCCCCAAACCATTTGATAATGACGAGCTGCTGTCAACCATTGCAAAAGCGCTTGATTTAAAAAGTCTGGAAAAAGAAAAAAATCAGATGGACGCGGCCCTGAAAGATACGCTTCATTTTGGGCGCATTGTCGGTAACAGTCCCCGGATGCGGTTTATCTATGATCTGATCCGGCAAGTGGCAAAATCAGATTCCAGTGTGCTGGTTACCGGTGAAAGTGGTACCGGAAAGGAACTGATCGCACGGGCTGTCCACGAAGAGAGCAATCGCTGTGACGCACCTTTTGTGGCAATCAATTGCGGCGGCATTCCGGAAACGCTCATGGAAAGTGAATTGTTCGGCCACAAAAAAGGGGCGTTTACCGGCGCAGACAGGGACAAGCCGGGCCTGTTTCAGGCGGCCCATCACGGTTCCATTTTTTTAGATGAGATTGGTGAGCTGCCCATTCCGGTCCAGGTGAAGCTGCTTCGGGTCATTCAGGAAAGAACCCTGCGACCGGTGGGCGGCAACGAAGATATCAGCGTGGATATCCGGATCATCTCTGCAACCAATAAAAATCTTGAAGAGGAAGTGATTGCGGGCCGTTTCCGGGAAGATCTTTTTTACCGGCTTAATGTGATTGAGATCAAAGTCCCCCCGCTGCGCGAGCGCAAAGCGGATTTACAATTACTGGCACAGCATTTTCTGGATAAATACGCCAAAAAGATGGGAAAGGAAATGACCAAGATATCTTCCTATGCCATTGATCTTCTGACCAAGTATGATTTTCCGGGGAATGTGCGCGAGTTGGAGAATCTCATGGAAAGAAGCGTGGCCCTGTCCAGTACCAATATCCTGCTGCCTGACAGTCTGGCGATGTCCATCCATAAGCGGCGCTGGGTTGAAGGGACCAAGGATAACAAGCGTTACGATCTGGATGAAGTGGCGAACGGGGTCTCTCTGGATGTGATTCTGGCGGATATCGAGCGCGCCTATCTGAAAAGAGCGCTGGAAGAAAGTCACGGCAATAAGCAGAAGGCGGCTGAACTTCTCGATATCAATATTCGCTCCCTCAGGTATCGGCTGGAAAAGCTTGAAGTGGAGAAGGATGCCTGAATCGAGCTGTTTTATTTCCCCGAGAGCTCGACCAGGTCGTTGATATTCAGCTCCAGCATTTTAACACTGGCAAGCAGCCGGGATATGTTTTTATCCACCGCCGGCAAGTCTTTTCCCATCTTTTGCAATGCTTCGGCCGTCTCGCGCAACTGGCCAATATAATCGGCCATGCGGGCCGGGTCGATCTGATCCATGTTCGTCCTTTCGGGTTAATCCTTTTTGCGCAGATCCTTAAACCGCCTGGCTTTAACCTCATAGCGGGGCAGGGTGCCGATATCGACATATTCGATGTCATAGCGCAGGTTTGTTTTCAGGCGAAGCCGATCAACCAGGAGGCGCTCAAGCTCGTTAAGCCGGTTCCGGGCTTCGGGGCGCATCTCCACCTTGAGACTGATCTGGTCGGTGTCTCCTTTTTTATTTACCACAACCTCATACTCGTCTCCCAGCCCGTCAATGCTTCTGACAACTTCCTCGATGGCGGTGGGGGCCAGCAGCACGCCCTTTACCTTTGTTATATCATCTGCACGCCCGACCACGCCACCCTTGATAATCGGAAAGGTTCGGCCACAGGCGCAGGGGGCGTCGGCCCATTCGATGATGTCCTTGGCATCAAAACGGATGCACGGCTGGGCCATGCGGTCGAAGGCGGTGATGATCATTTTTCCCCGTTGTCCCGGCTGATCGATGGGCTTGCCGGTTTCAATATCCTCGATCTCAACCAGGAACATGGCGGAGTTGACATGCATGCCCTGCGGTTGTGCGGCGCATTCAAACGACCACGCGCCGATCTCCGTGGCCCCGGCGTGATCATAAACCCTGGCGCCCCAGGCGGATTCGATGCGGTCTTTGGTGCCGGGGACCCCGGCACCCGGCTCTCCGGCGCAGGTGATCTTATCGATGGTTAATGATGCCGGGTCGATGCCCAGCCGGTTTTTGGCCACTTCGGCCATGCCGAGCATATAGGTCGGTGTGCCCATCAGGGCGGTGGCTTTGAGTTCATCGATCTTCATTACCCGTGCGGCGGTATCGAGTACGCCGCCGGGAACCACCTCGCAGCCGACCTTTTCCGCTCCGTAGTGGCCGGCCCAGAATGCGACAAAGACATTGTATCCGAAAGGGATAAAGACCCTGTCGCAGGGGCGATACCCCTGTGCCCAGAGGATAAAGGCCCAGCACTCGGCCCACCACTCCCAGTCCTGCCATGTATCGGGCTGATAGACCGGCTGGCCGGTGGTGCCGCTGGTCTGGCGGTATTCAGTGACGTCCTCTATGGGGACGCAGAGCGCGTCCCCATAGGGAAAAGGCGTTTTCCTCTGAATATCTCTCATCATGTGTTTTTCAACGGTGGGGACATGACGGATATCGGCAAATGAACGGATATCGTCAGGCGTGATCCGTGCCTGATCGTACAAAGCCCGGTGAAATGTCGAATGATCGTATGCCCACCTGAAAATTCGTTGAAACTTTTTAAGCTGAAGCTGTGCCAGTCGTTCCCGGGGCAATGTCTCCAGGATGGGGTTCCAGTAAGGCGACTCGGTTGTCATATATGAAAACTCCTCAATACATCAGGTTGGGCAGGAACAGTACCAGTTGGGGAAAGACCATCAGGATCACCGTCCCGATGACGACCGCCAGCAGGAACGGAATAATACCCTTGAAGATCGATTCCAGCGGAACCTCGCCGACCACGCTCTGGGCCACGCCGTAGACCACGTAGACATTGATTCCGACCGGCGGCGTGATGACGCCCATCTGGGTGACGAGCACGATGATGATGCCAAACCAGATCGGATCGTACCCCAGGTTCATGACCACCGGGTAAAAAATCGGGATCGTGAGCATGATCAGGGCCAGGGCATCCATGACACAGCCCCCGATGAAATAGACGCCAATGACGGCGGTCATAATCATGTAAGGCGGCAGGTCGAGGCCACCCACCCAGGAGGCGATATTAAAAGGGATTCGGGTGACGGCCAGAAATTTTCCGAAAATGACGGCACCGGCAATGAGCAGCATCACCATGCATGAGGTCCGCAGGGTTTCGTACAAAGACTTAACAAACCGCTCCCACGTCATCTGCCGCCGGATCAGCGCCACAAGCAGTACACCGAATGCACCGACGGCGGCCGCCTCGGTGGGGGTAAACAGACCGATAAACATACCACCCATAACGAAAAGAAATACGAGCAGTGTGTCGACCATGCCGGTCAGTGAGCGGATTTTCTCCCTGAATGTGAACTGATCGCCGCGAGGCCCCAGTTCAGGATTCAGCCGGCAACTGATGTAGATCGAGAGGATAAACAGGATCGTCATCAAAATCGCCGGAATGATGCCCGATACGAACAGGGCGCCAATGGACTGTTCGGTCAGGACACCGTAAACGATCAGCACCACGCTCGGCGGCATGATCATTCCCAGGCCGCCACCCGATGCCACCGATCCCGTGGCCAGTTCGTCGCTGTATCTGTACCGGCGCATTTCGGGTAGTCCCACCGTGGCCATGGTGGCCGCCGTGGCCGGACTCGATCCGCAGACCGCCCCGAAAGCCGTGCAGGCCGTCACCGTGGCCATGGCCAGTCCTCCCCGGGTATGGCCCAGGAAGGTGTAGGCCGTATCGTACAGCCGCCGGCTGATACCGGTATTGAATGCGAATTGGCCCATGAGAATGAACAACGGGATGGTGGTCAGGCCATAGGAGGAAAACGTATCGTAAAAACTTCTCGACAGGAGATTAAGCCCGCCTTTGACCGAGATCATATAACAAAATCCCACAAAGCCGACCAGTGTCATGACATAGGCCACCGGCATGCGGGTCATGAACAGTGCCAGCATGATGAGAATGCCGATAATACCGATAAGCGTGGGGTCCATTTAGTCTTTCTTGAGTCGTTGATAATTTTGAATAATTTCGCGCCCGAGGGTTGCCGAAAACACGAGGAAACAGAATGATAGCGCGTAGATGATAAGGTACTCGGGGAATTCAAGGCTCATGGAAACTTCTCCGGAATCTTTCATGGTCCCGGCATAGAGGAACATCCGCCAGGTCACGATGGAAAAGACCAGAAAGGCGGCCGAACCGGTACAGATATCGATAATGATCCGGGTCCTTTTCGGCAGCATCTGGGTAATGATTTCAACGCCGATGTGGCCTTTTTCCCGGTGGGTATACGGCAGGGCCAGTCCGACAGATAAAATGGCCATGAACCCCACAATCTCAACCGATCCGAAAATCGGGTGGCCCAGATATCGCCCCACAACATCGGCGCAGGTTAAAAAAGTCATACCGGCCAGGCAGACGGCGCCCAGGATTTTCAGGCTGTCCGAAACCCACTGGATGGTATTGAGAATAATCTGCATCAGCCATTCGCTTTATTAAATGATTTCGCGGCAGGAGAACCCGGTACTTGTTTAACTTTTACTTTTTCGAATAACCGGCGCATGCGGGAACTGCATGCGCCGGTCCCGCGCCTCCGATTTTCAAGAAAAACCCGATTTTCAAGAAAAAAGGGGGGATTCGACTTGATAATTACCGGTACTATTGCAGCCCGGCCAGGGTCTGAATGGCAAAATCAACGATCTCTCTGCCATTAAACCCCTTTTTATCGAGTTTGGAAATGTAGTTGTCAATAATGGGCGCAACCGCTTTTTTCCATCGGGCAGCTTCCTGGGCGTCCTGATCGATGACTTCATTGCCTTTCTGAGAAAGGAAATATTTCAAACCGGCCTGGTCACTTTCTTCCCACGCCTTACCATGCTTGGCCGCCCACTCAACATTGATTTGACGAATGGTTTTTTGAATATCCGGCGGCAGAGCGTTCCATTTATCTTTGTTCATGACCACAAAAAAAGAAGTCGTATAGGCAGATGATAAGTTTCGGGTGCAGTAGTCTGTGACTTCGCCCAGCTTCCACCCCTTGTTGGCTTCCAGCGGATAAAGCGCCCCGTCGACAACACCTTTTTGAAGCATTTGATAGGTTTCCGGCATCGGCTTGGGAACCGGCGTGCCGCCCAGCGCTTTGACCACCTGGGCGCTGGTGCCGTGAGCCCGAAACTTGAGGCCCTTCATGTCTTCAAGTTTTCGAACCGCCTTGCCCCGGGTGTGGACCAGACCCGGCCCGTGCGCGTGGAGATACATCACCTCGGTATCCTGAATCTCTTTGGGCTTAAACTTTTCGTAGACGGCATTGACGACCTTGGTGGCGGCGATCCCGCTGGTATATCCCAGGGGAAGATCCACCGCCGACATAACGGGAAACCGGCCGCGGGTATAGGCCAGCACGGAAAAGCCGATATCGGACAGGCCTTCGACGACGCCGTCGTAGCATTGTTTGGCCTTGGTCAGCGTCTGGCCGGCATAATAGTCTATTTTCACTTTCCCCTGGGTCCGTTTTTCAACTTCCCGGCACCAGGCCTCGGCCAGCTTACTCTGGATATGGGTAGGCGGGAAAAAATTGCTGTAGGTTAATTTGATGGCTCCCGCGTGGGTCGCCGGTGTTGATATCAGGAAAAGGGACAAACAAAAGAGAATCGTTATGACCATCGGGGATATAATTTTTTTCATCAGCCGGCCTCCTTTATGGGTTGGTGTTATTCCATTTGCTGTGTCTGGCGAATGGGATTCGCCCCTGCCTCGCCCTGTATCGTTGCCTTCAATTATA
>QNYZ01000088.1 GCA_003973265.1 Deltaproteobacteria bacterium | reverse complement strand
TTATGTCGGACGGCAATGATACCGGGGAGTCCGCTGTGGCGTATTATGGGGATATTGTCATGCGGGGGAGAGACATCGGAAGGGAAAGGGGTCCAGGGGGCGAGTGAAAAGATAAAAATTTCAGATACGATATCTCTTGGTTAATGCGATCAAAATAGTCTCCCCCTGTGTCAGGATAGATGTCGCCTCTACTTGAAGAGTTGTGTGTGAGGAGGGGGGTAGTAAGGTTGCTGATCGCCATTCATGAGCAGAAAATCAAGGACAAAATCGCCGGAGTCGATAAAAGTCCTTGATTTTTCCTCTTGCAACAGAACTTGTCCCTCAAATTCGGCAATATCTTGAAACGGACGAAAGCAAGGAGATTGACAAGGTTCTGCGTAAGATCTTGCCCGGTCTCAGATTCAGCTATGACAAGTTTATTAAAAATGCTATCACTATCCGTCTTCGAATCTGACTTCTCCCACCTTGTGGGATTTCACGGCTAGTTTACAATGTCAAGGCGTTCAATTGCCAAACCACTCGTTTGTTCCGGCTTTCGGTTAAAGATGACCTGAAATCGCACAGGTCATCTTCCCGGTACAGACCTATTTCAGCATCACCGCCGCACCCGCCATGGCCACTTCATTATCGTTCTCCACGCTGCTGCCGCTGACGCCGATGGCGCCGATAACATTCCCGGTTTTGTCCTTTATCGGCACTCCCCCGGGGAAGGTAATCAATCCACCGTTTGAAAATTCAATATTAAACAGGGGTTTACCGGGTTGCGCCAGTTCACCCAGTTTCCCGGTGGGCATATTGAAAAACCGGGCGGTTTTGGCTTTCTTGATGGCGATATCGACACTGCCCAGAAAGGCACCATCCATGCGAACAAATGCGGTCAGATTCGCACCGGCATCGACCACGGCAATGTTCATCAATGTGCCCTGCTTTTCGGCCTTGGCCTTGGCGGCCGCCACAACCGCAGATGCCTGATCCAGCGTGATACCCACATTCCCGCCGGCAAACGCATTGGCGGAAAACAACATGGCCAAGCTCAACATGACGGCAAATAACACTTTGGCTTGATAATTCATCATTTCCTCCCGTTGTTCCCCCGTTTTCTATTGGCGCCGAGACCCCCACGGGGGTGATGGGGTGCCTGAACGCTTGTCTTCGCGGTGATATCATTATGACCCGCAAAGCCTTTTAGTCCATGATAATCCAGCGTTCAATAATAACATCTTTCACCCGCGTTGCTTGCTCATCGGTACCGGCATTAAAAAAATCGAATAGCGAACCGATTGGATTTGTAATAAAACCCAAAATTCGAATTTATCGTTTCAGATTAAAAAAGGATAAGCTGATCATCCTTGTCGACCAGTTGCGGAATCACTTTTCCCGCCACAATCCAGGCCGCACCGAATGCCCACAGCGCAATGAACTCCGCTATGAATGTGATCGCCAATGCGTTTACCAATTCAACCGGCAGGGTTAATTTTGAGAGACCCACTACCAGCATACATCCTATAATGATCCACCCGCAGGCTGTATAGACCAAGGCCCTTCGTCCCTTCTTTCCCTTTTGGCCCTTCGTATTCTTCTTAAATGGTCCCAGACAAAAATAAGCGATCGTTGAAAATAAAACAACGGCGGCCACGTAATGGATGGCGGATTTTAGGTCCGACGGACAGATATCGCAGGCCGTCGGAAAGATGGCCACAATGATTGCCGAAATGGATGCGATTTTGCTTACCCACTTTTCCATTTGCGTATGCCCGTTGTAGGCCCACATCAGCGCACCGATAACAAATAATAATCCGACAAAAACGTCGCGGGCCTCGGTATAGTAGGACGCACTGATAGACGAAATGGGTGTGGAAGCGATAGCCTTGACAACCACCGGCAATGCCAATGCAACAAGCCCGACCATCAGGCGAAGGGCACGGTAGTCAAATACGGGTTTTTGATGTGGTTTCAGAGCGGGCATTTTTACACTGGCTCCATGGCCATGAGATAAGCCTTCTTGGGTGGGCGCACCTGAAAAAATAACAGCCGGCTTACTTTCTCTCTGGAAATTGCAGATTCCGGTTAAAGGCTGCGGCCCTATCCGGTAAAAAAAGTTCATGTTAGATAAGCGGGAGAAAATATTCGCCCTGCAGGGTGGCCATCGGCCCTGATTCGTTTCTATACCAACAGCTTGATATCAGAAAAAAAGATACCCGATGACGGTTGCGGTGTCAATTCGCAATACTTTCAAACCCGTGCAACCTGAAACAGCTGTCTAAAATAAAAATTTAAATACGATGATGCCTGCCTGACGTTCATTTCCAGTTTTTTTTGGTTTTATCGGCCCCATTTCAACACCTGATCTCTTGATTTTTTCCAGGTGGAAAAACTTCTTGACATAACCACATTGTGGTAGTATTGGATAGTATAGGGGGCAGCCTCAGCCCTTAAATGACACTATTCTACGGATGCCCCGGACAATGCGTACTGAGGGGTAAGCTGATTCTCAGTTGGCCATTGTAATTCGACCATCTCACCAACGCGAATACGCACATATGGTTTCGCTGTAATAAGAAGGAAGCTCTCATGGATAAAAAACTCACGGCTGTTTCGGCCGATAAACCCGATATATCAGATTGGACCAGCTGCAAATCCACAGCGCAGATGCTCAAAAAAGCACGCATCGACCAGGTTGAAACGGCCTTTGACCGGGCGGCCGGAATGAAACCCTGCCCCATCGGTGCCAAATCGGCCTGCTGCAAACACTGCGCGATGGGTCCCTGCCGCATCAACGCCAAAGACCCGTATGCCAAAGAAGGCGTGTGCGGGGCAACCATAGATACGATTCAATCACGAAATTTCGCCCGCATGGTAGCCACGGGAACGGCCGCCCATTCAAGCCACGGAATGAACATGCTCAACCTGTTTAAAGGGGTTATTAATGGAACAATCAGGGACTATACGATCAAAGATACGAAAAAGCTGATCGGGGTGGCCCAATCTTTAGGGATTGAAACCGAGGGCCGTAAGGTCAATGCCATCGCTGCTGATGTCTGCAAAGAGATGGAAAAAGTTTTTTTTGCGGCCGAAGGCGAAATTCCGTTTGCCAAAAGAGTACCGCAAAAAACCCTGGAAAGCTGGCGCCAGCTTGATATCGTTCCGCGCGGTGCCATGCTGGAAGTGATGGAGCTTCTGCAGCGAACACATGCCGGGATGGATCAGGATTACCAGCACCTTTCAAAGCAGATCAGCCGTACTGCATTGGTCGATGGCTGGGGCGGTTCCATGGTGGCCACTGAGATTTCCGATATTCTTTTTGGTACGCCCACGCCGGTCCATGGAGAAGTTGATATGGGCTGCCTGAAGGAAGATCATGTGAATATTATTATTCACGGTCACGAACCGCACCTGATTGAGTCGATGGTTGAAGCGGTCAACGATCGTGA
This sequence comes from Deltaproteobacteria bacterium, assembly GCA_003973265.1. Lineage (GTDB taxonomy): Bacteria > Desulfobacterota > Desulfobacteria > Desulfobacterales > QNYZ01 > QNYZ01. The sequence goes on along the minus strand of QNYZ01000088.1, from coordinate 44,569 downwards.
ATTGGTTGAAATGGCTGAAAGCGCCGGTGCCAAGGGTATTAACCTGGTGGGGATGTGCTGCTCAGGGCTGGAAATGCTTTCCCGCCACGGTATTCCCCATGCCGGCAACTTCATGTCAACCGAGGCGGTTCTCGTTACCGGCGCGGTGGATGCCTTTGGTGTGGATGTCCAGTGTATTCAGCAGGGCCTGGTCAAGGTCGGGAAATGCTACGAAACAAAAATATTTACGACCAATCACAGCTGTCGGATCGAGGGGGCCGAGCACATCCAATTTGACGACCACACCCCACGCCAGTGCACCGATTATATCGTCAAACAGGCCATCGATCGCTTTAAAAACCGGTCACTTAAAATTGAGATCCCCCAAAACAAATCGGTGGGTGTACACGGCTTTTCCCATGAGTATATCAATTATATGCTGGGCGGTACTTTCAGAGGATCGTACACCCCTTTAAACGACAACATTATCAACGGACGCATCCGGGGGGTTGCCGGTGTCGTGGGCTGTGTGAATCCCCGGGTCAAGCAGGACTGGCTCCATATCGAGCTGGTCAAGGAATTAATTAAAAATGATGTGCTGGTCCTTCAAACCGGCTGTTCGCAAATCGCCCTGGCCAGGGCCGGGTTGTGTACGCCTGAAGCGGCCTATTTTGCCGGATCCGGGCTCAGGGAAGTCTGCGAAACAGTGGGCATGCCGCCCGTTCTGGGGATGGGTGCCTGTGTCGATAATACCCGTATCCTCATCGCGGCAGCAGAAATGGTCAAGGTCGGTGGCCTGGGGGAGAGTATCGCAGACCTGCCGGTAGCCGGGGCGGCACCTGAATGGTACAGCGAAAAAGCGCTTGCAATCGGTCAGTATTTTGTGGCGTCCGGTGTTTATACCGTCTTCGGCGTCACGTTTCCGATCATCGAAGAGACGAAATTCCACAAACATATATTTAAAGATACGGAGACACAGGGATTGGGAAAGTGGGGGTTTACCACCGATCCCCATGAAATGGCGCGATTAATGATTGCGCATATCGATAAGAAGCGCGCCGCTCTTGGAATCGATAAGGCCAGAGAGAGAACACTGGCAAACATGGCCGACAGGCGTGAGATAAAAAGTGCTTGAACGGGTTGACCGTCATTCGGATGAAAACCGATGCAACAGACTAATATCAACCGGTTATCAAAACCGCATTCATTTGAAGTGCAGATCGAATTATCTGAACATGAGACCCAGGAAAAGTATAATACCGCCATTAATACCATGCAAACGCTGACGCTTTCCAATGGGTTCAATCAATTATTGGCATTCAGGATCATCCCCGCACTTATGCGAATCGGATTTGATGAACAGATCTGCTGGACGCTGTTTAAAAGGACCGCACCGGTCTGGAGGAAGATTGGGCCGGTCGAAACAGGTGTTGAGCTCTGCTATCCCGTTCTCATGAAAACGATTAATGAGATACGGCAGGGAATCCTTGCTGATTCAAAAAAGAATTCCACCGCCCGGTTCGTGTTGGACAACATAGACGCTTCCACAAAATACGCGTTGATCAACCAGGCCATGCATCCTGAAAAACTTGCCGAAGAATTTGATGACATGTCACTTTCATGGATCGTCTTGCCCCGCGCATATGATCTCCTGGAAAAAGAGCATTCCCGCTATATGCTGATCTATATCGAATTTCTGGATAATGAAACCGAATCAGAATTCGTAAAAATTCTGGCACGGATCATCATCGAGTTTGTGGGCAACTATAGCCTCAAGTATATAGATAATTTTCAACTTAAAAAGCATATGGTCAATGCATTGTTTTACGGCTATGCAACCATGTTCTGGAAAAACCTGGTCACGCCCCCCCCGGGGCTTGAAGATAGCCTGATCTTTGACAGTTACCTTCGTTTGGCCAGAATGATTCACGACCGGTTCGCCCCTTCAAACAGGGATATGGCTGAAACAATCGAAAAAATGGAAAGAGAAAAAGAAAAAATATTTCCAGCCTATAATATCTTTGGCCTTGCTCACCGACGCCATGCTGACGTCAATCGATTCTTTGTGGCACTCTGTCATGGTATGCCGGGGGTAGAATCTGTTGTCCGGTTTTTTGGGCTTGGCGGCCCTCTCCTGAAGGATAAAACGGATGGACGTCTGCCGTATGTGGCTGTGCCGGTGACTTTAAGCGCGCTTTTTCGCCTGATCAGGAAAAGATACCGGTTCGAGACACCGAAGACCCGACAATCAATTCGGGAATTTTTATTTCAATTGGGATCAAACTACCATCCGGATCATATCAGGATGGTGTTTTCAGGAAGTGAACCGCCAAAGGTGCTTAGATTTGTGGGCCCCCGTGTTTTCAAAATGGTTCAGGATTTAGCCACCTTCATACAACGTACCCCGCACGGTCAGTAAATGGGTGATTTATGGAAACTTACCTGAATACCGGCATCAAGCAGATTATCGATCAATTTCCTGAAGTAGGCGGAATCCTCGATGCGCACGGCATCGGGTGTGCACCCTGCAGCGTGGGGACCTGCCTCCTGAAGGATATTATCGAAATTCACCATCTGGGTGAAGATGAAGAAAAAGTAATAATGGCAAAAATCGCGGCCGTTTTATTTCCCGATAAACCTATTCAGGTCCCCGCGATGAAAAGAAAAATAAGTACCGAACCAGAAAAAATATCCTATTCTCCCGCCATTAAAAAACTGATGGATGAGCATGTCCTGATCAAGCGATATTTAAACCTGATCCCTGCTATCCTGAAAAACCTGGACATAGAATCAAAAGAAGGTCGGCAACTCATCCTGGATGGTGTTGATTTTATACGCAGCTATGCAGACAAATATCACCATGCCAAGGAAGAAGACATTCTATTTAAATATTTTGACGCTGATCACGGTATTATAAAGGCCATGCTTGAAGAGCATAAGCAGGCCCGAAACCATGTAAAGGCCGTGCTTGACGCACTCGAACACAGAGATTTAGATACCATTGCCCGCCGTTTGACCGCATACAGGGACCTGTTATCTGCGCACATCAGGAAAGAAGACGAGATTCTCTATCCATGGATGGATAAAAATCTTTCAATCAAACAGGTTGGTGAACTGTTTTCCAGGTTTCATGAAGCCGACCGAGAGATCGGATATTCACCGGAAAAATATCAAGCACTCGTTGAGCGATTCGAGGAAAAATTGAACCCAAAGGAGGTGTGACGATGAACATGATTGAAGGATGTCCCGGTTCTCGGATGCTAAATTTTAAAGATAAAGACCAAAAATCTGATGACGGGCCGGAGGGAAAAATTGAATCCAGGCTGCGGCAGTGGCCCATCCAAATGCACCTGATTTCCCCGGTGGCACCGTATTTTAAAGGGGCGGATGTGTTGCTGACGGCTGACTGCGTGGCTTATGCGCTGGGCGATTTTCACCGCGACTACTTGGATGGAAAATCCATGGCAGTGGCCTGTCCAAAGCTGGATGTTAATCAGGAAATATACCTTCAAAAAATAAAGGCATGGTTCGATGATGCCAGGATAAACAGCCTCACCGTATTAATCATGCAGGTGCCCTGCTGTTCAGGGTTACTGAATTTAGTCAAACAGGCAGCGCAGGAAGCCAGTCGGAAAGTTCCCATCAAATACGTGGTAGCAGGGGTTCAGGGCGATATTTTAGAAGAAGGCTGGGTAACAGATTAGCTTATGTCTCGAAGATATTTTTTTTCCTGTATTGAATACTATCAGATGAAGTTATCGTATTTGATTGTCAGGCGTCGGCGCCAGTGAATCTGGAGTAAAAAAAATAATTTATGCTCAACCAGACCGCCATTTATGCGCTGCGGGCAATGAAGTTCTTAAGCCAGAAGGGTTCCGAAAAACCTGTTTTGTCGTCAACCATTGCCGCTGAAATGCAGATTCCGCATAATTTTTTATCCAAGATTCTCAACCGGCTGACCCAGGCCGGTCTGGTTTTATCCACCCGCGGCAGGGGCGGTGGCGTCGTTTTGTCCAAACCCGCATCGGACATCTTTCTCCATGAAGTGGTCAATTTATTTATGAAGGTTGATGATTTCAAGCTATGCCTGCTCGGTGTGAATGTTTGTAATGGCAGTTGCGGTCTCCACCTGCGCTGGCAAATCATATCTGAACAGTTTGGAAAAATGATGAATGAAACCACTGTCGCGCAATTGTAGTTCCCCTGTAAAAGAGCGTACGGAAACGATTTTATGTTCAATAAATAGATATTTAGATGTTTTTATCTTCAACTCAAATTAAGAAAGGAGGAAATGCATGTCAGTAAAAACATTAAAGTGGGCAGCCATTATCTGTTTTTTCGTGGCCATGGGTGTTCTGCTGGGTGGCGGGATCTATATGAAAAAGTCTCTTCCGCCGTACCCGGGTAAAGTAGAGGGCCCCGGTGGTGATATTCTATTTGAAAAAGCGGATATCATCGCCGGTCAGAATACGTATCAACGATACGGATTGATGGATCACGGTGCGGTCTGGGGGCATGGTTCCCAGCGGGGCCCGGAATTCTCCGCCCTGACCCTGCACATCATGTCTATAACGATTGGCGAATTTTACGCCCGGAAAGACTACGGAAAACCATATAACAGCCTTGATGATCTTCAGAAGGGGATCATCGATGTCAAAATTAAGCATGAAACCAGGCCGAACCGCTATGATGCGGACTCAGATACCCTTACGTTAACCGCCGCTCAGGTTGAAGGGCTTAAAAAGGTTCAGCAACACTGGCAAAAAATTTTCAAGGAAGGTGAGCAGCGATATGGCATTTTACCTGACACCATCCGCGAAGCACAGCAGCGGCTCGAAATTTCCAGGTTTTTCTTTTGGACCGCCTGGGTGGCGTCCACCCTTCGTCCGGGATCTGATTTTACGTATACCAATAACTGGCCACCGGATAAAAGTGTCGGAAACACGGCCAGCACGGAAACCTACTTCTTTTCCATTGCCGGTATCGTCTCCCTGCTCGTGGTCCTGGGGCTTTTTGTCTTCTGGATTCACCGCTACGCCTTGTGGTACGGAGGCGCAAAGGGCGCGGCGCTGTCTGAAAAACTGATCGATATGCCTCTGACGCCCAGCCAGCTTTATGCAGCCAAGTTTTTCGTGGTGGTCATTCTGCTCTTTCTCGTTCAGACCTGCTTCGGGGGATTGATGGCCCACTACACGATCCATCCAGGGACCTTTTTTCTTCCTTTTGTGGCCAAGCTGATACCCTATAGCTGGGCCAAATCCTGGCACCTTCAATTAATGGTGTTCTGGATTGCCACCACCTGGCTGGCTTCGGCTATCTACCTGGCACCGATTATCGGCGGAAAAGAACCGGCCAGGCAGGGTGTACTGGTCCAGCTCCTGTTTGGTGCCGTTCTGTTGGTTGCCGTCGGGAGCTTGACGGGTGAAGCCCTGGGAATCAAGGGATTGCTGGGAAACTGGTGGTTCTGGCTGGGTCACCAGGGGTGGGAGTTTCTTGAACTGGGCCGGATCTGGCAGATCCTGCTGCTCGGGGGTCTGATTTTCTGGCTTTTAATCGTCTACCGCGCGGTCGGCCAGCATCTGAAAATACACAAAGACGAATTCAGTGCGTTGATCTGGTTTTACGTGTTCAGCGCCGTTCTGGTTGTGGCTTTTTACGGCTTCGGGCTGTTTTACGGCCGCGGATCCCACCTGACCATGGCGGATTACTGGCGCTGGTTCGTGGTTCACCTCTGGGTGGAAAGCATCTTTGAGTTTTTCGGCATTGCCGTTATCGCCCTGCTGATGGTGGCCATGGGGTTGGCCTCAGCCAGGTCCGCCTTGAAAGTGGCCTATTTTACGGCAGCGATTACCTTTTTAAGCGGAATCATCGGAACGGCGCATCACTATTACTGGTACGGCGGGGCGGCCTTCTGGGTTGGATGGGGCGCCATCTTTTCCTCCATGGAGCCGGTACCGCTGCTCACCCTTGTGGTGCGGGGGTTAATGGAATACCGGGGCATTCGCAAAGAAGGCCGTCAATTCAGCTATAAATGGCCGATGTATTTCCTGGTGGCCGCATCCTTCTGGAACTTTCTGGGTGCCGGCGTTTTCGGCTTCGTCATCAACCTTCCCATTGTGAATTTTTATGAACACGGAACCTATCTGACCATGCACCACGGCCATACGGCCATGTTCGGAACGTATGGCATGCTGTCGGTTGCCCTGCTTCTATTTTCGTGGCGCGGCCTGGTCGACAAGGCCCACTGGAATGACAGTTTGCTGAAAGTGTCGTTTTGGGGACTCAACGGCGGCCTGTTTCTGATGGCGTTTACCACGCTGCTGCCCGTCGGCGCGCTGCAAGCCTGGACCTCATTTAAAGAAGGCCTCTGGGTAGCCAGAAGCGCCGATTTTTTTGAGAAGGGAATCGTCGTCTTTCTCGGAAACTTTCGCGTAATCCCCGACGCGATCATTATCGTGCTGGGGGTTCTGCCACTGGCCTACTTTCTGATTACCACCTTTCCACACTTGAAAGCCGCGGAAATCAGGGATGGTGAATCGGTATGGGAACGGCTGGGGATCGAGCTCTAACCAATCGGTAAACGGTTTACAAACCCGGTAAGGCAGGGAGCGCCATAACCCTGCCTTACCGCATCGTCAATGGCGTTTCAGGTATCCAATACTTCCAGAACATCGAACTGCTCGAGATGATAGGTCGGGTTTGGATAGATGACAATCTGGCGGCTGAATTTGTCTTCCAGAATCTCCACCAGACGCCGCTCCTCGCCATAAAACAGATCGGCGATTTCCGGGTTGACACGCAGCGTCAGGCGGTCTCCCATCAGATCACGCGACTGTCGAAGCATTTCACGGTAAATATTGTAACAGATTGAACGCCGGGACATCAGCGTCCCCTGCCCGTCACAATAAAAACAGGGCTCGCACAGGATCTGGTGCAAAGGCTGCCGAACCCGTTTGCGGGTCATCTGGACCAGCCCCAGCTCGGAGATAGGCAGTACATGCGTCTTACTCCGGTCTTTTTTCAGGGCGTCGAGCAGTTCGTTAAACACCTTTTCCTGATGGAGTTTTTTTACCATATCGATAAAATCAATGATGATGATCCCGCCGATATCCCGCAGGCGAACCTGATAGGCGATTTCCTTGACGGCTTCCAGGTTGGTTTTCAAAATCGTTTCATCCTGGTTGTGTGTACCGACGTAACGCCCGGTATTGACGTCAATGGCACAAAGCGCTTCGGTTTGGTCAATAACGATATACCCGCCGGATTTCATCCAGACTTTTCGTTTTAAAGCCCGTGAAATATCCCATTCAAGATTGTAGGCGTCAAAAATCGGTTCGGGGCCTTCGTATAATGTTACCGAATCCTTCAAGGCCGGCATATAGGTATCTAGAAACGACAGGACATCTTCATAAACAATACGGGAGTCGGTGATGACTTTCTCCGCCTCGTTGGTCAAAAGATCCCGAACAGCCCGCAGGCTGACATTTAATTCCTTGTGCAGCAGCGTGGTCGCCGACAGGGTCTTTTCCTTTTTCTGGATAGCTTCCCATAATTTATCTAAAAACCCCATTTCATCGGCCAGTTTTTCGGCCGCAATCCCCTCGCTGGCCGTACGGACAATATACCCGCAATTACCTCTGCGCAGGGACTGGACGATCTGCTTGAGACGGTCGCGCTCGACTTCTTTTTCTATCCGGCGTGATACGCCGATATGATCGGAAAATGGCATCAGGACCAGAAACCGTCCGGGCAGGGAGATATAGGTGGTGACCCGCGCGCCCTTGGATCCCATGGGCGATTTGGCCACGTGAACCATCAGTTCCTGGCCCTCGGTAAGAAGTTCGTCAATGGGATAATCTTCCGGTGTCGGCGGAATGGTCAGCATGCTGTCGGTCTGGCCGACCGGCTCCTGCCGCCAGTCTTCCAGGGCACCATCATTCAGATCGTCATTGAAAAACTTTTCCAGAACCGGGTCATTTTTTCGGACAATATCATTGGCATGAATAAATGCCGCCTGCTTCAGACCGATATCGATAAAGGCCGCCTGCATTCCCGGAAGGACCCGCTGAACCCGGCCCTTGTAGATATTTCCGGTAATTTCCGTATTGTCACCCCGTTCGTAGAAAACTTCGACAATGGTGCCGTCTTCGAGCAGAGCCACCCGGGTTTCATGTTCGGTTTCGTTGATAATGAGCTGACGAATCATGGGGTATCCTGTTGTTTTACAATCCGCGACAATTGTACTTGCTTCTCAGTCAGGGAAAAAACAGTTCTAAGCAGATCCGGTGGCCGGAGCATTTTTCCCGGCTTCTGATACAGACAGAGCGTCAGTTGTTTATCAGACGACAATTTTATTTTCTGAATAATCTCCTTAAGATCTAACTGGGTCACTTTCCCCCTGGCTGTTCTTTTTTCATGCATCCAGGATTTCTTTTCGGTGAAAGCCTGGATAAGCGCGGAATCAAATCGTCCTTCTTTCAAACGGATCCGGTAGCAGATGATTTTGGACGGCAGAGATTGTTTGCGGCCTTTAACGGGAGAGATTCCGGTTACAGATAATCCAGCGGGCAGTTGATCGTTCAGCTTGCGAGTCATCTCCGATACGTTTGTATTTGATGGTACCTCAATGGTCAAGGATTCGTTTACACTCTCCATGCCGACAGGCAGGGGATCTGCAAATGAAATCTTCGGCTTGGGATGAAATCCTTCCGTACATTTGAGGGAAATCCGGGCTCGTCGAAAGGCCCGGATAAACACATTAACCATCTCCAGGTGACCAAAGAAACGGGCATCACCGGTTTTGGAAAAAGCTACGCGGGTTTTTACATAAATGATCGGTCGTTTTGTTTCCCGATCATCCGGAATAACGCGGCGCCCGGGATCGTCGGTAAATACCACCGGTGCAATGGTCTTGAAATCACATACCCCGCACTGGTGACATTTTCCCCTTCGGCAGTCGGCGGTTTTCTCTCCGCTGAGGGCCCGGTTCCACTCCTTTTGTAAAAACGATGAAGTCACCCGGGTATCAATATGATCCCATGGCAGGGGCTCATCAAAAGAGCGTTTGCGGGTCGTAAAAAAATCGGCATCCAGGTTCACTTCATCCAGTGCCGCCTGCCATTTATCAAAGTCAAAGTGATCACTCCATCCGTCAAAACGACAGCCCTTGCGGTAAGCGGCAATGAGGAGACGGGACATCCGGCGGTCGCCCCTTGAGAAGATTCCCTCCATCCAGCTCACCTCCGGTTTTTGCCATTTAAATTTTACCCGGGCCGGTTTGAGCGCTTCTCTCAGCCAGTCAATCTTTTGCTGCGATTCGGATAAGGACATCTGGGAATGCCATTGAAAGGGTGTATGCGATTTGGGAATAAAAGTCGTGACACTGACATTCATTTTCGGCCGCCGGCGCCCCTTGACCGGACGGATACGGCGTAAATGGTTGACCAGATCAACAATGGCCTCCAGGTCAGCCTGGGTTTCCGTGGGCAGCCCGATCATGAAGTAAAGTTTGATGACCTGCCAGCCCTGTTCGAATACGAACTGAACACTATTTTCGATGTCCGTCCGGGTGATATTTTTATTGATCAGGTCCCGCAACCGCTGGCTCCCGGCTTCGGGGGCGATGGTAAAGCCGGTTTTACGGACTTTTTTGATCAGGCTGACCAGGTTCGGTGTCAGCGTATCGGCACGCAGGGAGGGAAAAGATACCGCCCGGTGATCGGCGGCATACCGGGTCATTAACCTTTCCAAAAGGGGCACGATACACCCGTAATCTCCGGTGGAAAGAGAGAGCAGGGAAATCTCGTCATACCCGGTGGATTCCAGCCCCTGCCCGGTAAGGGACAAGATGGTTTCCGGTGCCCGATCCCGAACCGGGCGGTAGATCATTCCGGCCTGGCAGAACCGGCATCCCCTTGTACATCCCCTTGAAATTTCCATGCGCAGTCGGTCGTGCACCGGGCGGCCAAAAGGAACCACGGGCGCTGCAGGAAACGAAGCATGGTTCAGATCTGGTAAAACAGCCCGCCGAACCGTTGAAAATTCCGGCCTGTCCGCCGTGGTTCTGGCCAGGCCGTCCTCACCATAGGTGACATCAAAAAATGAGGGGATATAGACCCCCTCGACTCCCTGCCACCGTTGCAGCAGGTCGGTTTTATTGTTCGTGCCGTCGTTTTTCCAGACCATCCAGATATCGGCCATGGCCAGCAATGTCTCTTCGCCATCGCCAACGACCATGGCATCAAAAAACTCGGCCACCGGTTCCGGATTGACGGTACATGGCCCCCCGGCAATAATCATGGGATAAGCGTCATCCCGATCCGCGGCCGAAAACGGTATGCCGGCCAGGTCAAGCATCGCCAGGATATTGGTGTAGTTCAGTTCGTATAAGAGGCTGAATCCGATAATATCAAACCGGCGAAGCGGTGATCCGGATTCCAGGGATGTCAGCGGCAGGTCGGCGGATTTTAAGCGGGCCTGCATATCCATATCCGGTGCAAATACCCGTTCGGCCGCAATATCGGCACGAGCATTGAGCCGGTCATATAAAATCTGCATCCCGAAATGAGAGGTGCCGATTTCGTACATATCGGGAAACGCCAGCGCCACGCAAAGATCAACGGCATCCAGATCTTTTTTGACCCGGTTGATTTCATTGCCCAGATATCGGCTCGGTTGCCGGACCAGCGGTAGAATATCTTGGAGTAATGGTTGTGTCATAATCAATCGATGATACGATTTCCAATTCTGTCGTTCACATCAAAGTGGGTAACAAAAAAAGCCTCGCTTGCAGATGGAAATATCAACCATCTCACCATGCGGGCTCCATGTATAGACATGGATACCAGACTCATGGTGCTAAAACAACAGATAAAACAATCTGTAAATATCTGCCAGGCCCCTGCCCCCTTGTGTACATCTGCCGATAAGACCGCCAGGGGCGGACGTACCAGGCGAAACGGCGTTTGATAAACCCTGAAATGCCGACAACCGGGCAAAGATATCTTCCTACTGCAGTTACGGGCGGCCGAGGATGCCCTGGCCGCCGTCTGGTTTCTTCCGGATTCGGTGGCATCGGCCCGTCCCCTGACCGATCTTGCGGCATTATTCATAACGCTTCACGCCCATGACATGAGTGTCGCCATTGCCACCAGCGATGGCTGCGTGACAACCAAGGCAATGCTCAAAGGCCTGGGTGTTGCTTCTCTGGTGGATGCGGTGGTTTGCGCAGACGATCTTTTCACTTTAGCCGAAAAGAAGAGAGGCCGACGGACGGTTGTTTTCCAGTGATCATCTCGGCCACCAGCCGGCCGGTGGCCGGGGCCATGGTCAGGCCCAGCTCGTTGTGGCCGGCGGCCAGAACCACGTTGTCAAGATCGGGAAGCCGGTCGATAATCGGCAGCCCATCCCAGGTGATGGGCCGCCACCCGCACCATTCTTCCTCGATCTCAGCAGGTACGGACATGGAGAGATACTGTCCGGTGGCTTTGAAAAGGGCATTTACCCGGCGGCGGTTGAGGGTATCGTCGTAGCCGGAAAACTCCATGGTGCCGCCCAGCCGCACCCGATCCGCCCACGGTGTCAGCACGACCCGGGTTTCCTCGAAAAAACAGGGCAATGCCGGTACACCGGCCGAACAACGGACCGTCACCGAGTAACCTTTTCCCGGCTGGATCGGTACCCGGCATCCCAGCGCATGGGATAATTGGGCCGTCCATGCGCCGGTGGCCACCACAAAGGCATCCGCCGCGAACCCGCCCCGGTCGGTCCGGGCCGTGACGGCGCGTCCGCCCCCGATGCCAAAGCCGGTGAACCGGGTCTGTTCCAGAATCCTGACGCCTTTCTTCTGGAGTACGCCGACCAGTTCGCGCATAAACGTGTCGGGGCGAAAGTGGCCTGCCCGCCGGTCGTGCCATCCACCGGCCACGGCGGCAGAGACCATGGGGACCCTGTCCCGAAGCCGGTTTTTCGTCAGAAAAGTCATCGGGGGCCGGGTACCCTGAATTTGGCCGGTGGTCGAACCATAGGCGGCCAGTTCTTTTTTGGATCGAAAGAGGTGGCAGGTCCCGGCCATCTGCCAGTCGCAATCGATTTTTTCAGACCGGATAATGGTGTCGTACAGAGAAAGCGCATCGGCCATCAGCCCGGCCCGGCCCGCTGCAGCTTCCTGGCGATGACTTCCGAAACAATGGCGGATGAATTGAAGCATCCACCGAATCCAGGCGGCCTCGGCCCGCGGTCGGATAAAGAGGGGCGCGTCTTTTTTTACCATCCATCGGATGCCGGCGATCAGGTTTTCCGGCCTGTTCAGGGGCATGGTATGGCCGGGCACGATGAGGCCGCAGTTGCCGTGGGAAGCGCCGCCGCCGAACCGGTCTTTTTCGATGAGGGTGACCGCGTATCCCTGTGTCGCAAGGAAGTAGGCGGCCATGCCGCCGATAATACCGCCACCGATGATGACGACCCGTTTTTGGTGGCCGTCCAGTGAATTTTTATTCTGGTCCATCACAGCCTCAACCGGGTGCCGATCCCCTTTTCCATGGCCCGCCGGTAGATCAACGGCGCCACTGCCATGTCCTCGATGGCCAGGCCCAGGTTGGCCGTCATCGTTCGCTCTTCGGGCGACTCGCGGCCGGGCCGTTTGCCGCTGGCCAGCTCGCCCAGGTCGGCGTGGATCTCGGGGATATCACGAAAATAGCCCATCTGGCGATAGTGGTTCAGCTGGGCCGTGTCGTCGGTACAGAATTTGTCTGTTTCGGCCATGGCGGCCGGGTGCCAGTAGGCGTCGTAGTCGACCAGGGAAGCAAAGGCGCCTTCGTCCAGCCATCCGGGCTGGATGGTAGCATGGGGCTTTTTCAGGATCGGACCGGCCGTGACCACGATATCGCATCCGGTCACCGCCTCCCTGGGCGTGCGGACCCCGACCGCTTCCAGATCCAGCCGTCCGGAAATATCGGCGACGTAGTCGTTGCGGGCCGATTCATTGACATCGTAGGCCATGACTTTTTTAAGGGAAAATGCCACGCTCAACGCTTCAATATTGGTGCGTCCCTGGACCCCGCACCCCAACACGCCGACCACCGCCGATTCAGGCCGGGCCAAAAATGTGGCCGCAAGCGCCGTGGCCGCCCCGGTGCGCATCCCCGTGATCCGGACGGCATCCATCACAGCCAGGGGCAGACCCGTCTCAGCGTCGTTTAAGATCAACAGGCCGGTGATATAGGGCAGTCCCCGGCGCGGGTTTTCGGGAAAAGCACTGACCCACTTTATCCCGGCTGATTTCAACGCCGGAATGTAGGCCGGCATGGCGTGAATAAAACTGTCCGCAGGGCCCGGATGGATGCCGGGCTTGGGCGGCATTTCGGTCCGTCCGGCGCCCTTTTCTTTGAAAACAGTCGAGACTGCCGTGATAATATCGGCCATGGTAACGCCGGTGGCTTCCACATCTTCCCGTGACAGATAGAGCAGTGGGTGATGGGACACGGATTTTCTCCTTTGATACGGTTGTCAGATATTGCGGGTCCGGCCAGCCGGTTTTCCGTCTGAAAAAAACTACACGAAGCGGCAGACAATATCAAGGAGCATCCTTTTTACGCTTGCCGGCAGTGGCCCCTGCAGTATATACTGAGCAATCGTCAAATCAGATTCGATCCATCATCACCGCAATCACGGGGAAAACCCGATCATGAAAAATCCGGACCGGAAAACAGTATCGCGACTGGAAGCGCTTCCCAACATCGGCCCGGCCATGGCCGCGGACCTGCGCCTTATCGGCATCGATCACCCCCTGGCGCTGACAGGAAAAGATCCGTTTGACCTGTATGCTGCCCTGTGTGCTGAATCCGGCCAAAAACACGATCCTTGTGTCATCGATGTTTTCATGTCGGCGGTTGACTTCATGGAAGGCGGCAACCCGCGCCCCTGGTGGACCTTTACCGATCAGCGCAAAAAACGGATCGACTGGCCGGAAAAATCCCGGACATAACCGCATGGCGCCTTTATCTGCGGAAACAGGATATCAGCGCGTGGAGAGTGTCTGCGATCAGGAAAAACGGCGCCAGGACCAGCATGAACCAGAAAAAAGAAATACAGGTATTGATGGCATCGCAGAGGGTATTGTTGGTCAGCGGCCAGAAATACGTATCGTGGAAGGAGAGGAAGGGGTAGCCCTTCTTAATTTCTCGATTTTTTTCCGGAAAGCGAAAGAGTACATCAAAAAAATAAAACATCTGCCAGGAGTTTTGGCGGATATAGCGTCCAATATAAAACCAGGCGCGGATACTTCCGGCAATACCCAGGTCAAAAATAAACATTTTAACGGCGGCGGCGAAATACGGTGTGAGCGGCAGATACCCGGTTTCATTCTGGGAAAGGTAGATGTTTTTGGCCCGGTCAAAAAATTCCGTGCGGCCCGTGCTGTACAGCGCCATGAGCATGCTCATCAGGATATACCGGCGATGGTGACCTTCGGTTTCGAAGCGACGACCCGACGTGTAAAGATGTCCGGGCAGCGTGATCCAGCGTCCCCGTTGCCGGATCTTTTCGGCCAGCTTCTGGTCTTCGAGAAAGTGCTGACTTTCGTCAAACCCGCCCAGACCTTCAAAAAAGGACCGCTTTAACAAAAACCCCTGGTCGCCATTGGTCGTATTGACCCGGTTAAAATGGGTTTTTCCCTCGGCATACCGGAAAAAAACACTGTGTCGCGCATCGGACCGTGTAAACCTCAGGGGAAAATGGCCGGCGATCCGGTCATGCCCGGCAGTGGCCAGAACGGTGTGCCAGTGGGCCATGGCCGCGGCCAGCAGGCCGGGATCCTCGATCCGGGTATCGGCATGGATAAAAAGCAGGGAATCGCCGGCCGCTTTTCGGAATCCCGCGTTCAACTGGCGGGCCCGGCCCCGGGGGGCGCTGACAATCACGGGATCAAATGGCCGGCAAAGCGCCAGGGTCTCATCAGTGGAGCCGCCGTCGGCCACGATGATTTCAAGTTTTACGTCTTTCTGGACATTGAGGTCGGCCAGCAGGGACGGGAGGGTATCCGCTTCGTTTAAAGCGGGAATAATCACTGAAAGAGTCGCATCCATGTCCGCAGTTTATCCGTTCTTCCCTAGTCTTCGGGGTACGCTTCCAGGATTTGCCCGGTCTCCGTTTTCAGCTCGAACCAGGCCTGGCGCAGCGAAATCAAAGCCAGGGCCAGCCTTCCTTCGGCGGTGACCCGGTCGCGCTGGGCTTCGTTGAGCCGGACCAGGGAGCCCTGGCCGGCGTTATATTCCTTTTCCACCAGATCCCGTTGTTTTTCCACCAGGCGGGCATTATCCCGTTGAAGGACCAGCTGGCGCTGGGCAGCGATTAATCGGGCATGGGCAGACCGGACCTGGGCGCCGGCTTTCAGGCGCGTATCGGTCCATTGACGGGTGGCTTCCGCCTGGCGGGCACTGGCCTCGTCGGTTCGGGCGCGGGTCAACCCGCCGGAGAAG
The DNA here is from genome assembly GCA_003973265.1 of Deltaproteobacteria bacterium. Lineage (GTDB taxonomy): Bacteria > Desulfobacterota > Desulfobacteria > Desulfobacterales > QNYZ01 > QNYZ01. Next base: position 29,114 of record QNYZ01000088.1, on the reverse strand, counting down.
AGGTTGTACGTAAGCCCCAGGGCCAGGGTATTACCGAAATCCTCACGGTCAAAGGCGGCATTTTCAGGACGTTCTCCGTTGATCGTGGCGGAGAGGTTGACCGCCGGATAATACCCCGCCCGCGCAATTCTGACCGCCAGACCGGCCTGTTGCCGGTTGAGTTCCGCCTGAAGAATGTCCGGACGGTGCAAAAAAGCATAGTCGATCAATGGCTGCACATCGGGCAGATGCATTTCCGTATCGTTTTCAACAGCCATCGGCGCCAGCTTCACAGTGGCGGGCAGACGGGCATCGGCGATTCCGAGAATAGCGGCCAGCGCATACCGGGTGGACGCGTAGGTTTCGGCGGCCTTGATCTCGCGGGTCCGGGCGGCGTTGACCCGGATTTCAAAATTCAGGGTATCGCTCAGCGAGCCCACGCCCACCCGGCGGCGGATCTTCGCATCATCCAGCAGACGCTGGTTGAACGCGGCGTCTGCCCGGGCAATGGTCAGGTTTTCCCGGGCCAGCTGGGCGGCATGATAGCTCTGGGCTACGGATGCCATCAGGCGTCGTCGGGTTTCGTTTCTGCCCATCTCGCTCTGATCGATGCCGACCTGCGCCGAAGCATTTGACCATTTTCGCTCAAACCCGTTAAAGACAAGCCAGTTGGCGGAGAGGCCCACGCGATAGAATTCCTCGGGGTCTTCGATGGTGGCGGCCGGGTTAAAAAACCGGGCCTGGGCCCGTTGCCGGTCGAGGGTGCGGTCGGCCAAAGAGACCTGTGAACCCGACGCCGTGGCGTCTATCCGGGGCCAATAGGCCGAGCGTGCCTGGTTCAGCCGTGCCCGGGCCTGGCGGACCCGGTCCCGGGCCGCGGCCAGCGTTGGGTTGCCGGAAAGGGCAATCGTGATGGCGGTGTTCAGGTCGAGGACATCAATGGTACGGATATCCGGTGGCGGCGAATCCGTCTCCGCCGGGCACGGCCCGGCCGCCAACACTAAAACACTCAGCAGACATATCCAGCGCAGGATTCTTATTCGTTTCGCAGAGGGCATCATTATCTCCCGTTCGATCGCTGCGGCTACGGCCGCTCAGGTTGTATTACCGTCGATGGCATCGGCGCCAGGGGGTCCACGTGACGATCACGCGATGGTTCCACCTCCAGGCGTGTGGGCCAGCTACCGGTTCGGAGCCGATGGGATAACAGGCGAAAATCGCTTAAAATGGCCAGCAGGCTGGGGATCAGCACCAGGGTCAGCACCGTGGCAAAGGCCACCCCGGCCGCGATGGACAGGGCCATGGGAATCAGGAATTTGGCCTGCATGTCCTGCTCCATGATCAACGGGGCCAGCCCGCCCACCGTGCTGAGCGTGGTCAGGAAAATGGCCCGGAACCGCCGGGCGCCTCCCTGGAGGATCGCATCGAAAAAGCGCATCCCTTCGGCCAGGTTTTCGTTGATCCGTTCGATCAGGACAATCGCATCGTTGACCACGACGCCGGATAAGGCCACCATACCGAAAATGCTCATCATCGACAGGTCAAAGCCCATCAGCATATGTCCCATTACCGCGCCAATAATCCCAAAGGGAACGGTAAACAGAATAATGAACGGCTGGGCATACGACCGAAACATGGTGGCGATAATGATGAAAATACCGAGGACCGCGATGGGAAAGCCCACGATCAGGCTGGAAAACGACTCCCGCATCTTTTTCTGCTCACCCTGGAGGGCGATATGGATTCCGGGATATTTCCGTGTCAGGTCCGGGAAATAGCTGGATTTCAATTCAGCGAAAATTTCATTGGCATTGGCCTTGTTTTTATTGATTCCGGCGCTGACCATGACCCGTCGCAGGCCGTTGGTACGGGTAATGGTGGCATAACCAGGGGCAAACGAGACGTTGGCAACGGACAGCAGGGGAACGGCATGTCCGTCACGGGTTCGGATCCGGATCTGTTCGATATCGGCAAGTTTCCGGCGCTCACCGGCCGTATACCTTATCCGGACCCGGACATCATCCCGGCCACGCTGTAACCGGACCGCCTCGTCGCCAAAGTATCCCGCGTAGACCTGCCGGGCCAGATCCGCTACGGTCAGGCCCAAAGATCGTGCCTCGGGTTTCAGTGTGAGCCGCATCTCGTGTTTGCCGGGCGAATAGTCGGACCGGATCTGGTAGACCCCTTCAAAGTGGGCCAACCGCTGTTTCAGGTCATCGGCAGCGGCTAAAATCTCCTGCATATTCTGGCCCTGGAACCAGACCTCGATGGGGGCGCCCGGTGGCCCGGTCTGGAGCCCGTGAAACGTCAGCGATTTAATCCCCGGAATGGGGCCGATTTCCTTTTCCCAGGCCGCCATCAGGTCGTTGGTGTGAACGCCCCGTTTTTCCGATGGCAAAAGGATCGCCTGGACCGATCCCCAATTTGAGCCCACTTCAGGTAGATCTTCAAGGGTTTGCCCCACCAGAGAAATCCGGTTTTCGATCATCGACTCACCCGACAGGGTGTGGGTGCGTTTGGCCAGGCGCAGCAGGGCAGCGTCGATTTTATCGATGGCCGCAGCGGTTATTTCCGGCGGCGTGCCATTGGGAAATTCGGCATGTGCGGTGATGATAAATCCGTCCAATTCCGGAAATACTTCAAATTTGACGATGCCGCTTCGTACCAGGCCGACGGTCAGCAGCAGGACCGCGATGGCCACACAGAAAGTGATATAACGCCAATGAAGTACCTGGCTTAAAACAGGCGTATAGATCCGTGCAACAAACCATTGAAGGCCCGACGCCGACAACCGCTGCAGCCATTCAAGCGGGCGGGTCAGAAAATTCAGATGCTTCTCTTTGGCATTGGGGTCCGGCAGGTGGCTCAAATGGGCGGGCAGTAAAAACAGGCATTCCACCAGGGAAATAGCCAGGCAGGCGATGACCACCGTCGGCAGGATCGAAATAAACTTGCCCATGATACCGCCCACGTAAAAAAGAGGGATAAAAGCCACGATGGTCGTGATCACAGCGGCAATCACGGGCATCCCGACTTCGCTGATCCCGTCGACGGCGGCCCGGATCGGTGGTTTGCCCTCCTTGCGGCAGGTATAGATCGCCTCGCCGACGACGATGGCGTCGTCCACCACGATTCCCAGAACCATGATCAAACCGAACAGCGAGATCATGTTGATCGTCCCGCCGATGGCCCATAAAATGGCCAGGGCACCGGCCAGGGAAACAGGAATGCCCATGCCGACCCAGAAAGAGAGCCGGGCGTTTAAAAAGACCCACAACAGCAGAAACACCACGCACAGGCCGATAATACCGTTTTTTACCAGCAGGTTAATCCGGGCGCGGAGCATATCGGTGGTGTCATAAAGAATATTCAGATGCACGCCGGGGGGCAGCTGGGGCTGCTGATTTTTGATATATTCGGCCACGTCGCCGGAAATGGCCAGGGCATCTTCTTCCCTGGTTTTGTAGACATTGATCAGCAGGGAGGGCTCCCCGTTGATTTTGGCTTCAATGGGATCTTCCTTGAACCCGTCTTTAATCCGGGCCACCCGGTCCAGGGTGATCATTTCGCCGCCGGGGCCGGCCACTACGACGATGCCGGCCAGTTCGGCGCCGGTGTACTTGCGCCCCATGGTCCGGATACGGATCTCCTCCCCCTGGCTGCGGATTGTGCCGCCAGCCAGATTCAGGTCGCTGCGACGCACGGCCGCGGCCACGGCGTCAAAGGTCAGGCCGTATTCCCGCAGGCGCTCTTCGGACACTTCAATACTGATTTCATATTCCCGGGCACCGAAGATACCGATCTGGGAAACCGAGGGCAGCTGCTGGATCTGAGCCTTGATTTTTTCCGACCATTCCTTGAGCCGCCGTTCGGACATATTGCCGGAAAGGTAGAGCAGTACCACGGGATCTTTTAAGGTAAGGTCAGAGATAATCGGCTTTTCCGCATCCACCGGAAACGTCGATATGGCATTGATCGCGGTGCGGACCTTGTCGAGCACTTTGTCCACATCGTAGTTTTCCTTGACTTCAATCAGGGAGAATCCGGAATTTTCACTGGACCGCGTTGTGTACTGCTTGATGCCCTCGATCTCTTCCACAGCCTCTTCGACCTTGCGACTGATCCCTTCTTCCACCTCTTCGGGATCAGCACCGGGATACGGGATGGTGATGGTGATCATATCCAGAGAAAATTCAGGAAAGTTTTCCTTGACCATATGGGTGACGGCCAGCCCGCCGCCCATGAAAATGAGCACGAGGACAATATTGGCAAAGACCGTATTGCGGGCAAAACCCGCCATCACACGTCTCACGGATGAACCTCCCGGGTATTATTTAATAAGGTCGATTGAAGGATACTTACCATTTTTTGAAATTGGGGGAGCAAAGCGACCTCCACCCATGGTCAATCGACAATAATCAATCGTCAATCTTTAGCAGTGTGTTTTCCAATGGATCGATGAGCCGGGTGGTGATCACCCGGTCACCGGGTTTCAGCCCGCCGGACACATAAACGGATTCGCCTTCCACCCGGGCCACTTCAACCGGACGGGTACGAAGCCGGTCATTCACCGACAGATAGACCGTATTTTCAAAACTGACCGCCTGCCGGGGCAGCCGGTAGACATTTTCCAGGGGGCGGCCGGGAATTCTGACTTCACAAAACATGCCTTCGACGAGGGGGAGTGTCCCGGAGCTGGTGGAAGCAGCGGACCTGGCGTCCACCCGGATCGCTACGGTAACGGTACGGGTTTGGGGATCAAATTTGACCACCCGGTGCAACTTCCCCTGCCAGTGGTGACCTTTTTTATCTTCGGTCCATAAGACCGTGCAGGGTTGTTGCTTTAGCCGGGAAAACCAGGCCGTATCCACATGGGTCCGGGTATCGTCAAAGTCGAGCCATTTGCGTGCGTCCCGGCTGTCCAGCGGTACACGGATTTCGAGGACGGAATCATCGGCCAGGGTCAGCACCGGTTGACCGGGCACCGCAAACTGTCCTTTTTCGATATTTACCGATTTGATACGACCGGTGAACGGGGCGGTTACCCGGCATCGCGCCAGATTGACTTTGGAAAGAGAATTACCGGCCCGGGCCGATGCCAGGCTGCTCTGGGCTTCTTTAATCCGGATGGGATACAACGCCACCGCCTGGGCCATCTGGTCGGCGTGATCCGTGGCGGCGTTAAAGGCCTGCTCGGCCCGCTCAACGCCGGATCGGGTGCCGACACTGTCGGATTCAAAAAGGGTGCGGATTCTTTTAAATTCCGCCTGCGCCAGGTCTTTGTTGCGCCGCAGTGTTTTCAGGCGCTCTTTGTCAATGACGGATTGTTTTTTCAGGCGGGCAATGGTGCTTTGCCACCGGGCAACCGCCGCCCGGGTCTGCTTGAGCGCGACCTGGTAGTTGATCGGATCAACTTCAAATAGAACGTCGCCGGCGGCAATAACCTCCCCGGTTTCAAGACGGGGATGGACCGCGGTCACCCGGCCGGATACTTCCGGCGCCAGCGCCACAACGTTTAGCGGGCGGGCCTGGCCATAGCCTGATATAAACACCGGTACCGCCTGCGGTTTTACAACGACGGTATCCACCCGCAACCGATGGATTTCGGTCTTGGCCTCTGCCGGCGGTTTTTTGAAGCTGGCCAGTTTCGACATCCCGAACACGCCAAGCAGCAGAACCCCAAGGCACACACCGATACGAAAAAATACGTTGAACAGCCGCTTTGGTTTTTTTTCGGTTTTCTCCGGGGGCATTTCTCTTTCCTTATCGATTGAAGTTACTTCGATTTCAACACCGACTCTACGCGCATAAGCACCTGGCACCATTTCGCGGTTGTTTCCGGTCCGATTTTTTCAACCAGGTCGATAAACATCCCGAGCATATTTTTTTCGATTCCGTCCATCATCGACATCGCATCATCGGAAATTCGGACCACGACCTTCCGGCGATCCTCGGTACTGTGCTCGCGGGTCAGGATCCCTTTTTCCACCAGGCGGTCGACCATGGCAGACGCCGACGGGGGCGATACGCCCAGCTGGCTGGCCAGATCGGACATGGAGACGGGGCCGAGCCGGCGGACGGCCAGCATCAGGTTTTTTTGGGGTAATGAGAGCTCTACATCAGGTTTATTTTCATCCTGATCGGTAAAGTAGCAGGATCCGGCTTCATAAATTCGATCATGAATCAACTTCCCCGCCGTAAAAAGATAACGCGCTTTGTCTACCAGCTCATCATTTTTCATATGGGTATCCCTTCTGCTCGGCAGTGTAATGGCATGCATGGTTAATATTTCGCCAGGCTAAATATTTATCTTTCTAAATATTAGACGTGTGGCCCATTGTCAAGGGGGGGGATCCGGAGCGGGGCAACCGGAACGGCCCTTTCGAGTCCGGCTGGTCGAATCCAGCTCGACTCGAAAAGGGCCGTTTCCAGGTAATGACAATGAATTGCGTTGATCTCCAAAGAGAGAAAGGGGGTGCCGGCGGTTTCGGTCGCAAAGGGTGAATTCGACTATTTCGCCCGCATGGCCTTCATTTCTTTTACGCGCTGGTTATACAGGGCAATAACATCCCGACGGCTGAGCATCCCGATCAGAACATCCGGTTCGTCGTCTTTCATCACCGGCAGGCTGTCGATATTTTTGATCGTAAATTTAGACAATACCGAATTCAAATCCTCTGACGGCGTGATGGTGATCAGGTCATCAGTACAAAACTGGCACATACTCATCTTGTCATCGCTGTCCGGCGAAAAAAGCTTGCCGCGAAAGTCGTTGATGGAACAGATTCGCAACAGCCGGTTCCGGTCATCCACCATTGGAAAATAATGCTGCTGATTCTGGGAAAAGAACAATTTGAATTCGCCAAAGTTCATTTCCTTGGTGATGGTTCCCACCGTCCGAACTTTATCCATCAGATCGGACACATGGATTGTACCCAGGATATCGTTAAAAAAGTCACCGGCATGGGCAGGCGAGTTTACTTTTCCCTGAACCTGTTCAGCGTAAATGGTCCACCGGTGCGCCATCATATAGGTTGCCAGGCAAACCAGCAGGCTGGGGAGCAGCAGGTGATAGGAATTGGTCATTTCGCTGACAAAAATGATGGTGGAAATCGGCGTGTTGGATACGGCTGTAAAAAAACCGGCCATGCCGACCACCACAAAGGCGCCCGGGTGGGTAACGACCGCCGGGATCCATAGATGAAATAATTTGCCGATGACGCCGCCCATGGCGCCCCCGATGACGATCGACGGTCCGAAAACACCGCCACTGCCGCCGGAACCGATGGAAAAAGAGGTGGTTAATACCTTGCCGACAGCGAGAAAAATCAAAAACGGAATGGTCATTTGATTGGCGAGCGCCGCCTCGACAAAACCATATCCGAAAGACAATGTTTGCGGCAGAAAGAAACCGATGATCCCCGTACACAATCCGCCGATAGCCGGTTTGATATGGTTGGGGAGGTTGAATCGTTTAAAAAGATGGACCACCCCGTAAAATGATTTAACATAAAAAACGCCCAGCCCGACCAATACGACGGCCAGTACCATATAGGGCCCCAGTTCGAGCGGGTTGGTGAAGGTGAAATCAGGGGAGTTGAAAAGGGATCCCCAGCCGTACACCAGGCAAAAAACGCAATAGGCCACCACCGACGAAAGCCCGGCGGGAATGATAATCTCGGATTCGAGCTCGGGGTCTTTATACAATACTTCAGCCGCAAACAGCGCCCCGGCCAGGGGTGCCCGGAAAATACTGCCGACGCCGGCACTGACGCCGGCCGCCATCATGATCCGCCGTTCACGATCACTCAGGTTTAATTTCGTGGCCAAAAATGATCCGAACCCGGCACCGATTTGTGCAATCGGGCCTTCTCTTCCTCCCGACCCGCCCGTTGTCAGGGTAATGGCAGAGGCGATCGTTTTAATAAATGGAACACGTGCCCGTATGAAGCCACCCTTACGATGATAGGCCTCAATTGCGGCATCGGTCCCATGGCCTTCGGCTTCCGGTGCAAACGTATAGACGATCCACCCGCTGAAGAGACCGCCGATGGCCGGCAATATCAGAAGCAGCCACCGGTTGAACGGCGTATGGGTGGGGGGCAGCAGGTGGTGTTCGCCGGCCGGCTGCAAAGGGCGGTATCCGGCAATCATATCGAGAAAATAATGACTGCCCAGCACACATAATGTATGAAATACAACCGATCCAAGCCCGGCGATGATGCCGATGGCAAAAAAATAAAACGCCCATTTACCGGCATGAAGGATCTTTTTTGAATTTTGTGGTCCAACGGCCTTTTCCAGGCCATTTTTTAATTTTTCTTTTGACTGCACGTCTCTCCTCACGAAAATGGATAAGGGTAAATGTTTCAGCTCATATTCGCGATGGCGGCACCCCCTGGTCCGGACAGGGAAAGCCCCGGACCCTTCCGATGGCGCAGCCGGCCGATATATGCGCTTTTAACGATCGGCCGTCAAGGGGCTACGTCTATTTGACGGTATGCGGAAGCACCTGGATGACCTGCTCGAATCTCTGTGAGATACCGGGCACCGCAACAAACCAGCCGGTGATCTGCACGAATAAATATTTTTTAACGACAGCGGGGAGAATCCGGGAATTTTTTAAAGAATAGCATACTTTTGATTAAAAATCCCGCCCCTATCCGGCTTTTACCGCTGTTTCAGGACAAGAGCCCCGGGTGTGCAGTTAGGAACCGGTAGAGTGTTGCCCGGCCCACACCCAGTATTCTGGCCGCCCTTGCCTTATTACCGCCCGTCTTTTCCATGGCGGATACCACGGTCTCCTCGCTGAGCCGGATTTTCCGGTGATGGGTAACCGGTGCAGACGGTGCAGGTGGGCATCCCGCCCGAACCTCAAGGGGTAAATCATCCGGTCGAATGAATCGCCCCTTGGCCCGGACCATGGCGAATTGAACGGCATTTTGCAATTCGCGGACATTGCCGGGCCATTGATAATCCATCAGCAGGGCCATGGCCTCTTGAACAACCTGATGGGGATGCCGGCCGTATTGCTTTTCGGTTTCATGGAGAAAATGTTCGATTAACAGCGGGATATCGGTTTTCCGTTCACGCAGAGGGGGCAGGTGAACGGGAATCACGTTCAACCGGTAGAAAAGGTCGTCCCGAAATCGATTCTGGTTCACTTCCGTTTTCAGCTCTTTATTGGTAGCGCTGATAATGCGGACATCCACGGAGATGGTTTTTTCATCCCCAACGCGTTCAAACGAGTTTTCTTGAAGAAATCGCAGCAGGGTAGCCTGGATCGGCCTGGGTAATTCGGTGACCTCGTCCAGGAAAATGGTTCCGCCATCGGCCAGTTCAAACCGGCCCATTTTATCACGGTGAGCGCCGGTGAAAGACCCTTTTACATGGCCAAACAGCTCGCTGGCGATCAATCCTTCCGGCAGCGCGCCACAATTGATAGGAACAAACGGGCCGCCGCCCCGGGAACTTTCGTTATGGATGGCATGGGCAACCAGCTCTTTTCCCGTCCCGGTTTCTCCACCGATATGCACGGGAAAATCATAGGCGGATACGTCCCGAATCTGTTCGAATACCTGAAGCATCCGGGCGTCCTGGCCGATGATCCCGGCAAAACTGGTCAACTTTCGGGCCTGGATCTGGAGCTGCAGATAATCGGTCACATCCCTCATGGAGGTCAGCACCCCCTGGGGGTGTCCATCATCATCAAACATGACGGTAGGGGCCATTTCCACCCGCCGGGTGTCGCCGTTTTTAGTGATGATATTTGTCGTGTATTCTGCGGCGTCTTCCGATGCGTCATCGCCCACATAAAACTGACATTTTCCGCCACACAAAGGCGCCCCAAACGCCTCTTCACATGTTTTTCCAAGCACATCCTCACGACGATAACCGGTGATTTTTTCTGCTTCCCGGTTAAAAAAAATAATACGCCGGTCCAGGTCGTGAGCAAGAATCCCCTCCTTGAGATTATCTAAAATACGAGTCAGATTGTTGTGGTGGGAAGAGATGCGCTGAAAATGGTTGTTTGTCATGGATGCCCCGAATCGCAACTGAAAATAAAAACGGACCGTTAATTATATTTTTACATCACCAGGCCGGATAATGTCAATTGCCGGCCGGTATACGGATAATTGCGAAAATGATACAAACACCTTTCATAAACCGGCCACCTAAAAAAAAAGTAAGGCCCGGCTTTTCTTTTTCTGAACGATGATTATTGTACGTTGAAACGAACATTTGTTGGATGGGTAAACCGCATTGCGCACTAAAACCCATATTGTTCGATAGAATTTGATAAAATCAGGATCCAGCCTGTCAAACGTTGTTAACATAGGAGACGGATTATGTGGGAATACACGGATAAGGTGAAAGATCATTTTTTAAATCCCCGGAATGTCGGAATCATTGAAAATGCCGACGGTGTGGGCGAAGTCGGCTCCCTGGCCTGCGGAGATGCGCTCACCCTCTATTTTAAACTGGACGATGACGGCCGCATCGACGATGTCAAGTTTCAGACCTTTGGTTGTGCCAGTGCCATTGCGTCTTCTTCGGCCCTGACCGAGATGCTCAAGGGGCTGACCCTGGACGAAGCCCGAAAAATATCTAACGACGATATTGCCGAATTCCTTGGTGGCCTGCCCAAGGAAAAGATGCATTGTTCGGTGATGGGCAGGGAGGCGCTGGAGGCGGCCATTGCCAACTTTGAGGGCACCCCGGTTGAAGAGACCGAAGGCGAGGTGGTTTGCGAATGCTTTGGGGTAACCGATATACAGATAGAGCGGGTGGTCCGGGAAAACCACCTGACGACCATTGCCGATGTGACCGACTATGTCAAGGCCGGTGGGGGGTGTGAGAAATGTCATGACCAGATCCAGGAAATTATTGATTCAGTCATGGAAAAAGAGCCGGTACCCAAAAAAAAGCAGACCCGGCTGACCAATATCCAGAAAATAAAGCTGATTGAAGAGACGCTGGAACGGGAAATCCGGCCGGCGCTGGAAAAGGATGGTGGCAATATCGAGTTGGTCGATGTCGATGGCAATGCCGTTTACGTGCAGCTTCGGGGAACCTGTGCCAGTTGCCGGTTGTCGGAAGTGACATTATCAGAATATGTTCAGGCAAAGCTGAGGGAACTGGTTGCCCCTGAGCTGGTGGTAGAGGAGGTTCATCCATGAAAATGGTTTACGTAGATAACAACGCCACCACCCAGGTGGCATCCGAAGTGTTTGAGGAAATGTCACCCTATCTGACCCGTTACTACGGCAATCCCTCGAGCATGTATACCTTTGCCGGCCAGGTGGGAGATAAACTCAGGGAAGCCGCCGCAAAGGTCGCCGATCTTCTGGGTGCCGCACCCGAAGAAATCGTTTTTACCAGCTGCGGCACGGAAAGCGACAATACCGCCATCCATGCGGCCCTGCGCTCCAATCCGGACAAACGGCACATCGTCACCACCCGGGTGGAGCATCCGGCCGTGAAAAGTTTGTGTGAAGATTTGTCCAAACGCGGGTATCGGGTCTCTTTTGTTCCGGTCGACCATAAGGGGCGGCTGGACCTTGATTATCTTTACGACCATCTGACCGATGATACCGCCGTGGTCAGTATCATGTGGGCGAACAACGAGTCGGGTGTGATCTTTCCCATTCCCGAAATTGCCAAAAAGATACGGGACCGGGGTATCGTATTTCATACCGATGCCGTCCAGGCTGTGGGCAAGGTTCCCATTGACCTCTCCTCGGTACCTGTGGACATGCTCGCTCTATCCGGCCATAAGCTCCATGCACCCAAGGGGGTGGGGGTATTGTATATCCGTAAGGGGACCAAGTTTTCGCCGTTTTTGATCGGCGGGCACCAGGAACGTGGCCGGAGGGGCGGCACGGAAAATGTGGCTTCGATTGTGGCGCTGGGAAAAGCCTGCGAACTGGCCGGCCAGCATATTGAAGAGGAAAATACACGGGTGGCCCGGCTTCGGGACCGGCTGGAAAGCGAGTTGCTGGCCCGTATTGACAAGGCGTCGGTCAATGGAGATGTTAAAAACCGTCTGCCCAATACAACCAGTATCGGGTTCGACGCCGTGGAAGGAGAGGCGGTTTTATTATTAATGGATCAAATCGGTATCTGTGCGTCCTCCGGATCGGCCTGCACGTCCGGTTCCCTGGAACCGTCCCATGTCCTTCGGGCCATGGGGGTGCCGTTTACCTCCGCCCACGGCTCTATCCGGTTCAGCCTCAGCCGGTACAACACCGAAGAACAGATCGATCATATTATCGAACATCTTCCGCCCATCATTGACCGTCTCCGCAAGATGTCGCCGTTCTGGAAACAAAGCCAGGCCGGATAAATTTTCCGGTCGATTTTTCCGGCTGGATTTCCCCACAGGCTTACTGGGGAGAAAGGTTTTTCCGGCATACGACAGGTGTGCGTAAAAAGCGAATTTCATCCGTATTGCGGATGACTTATGTTACCCGATTAACACGATTGCAATATAAAGCAACAACGATGCGCGTGCCCTTTGCCTGACGGTGTCCACCATCAGGCAAAGCACTCTCATGCTTTTTGACTGGTAAAGAAACGATCCCGGAACAGGCGGGAAAAAGATTGTCTGGAAACAACAGGGATGGTCAACCCATTATTTATGGTTGATTTTGTTCCGTAAGGCGGCCGAACACCTGAAGGTAATCACCCGGCGTTTATCCAGCATCATGGCATCACCCGTGGCCGGATTTCTACCCTTACGGGCGTTCTTATCCTTGACACAGAATTTACCAAACCCGCTGATTAAGATATCCTCTCCATCGACGAGGGTCGACTTCATCAATTCCAGCAGGGTTTCAACAATATCACCGGCCTCTTTTTTTGGATATCCGATTTTCTCGTGTACATCGTTGATGATCTTGGCCTTTGTCAGTGTCATGGGCAGCGTTCTCCTGTACGATTATCTAAGGCTATCCGGGTGTCGGGCGGTATTTCCCTCACGGACACAGATTTTATAATTCAAATATATTACTCATCCGTTTTTATTTTGTCAAGGAAATATAGACCTTATCCCTATAAACAGGTTGTCGAAATTGTGATGCAAAAATCTCATGCGGAATCCGGGGCATCTGGCCAATCGCCCCGGATACGCATTTTCTCTAATTTCTGCGGGCCAGCCGGGGTTTCACCGTTTTCCGGCAGCCGACAAACAGGTTACCCCCAAAGAAGGCTATCGGCTCTCCTCGATGGCCGACAGAAAGGCGTTCATCATCTCAACTCCTTCCGGGCCGTATTTTTCAGTAATCAGCTTCTTAACCGCCGGCATGGCCGCATCGCGAAACTGGCGTTTGGCCGCCGGGTCCAGCGAGTTCACTTCCATATCCCTGGCCAGCGCCGGTAATCCCCGGTCGGAGGCTTCAATGACCCGGGCGATGCCCCGACCGGCAACGATGGCCGACCGGGCCGCATAACTGACCACGGATTTTTCATTGTCACTCAAACCGTCCCAGAAGGCTTTGTTCATAACCCAGACATACGGCGCAAACAGGTGCCCGCTCAGGGTCAGGTATTTTTGAACCTCGTTGAACTTGGCAAAGGCAATGATCGGGATGGGGTTCATTTCACCATCCGCCACACCGGTCTGCAGGGCGGTATAAACTTCCGTCCAGGCGATGGCTGCCGGTTGTCCGCCCAGGGCGCTGATGATGGTTTTATGGGTATCCAGACCCATGGTACGGATTTTCAACCCCTTGAAGTCGGCCGGTGTCTTGATAGGACGTTTGGAGTTGGTAAAGTTGAAAAATCCACCGGAATCGCCGAATCCCAGCACTTTCAGGCCGGTTTTTTTCTCAATATCCGCGGCCAGTTTTTTACCGAACGGGCCGTCAAATACCGCATAGGTGGTGCTGATATTGGGAAAGGCAAAGGGGATATCAATAACACCCATCATGGGATAGGTGGCTGCAAAGCCGCCCACGGAATGAATGCCGGACTGGATCACGCCGGCCTTAACCTGCTGGGTAACGGCCGCATCTTTTCCCAGCTGCCCGTTGGGAAAAGTCTGAACGGTGATCGATCCGTTGGTGCCGGCTTCAACCAGGCTTTTGAAGACGGTGGCCATGGCGCCGGTGGGATTGTCAAAGGGGTCATCCTTATTCAGATGGTGCAGCTTGATAACTTTGCCTGCACTGGCCGCGGCCGGCAACAGCATCCCGAACGCAAACAAAAAAATGGCAGCAACAGCAATCGTCTTGGCTAACTTGGACATGGTCTTACCTCCTTATTGAGAATAGGGTTGTTATTTTCCTAGAAGCAGCCGGGGGATAAACATCGTCATATCGCTCCAGTAGGCAACAATGATCAGCACCAGGACCTCAACTGCCAGAAATGGCAGCAGCGCCTTGCTGATCCGTTCGATCCGTTCCCCGGTTACCGACGATAGTACAAACAGGCACGCCCCCACGGGCGGGGTCATAAGCGAAATATTCAGGGCCAGTACGATCATGACACCGGCATGCACCGGGTTCATCCCGATACTTGCTGTCAAGGGGCCTAAAACCGGCGCTAAAATGATCAATGCCGCATTGATATCCATGAACATCCCGATCCCCAGCAGCAGGGCCAGGATCAGCGCGAGAATGACATGGGGGTTGTCGGAAAGGCTCAAAAACAGGTCCGCAATGGCCTGGGGGATCTGCATGAATGTCATCCACCAGCTCAAAATCGATGCCGAGGCGATAATCAGAAATACGACACCGGTAATCCGTGCCGTCCGAATTAACATTTCAACAATATCGTTAAACGTCAAGGCGCGATAAACCCCCACCCCGATGACCAGGGCATAAAACACGGCAATGGCCGCCGCTTCCGTGGGGGTGACGATACCAAACAAAATACCGCCCAGAATAATGGCCGGCATGAGTAATGCCAGCAGGCTTGACCGGAAGGTCCTGAAAATGCGGCGCAGGCTGGGCCCTTCCTTGCTTTTCGGAAGGCCCAGGCGTCTGCCCAGGGCGGCAATGACCGCCATGCAGATCAGACAGATCAGCAGACCCGGCAGGATACCGGCAGCAAACAGGCCGGCAATGGAAACCCCCATCAGCGAGCCGTAGATCACCATCAGGTTCGACGGTGGGATGGTCGGTCCGATAATCGAGCCCGCCACGGTGACGGCACAGGAAAACGGACGGGAGTACCCCTTTTCGACCATGGCAGGAACCAGGGTATTACCAAAAGCCGCCGTATCGGCCACCGCCGCACCGGTCATGCCGGCAAAAAGGACCGAAGCGATCATATTGGAATGCGCCAGGCCGCCGCGGAGATACCCCACCAGGGAGTCGGCAAATTCGGCAATCTTGGTGGTGATGCCCGACCGGTTCATGATTTCCCCGGCCAGGATGAAAAACGGCATGGCCATGAAGGTAAAAAGGTCGAGCCCTTCAAAAAAGCGCTTGGGGGCCATGGTCAGGAAATTTTGGCCACCGATCTGGTAGAGGCCGGAAATACCGGCGATGCCAAGAACAAACCCGATGGGCAGCCCGATAAACAACAAAAAGAAAAAGGTAACCAGAACAATCGTCATGATGCGTTTCCCACCGGGTCGTCGGAAAGGGTCAGGTCACGGATCATCGTGACCAGGATCTGAAAAGCGGCCAGTGCGGCGGAAACAGGGACCGACGCAAAGGGTACCGCCATGGAGATACCGAAAATCGTGGCATATTGAGATTGACCGGCCACGGTCATGCTGGTGCCGTAAACGGCCAGAAAGATAAAAAACACAAGGCCTATCAGATCCAGGGCGCATTGCAGAATACGGCGCCGGGTGCCGGTCAGGCGCTGGATGATAAATATCAACCCGATATGCTCCCGGCGATAAGCCGCGCAGGAAATGGCCAGCAGCGCCACCCAGATCATGACATACCGGGAAAACTCTTCGGTCCAGGTTGCGCCCATGCGCAGGAAATACCGCTCGGTAACACCAAACCAGACCACCAGGACCATAACCGCCATCAAAAGTGCGCAGCAGCGTTCTACCAGCCAGTTGACACGCCGGCCGATGGTATCGGCTATTTCAGATATCTGTTGAGACATGATGCGATCCAAAAAAGGTGAGTGTTGATTTTGCCAGCTTTGCCGGGTTTGTCAAGTATTGAAACGTGTTTTGCAATTGCCAAGGGATATTTTTTATGAGAGAAACAGGATTCATCATCCGCTTTCAACCCGCAAAACGGTTATTAATAAATGAGGCAAATCACCTCCGATATGGCCCTTTACTGTCCGGCCTGTCAACGATTGTATGATCCGCGTGACCGGCTGTTTGGCTGTCCCGGCGCCGATACCGGGGCGCATATCCTCACGAAACAATGGGCCGATACCTTTGACCGGCAGAAAGCGGAAACCTCAATCCGTCGCAATTGGGTAGATGGTGTCACCGATTCATTTGCCCTGTTTCATCACTTGTCGGCAACCAGCCACATGCTGGGCGCCGGACGATACCTGCAATTGCTCAATACCCTTCAGGACCGGCTCCGGTCCAGCGAAGGCATCCCTTTCCAGGTGACCCCGCTGGTACAGACGCCGGCACTGGCCGGTGCCGCCGGGTTAAAACGCGGCCTGTGGGTCAAAGACGAAACGGGGAATATTACCGGTTCCCACAAGGGGCGCCACCTGATGGGGTCGCTCCTGTACCTGGAGGGCCTGCGCGCTTTGAATCAGAAGACCGCCAGACAGGTCCTGGCGATTTACAGCTGCGGAAACGCCGCCCTGGCCGCATCGGCCGTGGCCCGGGCCGGCGGGTATGAACTGCACGCCTTTGTCCCGGATACGGTTGAAAAAACGGTGGCGCAAATGCTCACCGACCGCGGCGCCGTGGTGGAAATGATTCCACGGGGCGCAAGCGACGGCGGCGATCCCTGTTACCTGGCGTTTCGGCGGGCCATCGAGGAAAAAAAATGGGTGCCCTTTTCCTGTTCGGGCAATGATAACTGGAGCAATATCGACGGCGGCGAAACCCTGGGGGCGGAAATGGCCATGCAGCTCAGGGCAGATGGCGCCGAGGTCTCGTGCCTGGTGATCCAGGTGGGGGGCGGAGCGCTGGCTCGGGCCATCTCCCAGGCATGGGCCGCGCTTGAGCGGCTTGAAATCAGCCCGCATCTCCCCCGGATATACGTGTGCCAGGCAGCGGGTAGTTACCCCTTTGTCCGGGCCTACTACCTGGCCCTTGCGGCCATTGCCAGATACAATACGCTGGATTTTAACTGGGACTATGAACGCTCCGGTACGCCCGCAGCGGAACTGGAGCGGATGCGTTGTTTCGCCGAGGCCAGTCCGCATCAGATCACGGCCCTGGCCGATTTTACCTGCCGTCATTTTGAAAAGGATGCGGTACAATCGCCGCTGAAAGAGATTCTGCGCCACTCAGAACAGTTCATGTGGCCCTGGGATGGTCCGCTGCCGGCCGGCCTGGCCCACGGCATTCTGGACGATCTGACGTATGACTGGTATTACCTGTTGCGAAGTATATTAAAAAGCGGCGGTCAGGCGGTTATTGTGGAAGAGGAAAAATTTCAAACCGCCCATCGCCTGGCCCATGAACACACGAAGATTAATGTATCGCCCACCGGCTGCGCCGGCCTGGCGGGCCTGTTAAAATTGATTGACACCGGCACGATTGCCCCAACGGAAAACGTGGGTCTGTTTTTCACGGGGATCGGCCGATAAGGAGGAAAAATGCCTGCACATGAACGCATCACCGGGCCGACATTCGCCGAGATGCTCGACCCGTCCCGGATCGATCCGAACATTCGGGAAAGGGCCCTGTCGGCCGGAAAAACCGACCCGCTGGACCCCATTAACCTGTTTAATATCACCTGGAAAAACCAGGACAACCAGATTTACCACGAAATCCTTCCCCCGGCCCTGACCGGGGTCGATACGCCCATCGCCGTGTTGTACGGGGCCGATTTTCCCACCGGCAGCCATAAGGTCGGGGCCACGTATTCGGTTCTGGTTGAAAAATTCCTGACCGGCCAGGTGGACCCGGCCCGGGACACGGTTGTCTGGCCGTCCACCGGCAATTACGGGATCGGCGGGGCCTGGGTGGGCTGCCGGATGAATTTTGATTCCGTGGTGATTCTGCCCGAGGAGATGAGCCAGGAACGATTCGATATTGTTACCGGCTATGGCGCCCGGCTGTCACTCACGCCGGGATGCGAAAGCAATGTCAAGGAAATCTACGATAAATGCCACGAACTTCGCGCCGCTGACCCGGAAAAAGTACGGATTATGAACCAGTTCGAGGAATTTGCCAATTACCGGTTTCACTATTATGTCACCGGCAACACCATTATTGAGCTGGCCGGTATTCTGGAAAAGAAGGGGATCGGCCGGGGAAAAGTCTCGGCGTTTATTTCGGCCGTGGGATCCGGCGGAACGATTGCCGCCGGTGACCGCCTGAAGCAGGCCTGGCCGGGAGATCACAAAATTATCGGCCTGGAGCCGGTCCAGTGTCCGACCCTGTACTGGAACGGATACGGCGGCCACGATATCCAGGGCATCGGGGACAAACACGTCACCTGGATTCATAACGTCAACAATATGGATGCCGTCATGTGCATTGATGACATGGAAAGCAAAATGGGCCTTCAATTGCTGACCGAAGCACCCGGCTGGAAAGTGATGAGCGAAAAATACGGCATGGACGAGAATCACATTAAACGATTGTCTGAAATATTCGGTATTTCCGGCGTCTGCAATGTGCTGGGTGCCATCAAAACGGCCAGGTTCTACGACATGGGCCCGGATGACCTGATCGTGACCATCTGCACCGATGCCATGGATCGCTATCACTCGGTTATGGATCAGTTAACCCAATCCCACGGCCCCATGGACGAAACGGAAGCCGAAGTACGGCTGGTCAGTATTTTCCACAAACAGAAGCTGGACTGGATCTCCGAAGGAACCCGGCACAGCCGTCGACAATGGCATAATTTAAAATATTTTACCTGGGTGGAACAGCAGGGTAAAAGCATTGATGAACTCAATGCCCAGATGGATCCGGCATTCTGGGAAGCCGAGCAGGCCAGGGTGGAAGAGATCGATAAACTCATCCTCGCCTCGCGGGAGTGAGGGGGAAGGAAGGGGTCAAGAGGCCGGGGGGGGTCGAAGAGACGGGGAATCGAAAAGAGAGGGATTTGCGGGCTCAAGGCGCCAGAAAGCGAGTGAAAGACTGACCCTGGCCGCCTGAAGGTAATCATCTTTATGCATTACGAAGGTCCCATATACCGGCCGCCCAGCGAGGCCGACAGTCTCCTGATCCAGGCCACGGTTGGATGCCCGCACAATAAGTGTACCTTCTGCATGGTATACAAGAAGGGGCCATTATACCGGGCCCGGCCGGTTAAGGAAATCTGCAAAGACATTGATGAGGCCAGCCTGAACCAGGGGGAAAACGTCACAGCGCTCTTTTTCCCGGCCGGCAACTCCATTGCCATGCCGACATCGGATCTGGCCGCCATCTGCCGATACAGCCGGGAAAAATTCCCCCGGCTTACGCGCATCACCGTTTACGGATCTTCCCCGTACATCGTCCAAAAGGGACTGGCCGACATGGTCACGCTTCGAAAGGCCGGATTAACACGCATTCATGTGGGGCTGGAAAGCGGCGACGACGATATTCTTGCCAGGGTGAAAAAAGGAACCACCGCCGCCGAACAGATAAATGCCGGACAAATCGTCAAGGCGGCCGGCCTGGAACTCAGTGAATACGTTATCCTCGGACTGGGCGGTATTCAGCGGTCCGAACCGCATGCCCTGAAAACCGCCGGGGTTCTTTCCGAAATCAAACCGGATTTCGTACGCCTTCGAACGCTCGTTCCCAAAATCAACACCCTCTTGCTGCACGAGATTCAAAAGGGCCGGTTTCAGCTCCTTTCGCCCCACCAGATCCTCGCGGAAACCCGGCTGCTGATCGAAAATATCCGGTGCCACACCCGGCTAACCAGCGATCATTACACCAACTATTTGAATTTATACGGTGATCTTCCCGGGGATAAAAACAGGCTCTGTCGAGAGATCGACCGTGCCCTGGGCTGGGACCCCGGCCGGTTCCGGGCGCCTTTTGTCGGCACGCAATAAGCCGGCACCCGGTAAATCACGACCCGGTGCAGAGGAAATGATGGGCGTCCTGTTCTGGTATTGCGATACGTTTGGATACAATCCGGTCATGAAAACATTGAAAAAACGCGCCGGGGCACCCCCTGGCCCGGATTTACGAGGCATTCTGATTTCAAAAGCGTGTCCGGACAGAATCGCCGGGCCGGGTATTACCGGGGTATTGGTTTGACCGGGGCAATGGGAAAAACCGAAATTATATCTTGACAAGCGGATGCACTTATCTCATAGTATCTCAAAATTAACGTAACCGAAAAAATGGACCCAATGCTGAATCAAACCGCTATCTATGCCATCCGGGCCATGGGGTTTCTGGCCAGACAGGATATGGACACACCTGTTTTATCATCGACCATCGCAAAAGAAATGAAAATTCCGCCCAATTTTCTATCCAAAATTTTTACCCGGCTGGGACAGGCCGGGCTGGTCATTTCCACCCGCGGGCGGGGCGGCGGGGTCATGTTGAGCCGGTCAGCATCGAAAATTTATCTTTTCGAAGTGGTGGATCTCTTTATGAAGATAGATGATTTCAAACAATGTCTGCTCGGCATGGGTAATTGCAGCGGCAGTTGCGGGCTTCACCGGCGCTGGCGGATTATATCCGACCAATTTGAAAAAATGCTGGGGGAAACCACCATCGCCGAGGCGTTGTAATGACCTGTTCGTTGACATTGACGGTTAATGGCCCGGTAAGTGAACCCATTTCGGGCCTAACGGTAAGTGAACCGATTACGGGATTAAAATGGATAAGCAGATGAATATATCTTTAATCTGACTTGAGCGATTCTGCGTCGAAGCTATGTGCCAGGATATTGAGATGATAAGGCGATTAGAAGGCGGAGATACCCGAAGGAAGTGCCTCCGGGGTACATACCCGCTGGAGATGTCGCGTATTTTTAAACGCCTTAACGCTCGATAGATGGGTGCAGCGCAAGCGAAAAATCGCTCAGGTTTAAACACGCAATGAAAGGACCCAAGATGAACAAAACGTTACTTGACAAATTTATGAGCAGAAAGGGGCTGTACACCGGTTTTTGGATCATCGCGTTATTTATGGTCACCATGTTGATCTATTATACCGCGACATTACAAAAGGAAGTACCGCCCATCCCGGCAACCGTGACCTCCGCTGGCGGGGAAGTGCTGTATACCGCTGCCGATGTGGCCGAGGGTAAAGGCTACTTCCAGGAGTTTGACCTGATGGACTGGGGGACCATGCTGGGCATGGGCGCCTACATGGGGCCGGATTTTTCCACGGATTTTCTCCACTACCGGGTCGAGTTTCTGTACGATTATTATGCCAATAAAATGTATAATAAAACGTCAAAAACGCTCACCAATATTGAGCGGGGCGCCGTCAAGGAACGGGTCAAGCAGGATATCAAAGAACAGACGGCCCTGATGGAAAAAGGAACGGTTTACACAGAGGCGTCTGCCGCGGCGTATCATAAAAACGTGGCCTACCTGACGAAACTGCTGGTGGAAGGCGATCCGCAACGGGCTTTCCCCGGCGGCGTGATCCGCGTGGCGGAAGCCGAAAAAATCGCCGCGTTTGTCGACTGGTCCCAGCTGGTGGCCTCATCCCTGCGTCCGGATACGAAACGGACATGGTCGAACAACTGGCCGGCCGAACCCCTCATCGACCAGGATCTGACCTTCAACATGCATGCCGTGTCGCTATGGGAATTTCTGCTGTTATGGACGTTGACCATTATTGTTATTTTTCTGGCCTATGAGTACCTGTTCAAAAAAGAAGCCGGCGAAACGCTTGAACCGGCCATGAAGATCACTCAATTGTTTCCTTCACAGAAAAAACTGCTGAAATACATCCCCGTTGTCGCCGGTCTCTTCCTGGTCCAGATGATTATCGGCGGATACCTGGCTCATCTGTATACCGAGCCCACCAAGAATTTCATTATTTCGCAGCATATCTTACCGTTTAATGTCATTCGTTCCCTCCATACCCAGGTAGCCATTCTCTGGGTCGCCGTCGGGTGGCTGGTCGGAGGCCTCCTCATTGCCCCCTGGGTGGCCAACAAAGATCATAAATTTCCCTGGCTGGTGGATGTGCTGTGGGGTGCCCTGCTGTTTGTGGCCGTGGGCAGTCTGATCGGGCTGTACCTGGGAGCCACCGGACATTTGCGGGGAACCTGGTTCTGGTTCGGAAACGAAGGCCGGGAGCTGATTAACCTGGGCCGCGTCTGGGATATCGGGCTGGTGGTCGCCCTGGTTTTCTGGTTTTTGCTGATTATTTCCCTGGTCAAAAAAGCCGCCACGAACAACCCGATTGTCAGTACCATTATCTGGTCGGCCTTTGCCATCGCCACCCTCTACATCGCCGGGATGATGCCGATCCATAAAATCATACCGAATTTTACGGTGGATGACTACTACCGCTGGTGGGTTATTCACCTCTGGGTAGAGCTGACTTTTGAACTTTTCGCGGCCGGCGTCATCGCCTTTTTTACCGTTTCCCTGGGATTGATTTCACAGAAAACGGCGATTCGCGTGATGTTTTTTGAAATCTTTCTGATTATGATGAGTGGCACCCTCGGTGTGGGGCATCACTACTGGTGGCAGGGTCTGGACGAATACTGGATCGCCATCGGCGGAATATTCTCGGCCCTGGAACCGTTGCCCATTGCCCTGATGATTATTGAAGCCGCTAAAAATAAACGGGAAAAGATCTATGCCGGCGAAGGGTTTAGCTTTGGCGTCCCGTTTATGTGGATTGCCGGATCGGCCGCGCTGAACTGGATTGGCGCCGGCTTTTTCGGCATGGTGATCAATACGCCGACCATCAGTTATTATTCACACGGGACGTATCTCATCATGCCCCATGGCCATATTGCCCTGCTGGGCGCTTTTGGATATATCTCAATTGCTTTTCTTTACATGACTTCCCGCACCAATTCCCTGGCCTACGGCCTGGAATGGGATGACAAGCTGAGTCGGTGGGGTTTCTGGTCTTTAACTATCGGTGTTTTGCTGTTTGCCATTCCAACGTTGATGATTGGTATGGAGCAAGCGAAAATGGCCAGCGAAATGGGATATTTCTTTACCCGAACCCGCGAGGCTGTTGAAGTGATGAAGGGCTGGATGTGGAGCCGGCTGCTGCCGGATTCATTAATGATCCTGGGTGGTGTAATAATTTTATACGACCTGGTGATGAAAACCTATTTTGCCAGGCCAGCCAGTCGTTAATCGTTTAAAAGTCAAATGGCCGGGGAAAGTTACTCCCGGCCATTTTTTTGTTCAGGGTCTAAAAAAATCGCCGGCGTCGGTCTCGCGTCGGTCTGCGGTTAAAAACCGTGATAAATCCTTCTCTCGTCATACATGGAACCGGCCGCATGCCGGTATCTGTTTTGTTTTTTTAACAATGAGCATATGTTTAAACCCCCAATGATAGCTAAATAGCTGCTGTGGTTTGGTTAATAGTCACGACGTCCCAAAAGTCCGAAAATTTACCGCAGACTGACGCATATGAACGCAGACGAATCCCTTGTCTGCGTCGGTCCGCGTGCGGCTGCGGTTAAGAATTACCATGGCCGGGATTATTTACTTTTGGCTATATTTCTGTTAAAATTATAGAAAAGTTTGGCTATTCAGCAAGCACCGCAGGTCTCGCATTCATTTGCATGGATTCCATTATGTCACCCATCGCGTCAAAGAAACACAGCACAGGCTCAGAAAAAAAGCGTGACACATCCATTTACAATGCCTTCCTTTATGGATACAGCCAGGCTGAAATCGCCAGTCAATTCAGGCTTTCAACAGATTCCGTATCTCGAATTGTTCGTTGTGAACGCGCGAAACGGAATCTTTTTATCCGTATTAAGATTAAAGGTTTATTCTGGAGCTATGCGCCCAGTATCGAATATGACAGTAAAAAAGATGATTTGCTCATTGAAACCGTGCTGAAATATGCCGGGTTGGATGATATTGGTGCACTGCTCA
The DNA here is from genome assembly GCA_003973265.1 of Deltaproteobacteria bacterium. Classification (GTDB taxonomy): domain Bacteria; phylum Desulfobacterota; class Desulfobacteria; order Desulfobacterales; family QNYZ01; genus QNYZ01. The sequence continues at coordinate 5,027 of QNYZ01000088.1, read as the reverse complement.
AATGGTTTGGCATCAGAAAGGTCAAAAAGGTGTGGGTAGAGCGGGTAAAAAACGATACCCGTTTCAAGAGGCTGAATTATTTTCTGGCGAGGATTATATTCAGGATGGATGTGGAGGCAGCGGATTTTGACGACGTTAAAAATATCCGGGCCGAAAAACTTCGGTTGCTTGCTGGACAATGCACGGCAGGTTTTAAATAATTTAGTTGATACGGCCCCTTTCCTTTACCGCTATTGTCTTGTCGGTGGATCGGCGCTTTCATTGTATCTATGTCATCGTAAAAGTGAAGATTTGGATTTCTTCACTTACGGGGATACCTTTGATCGGTTGGAAATTATCAATTATATGCGTCGCTTTGAACATCATGAAGTACTCAATGATAATAACGATCAACTGGATCTGTTGCTAGATGGAATTAAGGTTACGTTTTTTAATGCGAAATGGGATTTTTTACAACCAGAAAAACCATCTCAACTGAATATCGCAAGTTTGGAGTCTATCGCCGCAATGAAAACGAATAGTCTTTTCGTTCGGGCCAAATATCGGGATTACTATGATCTTTACTTTATCGTAAAAAATGTAATGCGCCTCAAAGATATGTTTCACTGCGCGCAACCAGTTGTGAGCGGACTTACCTATAAACTATTCAGTATTGCTCTGTTGTATATTGACGATATTGAAGATGACAGCATTGCGCATTTAGATCCACTTGAGATTTTAAGTAAAAAAGATATCAGGCGTTTTTTCGAAAACCAAATTCGGGCTGATGTGGGAATTGATTGATGTGATTTTATTTTCCACTGCCGTTTCCAGAAAGACAGTTGATTGGCCTTTTGTTTAGACTGTCCCCATGTTTGTCCCATATTTTTTTATATCCTGAGAACTGAAAAATAGTCCGGTACTCTTTTTTAACCACGATTTTAGGGCAATGCGATTACCAACGATCTCTTCATGCCTGAATTCGTGTAATCCGTAAAATTCGTGCCGATAAACAAATTTATTATGCTATTGAAGGTTTGACCCCAGGCCCAAACTCAACCTCCCCAAAATTCGTTGCAGAGCAACTTGACAATATTTATATGGCCATTATAATGTCCATATAAAATTGTGCGGCAACGGAGGGAAAAATGCAAATCATCCACGATTATATCCCGGTAACCAGGGCTAAGAATGAGCTATTGAATCTTATGCGGAAACTCCAGGATTCTGACGATATCATCGCCATTACCAAGAACGGTGTGCCGGGGGCCGTCCTTATCAGTATGAATAAATTTAAAGGCCTGCTGGAGACACTTGATATCCTTTCCGATGAGAAGGCGATGAAATCGATTCGCAAATCGATTCAAGAGGCAAACGATGGAAAATGGATCGGTTTCAATGAGGTTTTCAACCAGTGAAAGATTATCGAATTCAATTCACGCCTGAAGCCGCCCGCCTGATATCTCATCTCCACCCGGAAATTAAAAAAACGATCAAAGAGGCTTTAAAAACGCTTCAAGAGAATCCCTATTCAGGTGACGATCTTCAGGAGGAACTTTCCGCGTTCAAATCCTTAAAACCCAAACGGTATCGTATCCTTTACACCGTAGATGATGAAAACAAGCTTATCCAGATTTACTACCTCGGCCACAGGCGGGATGTGTACGACCAATTCCGTATTCTTATTGAAAAATTGCACCGATAAAAAGCGTTAAAATAAGTGCGGCGATCCGGATCAGGCCGAATGGTCTATAGATGCTTTTCCCGCCCGTATTCGTCGTCAAACCGAACAATGTCATCTTCCCCCAGGTAGCTGCCGATCTGGACCTCTATCAGCTCAAGCGGAATAACGCCCGGATTTTCCAGCCGATGGGTCGTACCAAGGGGAATGTAGGTCGACTCGTTTTCACGCAATAAAATTGTTTGATCACCATTCTCTACCCGGGCAGTACCGCTGACAACCACCCAGTGCTCATAACGATGATGATGCAATTGTGAAGACAGCTTTGCCCCGGGATTGACGGTGATCCGCTTGATCTGGAAGCGGTCTTGAATCTCCAGGGTCGTATAACTGCCCCAGGGACGGTACACTGTGATATGGGTGTAAAATTCACTTCGCCCCTCTTTTTTCAACCTGTTGACAACAGCTTTTACATCTTGAGCCCTGTCCATGGGTGCCACCAGGACGGCATCCGCCGTTTCCACTATCAGCGTATCACGAAGTCCGATTGCGGTGACCAGGACGTCTTCGGAACGGACAAGACAATTTTCAACATCCTCCAGCAGTACATCGCCACTGGTCACGTTGCCATGTTCATCTTTGTCTGCAACCTCACATAGAGCCCGCCATGATCCGATATCATTCCAGCCGAAATCCGCTTCCACTACCACTGCATTTTTCGTTTTTTCCATCAAGGCATAGTCGATAGAGTCGGATGGACACTTTTCCATGGCAGACCGGTTAAAACGGAAAAAAACGCCATCGGTTGTGCCGTCTTCGACAGCCTTTTCCATTGAATTTACTATATCGGGTGTAAAAGTGCATAGTTCATCGAGAAGCGTGGTGGCCGAAAAGGCAAATATGCCGCTGTTCCAGAAATAATTACCATCTGCGACGTATTTCTCCGCTGTCGTCAGATCTGGCTTTTCCACAAAGGAGTCAACCCTTCCGTCGTCACCCCGGCGGATATAGCCGTACCCGGTTTCAGGATGATCCGGTACAATACCAAACGTTACCAAATGCCCATCTTCAGCCTTTTCCCGGGCAATGGCAACGGTCCGGATAAAAACATCAGGCCGGGCAATGAGATGATCCGCCGGCATCATAAGAAGGACAGGGTCCTCAGTATACGTCTGCCGGGAAAACAGGGCAGCTCCGCAGATGGCCGGGGCAGTATTTCTCCCCAGCGGCTCCAGAAGCAGGTGATAGCGGGGAAACAGCCCCAGCGCTTCAACCTGGGCCCTGGTCAAAAAACGATGTTCCTCGCCCACAACAATAATCGGTGGCAGGACATCAGGCATCGGGCTTATCCGTGCAAGTGTTGTTTGCAGCAGGGAATGCTCATCGGTCAGGTTTAGCAGCTGTTTTGGATAAAGTTCGCGAGACAGGGGCCAGAGACGGGTCCCCGTGCCCCCGGCCAGAATAACAGGTTGAATGGGCATCTGAAAAACTCCCTTGTGTGTAAAAGAGACAGCTTGGATTTCAGGACCGAATGAGCGCCGGCGGCTCTTCGCTTTTTCGCCACCCCAATTGCTTTATCATCCCATGTATCATCGTTGATGCGGAGTATGGGCTTGGACATCATGGGATAGACAGGTTTTTTGTTTCGATCTTGCCATTCTGTCTGTCCGAGATGATTTTTCACATCGATAAATGTTATTATTTTTTAATATTCAATTAGTTATGACTATAGCGTCATTAGGCTGGCTCGTCAAGTATAAATTGTCTGACGCTTTATTCTGTTGGTGACGCACTGCCTTCGTCAATATTAACCGCAGACGGGCGCAGACGTAATATCCTTTGAATCTCTTGCCTGCGTCGGTCCGCATACGTCTGCGGTTAAGAAAACCTGAAAATAGGCCGACACGCTCTTTTAACCACGATTTAAGGGCAATGCGATTACCAACGATCTCCTGATGCCTGAATTCGTGTAAATCGTAAAATTCATTCCAATACATATATTTATTATGCTATTGACGGTTTGATCCCAGACACCATGTGTCAAGTATAATTTGACTGTCCCTATTTTTCTATTTTTCTATTTTTTCTATTTGCTCTATTTGCTCTCATGGCAGGTTTAAACAGGTGACAATGGCGGGGAATTATAGCGGTGTTTACAGTCCCTATTTTCCTATGTTCTCTATGTTGCTCAATATAATCTTCTATTGTATTAAATCCATTTTAGTGATATATACAGCAGTAATTTAAAAATAGGTACTATGGTCTGCTAATGAAGCGACGTCATTTATTAAAACATCTGAAAAACAATGGAGCATATTTTCTACGTGAGGGAAGTAGGCACAGCATCTATAAAAAAGGACAAAATAAAACTCAAATCCCACGGCACAATGAAATTGTAGATGAATTGGCACGCAAAATCTGTAAAGACCTTAATATACCATTTGTGAGGTAATGTTATGAAATATAGAGCAATAATCAAGAAATCTGACGATTGGTGGATCGGATGGCTTATCGATCTTCCTGGCGTAAATGCGCAGGAAAAGACTAAGCAAAAACTAATAGAATCATTGAAGTCCGGTGCTATAGAAATGTTACTTACAGAGGTCCCTTTTGAACCTGACACTCAAATGACAACAATAGAAGTGCCGGAAACTGTATGGGGTGAAGCCGTTCTTTAATTCTCGTAGACTCTTCTATCTCTGGTTAACTGGACTGTTTCTACGTCTCCAAGATCAGACTCGTTAAAACCCGGAGTAACAATCCTCAAGTTCTGGTTAAATGTTTTTAATATTTCTATCAGTTCTTCTATTTCATCGGGGCCTTACCAGGGTGCCAAATAAAATTTTAGCCCTCGTCTGGCCCCCTATTTTTGAAACGGTATCAGGTTTCTGACAGCCTTTTTAATGAGTAAACATCCACAAGCCCTTTAATCCGTTTGGGTATTTTCTCATTCTTTGACTGAAATATATGTTTGAATCGTTGATAATTTTGGGATACAAATTCCTTGGTTCCAATGATACCGGAATCGGTAAAATATCGTGTCCGGTGCGTAAACCGGTTGATTTTGCTGAGCTTAAATTCTCTTTTGCGCTCTTTATTCAGGGCTTTTTCCTGGATCTGATTTCCCTTTGCCGCTTTTTCATAAAGAAATCGTCGGTATCGCCGGAACCGCTCTTTTGAGTCCATGACATTGAACTCTTTCAGCCCGAAATCAAGGGAAAGAAAGCCATCCTTGTTTTCAGTCTGTACATGGTATCCAATTGAATTCCACCGGTAATCCTCGGGTTTTTCAACAATACCAGCCCGCACGGGATTCAAATCAATATAGGCCAGACAATTGATCAGGGTATTTCCATCTTCAACGATG
>QNYZ01000106.1 GCA_003973265.1 Deltaproteobacteria bacterium | reverse complement strand
TCACATAAAAAAGATGACGCTACCCCATGGCCGCTGAAAACACCCATCTCTACTTAGCCGATCAGATGAAGGGGAAAATCGGCGATAAAGCGTTAAAGCGAATAATCTCTGATCATGTCGACTATTTTTACCTCGGTTCGATTTTTCCGGATATTTTATATTACAGCAGGGATAAGCAGATTTCCAAGGTGGCGTACAGTCTCCACGGTGAAGATGGCGTACCGACCAATGAGATTGTTTTTCAATTATTGAATACGGTAAAGTCGAAAAATGATAAGAAAAACTTTACGTTTATCGCGGGCTTTTTAACCCACTATGCGGTTGATATCACTTTTCACCCGGTTATATTATATATCTCCGGGTATAAGACCGATGGAAACAAACAGGAACAAGACCGAAGTTCTTACCTGCACTGGCATTATGAGGCCGACATCAACAGGCAGATCAACCACCAGCTTCAACTTGATAAAACCATCAAACCTGAATTAATACAAAATTTAGTTCTTCCTGGAATTCTCGGCATCGGAAGATCCGTAATTGTAAAGGCGTTGAAAAGGCAGATCAGGTATTTCAGCATCTTGCCCGGCCGGGGGTATTATTTCATTTTCAAAGTGCTCTATAATTTAGGTCTCTATCCTGCCGGTGCCATTGCCGGGTTTGATCATAACCTGAAAAAAGAGAGCTTGCGACTGCCTGACCCGATTGCGTATAAGGATCTTTTTACGGGCGTGCCGTTGCAAACCACGTTGAATGCGTTAATCGCCAGGGCTGTTCAGAGGGGCTGCCGTATGATAGAAACGGCGTATGCCTACCATATAGAAGAAAAAAGCCGGGATGAGTGCCAGGAAATAATTGCCGGCCAGAGCCTGGTAACCGGCCAGGTGGGGAAAACAACCGCTGATATTCGATTTTCCGCGCGGTTACTTTAGTAGAACATCAGAGACCAGAGGAGTCCACCATGATAGTTAGACAATTAACTGTTTTAACAGATAATTCAGCGTCACACCTGGGCGATCTGATTGCCCGTCTGGGTCGTGAGGGGATCGACATCCGCGCCCATTGTTTTGTGGACAACGGGGATGGGAACTGTAAACTGCGGATGATCGTTTCCAACCCGGACGCGGCGGAAATCGTACTGCAGAAACATCATCTGGCCGTTGTTGCCAACGATGTCGTGGTCGTTGAAGTCGACGATAAGCCCGGTGGGTTGGGACGAATACTGGCCATTTTTGCGGCCGGGGATGTTCGGATTGCCTATTCGTATATCGCTGTCAGCGAAACACCCGGCACGGCTTTGATGGTTTTCCGCTTTTCGAATAATTCGAAGGCCGCGCGCCTGTTAAAGGAAAATGGCGTGAAAGCCTCGATTGCCGGCAAAGCGTAGGGAGCTGCCTGGCTTGACATGACTGTTCTCAAAAGCACGTCTAGATAACTGAATCGACACCAAAGGAGATAAGAATGCGTATCCTGCCGACAATTGAAATATTTTCTGACTATATCTGACCCTGGTGCTACTTCATTACCGGGCGTATTGAAAGACTGAAAAAAGAATACCAGGTCTCTGTTCGCTGGCGCGCATTTCCACTGCATCCGGATACACCGGAAGACGGGTTGCGTCTTGAGCAGCTGTTTGCCGGTCTGCCCGTCGACGTGGATCAGATGAGGCGGCATCTGAAACAAAAAGCAGATGAACTGGGACTTCCCTTCGGGGACCGGGAAAAAACGTATAACAGCCGTCTGGCACAGGAACTGGGCCTGTGGGCCGAATCCCAGAATAAAGGGGACGCTTTCCACATGGCGGCGTTCAGGTCCTACTTTTCAGATGGAAAAAACATCGCAAAAATTCCGGTTCTGATGGATATTGCCGCTGCGGCCGGTCTTTCCCGGGATGAGGCGGCAACGGTTCTGTCCGGCCGGACATTTAAGGCGGCAGTGGATGCAGACTGGTCGCTGTCAAGGGAAAGGGGAATCACGTCAGTGCCGACGCTTATGTTCGGTGATGAACGGCTGGTCGGAGCGCAGCCCTATCAGGCAATTGAAAAAATGATCATCGCCAGTGGGGACTAGCTGGCGGACAATTATTTCCCGCTTGAGATACCAAAACCCGTATCTGCTATCATCTCAGGAAAATACGCGTCGGCTGTGATCAATCGCGGCGAAGAAGAAGCGCAGGCACAACCTTCCTTACACAACGCATCTACTTCTACTTGAAGCCCGGATGCCGTTACCTTTTCAGGCGCGATGGTTTACCCGTTTTCCGGCCGGGGGCCGGTAATGACAAACAGGTATACCTCCCTGGGACCATGGGCGCCATGAACCATGACCGTTTCGATGTCAGCCGTCCTGCTTGGCCCGGAAATGAAGGTCAGGCAATTGGTGATGCCGGTTTTTGAATAATCAGGGTCGTCTTTCAGACGGGCGTATAATTCGGTCAGGCTGGCAAGAACCTGGTCTATGTAGATTACGGCAATATGAATAACGGGTACCAGGGAAGCGGCGCGGGCCTGGCCGGGTTTTGTTTTCATGACCAGGGTGGCGGAATCAGCCACACAATAGTCCGCAGAAGTCACACCGATAAAGGATGCGATAATCTGCTTTCGTATCCGGCGTCGACCGTCGGTTTCTGTTTCACTATCGGTAAAGGCCGTATCGTGGACGGCAACTTTCTGATCGGCCAGGGCAGTTGGTAATCCCAACGGGTCTATTACCGGATGCTTCCAGACGGACAATTGTTTTTGATTTCCCCACTCAGTCTGTTTTTCCCGGACCAGTTCGGTGATCGCCGCAGTCACGGCAGCGGTATCCTTCCTGGCAACCACGTTGAGGTTGATCGATTTTCCTGCCTCGATAAGTTGATTGAGGAGTGCCTGCTGTTGAGCGTTATTCCGGCTGTCCACCCGGTCCAGTATATGCTGAACGGCTTCTTCCGGGGGGTTGGGGAATATCTCTTCGTATGACCGGGCCGTCGTTGAGGATACACCCAGAGCGTTTTTGACTCCGGCGATGAAATCTTTTTCATTATTGTCAGGCATAGATGGTTTTTCCGTCGGATTTATCAGCACTTGTCCGAATGCAGATGAATTTACAGTTTATCCTTTCTTTCTCCACCATTCATTAAAACTTTCGTCCGCAATCTGTTTTAAATCCCGCTCCGTTGTCCACCCGTTGAACGGTGGCGGCAGCCGGCGGATCATCCCGCCTTTGCCGGGTAGTAGCTTTTGCCCGAGCCGGGCGAGCTTGAGGGATTGGTCGAAGCGCTTGCGGCTTTGTATCATTTTGGACCAGGCAACCATGCCGCCTTTTTCCAACTTGTTGACCGGCGTGACATCCCAGCCGGGATCCCCATCGGCCAGCTTGGCCCGAAGGGTCAGGATCATGCGGGGAAGATCAATATCAACCGGGCAGATCTCTTTGCAGGCACCGCACAGGGTTTCACCCAGACAAAGGTCCCTGGCCGGGTTGATCCCGGTGAGCAGGGGCGTGATGACGGTTCCGATCGGGCCCGAATATGCAAATCCGTATGCGTGCCCGCCGATTTTGGCGTAAACCGGACAGACATTGAGACAGGCGGCACACCGGATGCACCCGAGGATTTCCCGCAGTTCAGGATCCGCCAGGATTTTGCTGCGACCGTTATCGAGAATTACCAGGTGGAATTCGTCCGGGCCGTCGACCTGGCCGGAATATCTCGGCCCGCCGACATAGTTGACGTAGGTGGCCATGGTCTGGACGGCAGCCCCCCGGGACAGCAGCCTGAAAAGCATATCATGATCGGCAAGGCGGCCGGTAACCCGCTCCATTCCCATGAAAGACATATGCACCCTGGGCAGAGTGGTAGACATGCGGATATTGCCCTCATTGGACAGGGTGGCGATATGGCCGGTTTCGGCGCAGGCCAGGTTGCAGCCGGAAGTTCCCATGTCGGCCGACATAAATTTTTCCCTCAGGGCCTTGCGGGCCGCCTGGGTCAGGGTGGGCGGATCGTCCGTGTAGGGAATACCCAGCTTGCGGGAAAACAACTCGCCGATGTCCCGGCGGGTTTTGTGAATCGCCGGAGCGATGATGTGCGACGGTTTTTCGTGGGCCAGCTGGATAATATACTCGCCCAGATCGGTTTCAACCGTTTCAATACCTGCCGCTTCCAGTGCGTCATTGAGGCCGATCTCCTCGGTGACCATGGATTTACCTTTAACAACCCGTTTGACGTCGTGCCTGCGGGCCACCTTGAGGCAGTAGTTAACGGCATCTTCAGCTCTGTTCGCAAAGAAAACATTTCCGCCGTTTTTGCGCACCCGGTCGGCCAGGGTTTCCAGAAGTACGTCAAGGTGAGCGATGCTTTTCATGCGGATGTCATGGGCGTGATGTCGAAGTTCCGGGCCTTCGGGAAGCGCCTGGTAGGCAGCGGCCGCGCCTTTGCCGATGCGGGCCTGGAGCGCGGCGAGGGCAGATTGAAGCACCGGGTTCTGGATGCCCTTTCGGGCGGCCTGGCGATATTGATCGGTAAAGACGTTGTCTGAATGGGGTTTCATATGGATTTTCCCTGTCCGGATAAAAGCTGGGCCATATGGAGCACTTTAACGGGAAGGCGCCGGCGATTGATCATACCGGATATGTTCAGCAGGCAGCCCATATCACAGCCAACGACCGTGTCGGCACCCGAGGTCACGATGCGGTTGACCTTGTCTTCGAGCATGGCCGTGGAAATTTCCGGGTATTTTATGGAAAAACTTCCGCCAAACCCGCAGCACCGGTCGGCTTCTTCCATTTCTACCAGCCGGCATCCATCCACGTTTTCTATCAATTGCCGGGGCTGCCGGCTGATGTTCAGACCGTAGCGCAAATGACACGAATCGTGGTAGGTAACCTGGCCGTTATAGCGGGTGCCAAGATCGGTAACCTTCAGAACATCCACTATGTATTCGGTAAACTCAAAAGTTTTATCGGCGATGGCCCGGGCTCGTTTTTGCTGGCGGGGGACATCTGCAAACAGTTCCAGGTAGTGGTGCCGGACCATATGAACGCACGATCCGGAGGGGCAGACAATGGCATCGGCGCTCTCAAAAATATCGATAAAGCGGGTGGCGGCCGTCCGGGCCTCGTTGCGATACCCGGCATTGTAGGCCGGCTGGCCGCAGCAGGTCTGATCCAGCGGGTAGCTCAGCGTGACGCCCTGCTTTTCGAAAATCTGTACCATTGCCTTGCCGACGTCCGGCGCAAAGGTGTCGACCAGACAGGGAATAAACAGGGCGACATGTGCGGGCGCGGTCATGGCGTCGATTCTTCCACGGGAAATATTCCGGTATCATTGCATCCCCCCGGTACCGGGAACGGGTCGAGAATCTGAGGTGTCGCCTTGCGTATTTTTTTTAACATAAATCTACCGTTTAAGTGAGTGGCCACCATTTTATGACGATGGGAATATTTTTCCGGGATTGAGAATGCCGTTTGGGTCGAAAAGCGTTTTAATCCGTTTCATCCATGCCAGGCTGCCCCCATGTTCGGTTTCCATGAATTGACGCTTACCGATCCCGACCCCGTGCTCGCCGGTGGCGGTGCCGTCAAGATCCAGTGCTTTTTGGACGAGTTTATCAGTCAGTTGATCCACCTGTGTCCATTGAGCCGAATTGTCTTTTTCGCCAACCACATTGATATGAATATTGCCGTCGCCGGCATGGCTGAAAATATAGCCGGAAAGGCCCGACGCAGTCAATTCCCGGCGGGCATCAGCAATCATTTCAGGATAGGTGGCAATGGGGACAGCCATGTCCATCACCCGGATACGGCCATCGGGATGGTTACGGACGACCATCTCTCCCAGCTCATGGCGGGCCTCAAAGAGGCGGTTTCGTTCCGCCCGTCCCAGACCGGTTCGGAATTCACTGCAACCGGCATCTTCACAAATGTCACGGGCCATCTCCATGGTTTCCGACAGCTGGTTCAATGTCGGCCCCTGAAATTCCATAAAGAGCGTCGGGGAGACATTCAGGCCGAGGTCCTTTTCCTGGTTGATCAGCTGGATACATTCGGCATCGAGCAGTTCCAGTGCGGCCGGGTCCAGCCCGGCCCGGATCAGTTCAAATACTGCCCGGCTGGCCGTTTCCACGGATGGGAAATTAGCGATGGTTGCGGAAAATTCAGCGGGAAGCCCCACCAGCCGGATGGTTGCTTTCACAACGATGCCCAACGTCCCCTCGGACCCTGCAAAGAGGCGGACCAGATCATAGGCCGAGGATGATTTCTTGACCCGGCAGCCCATATCGACAAGCTCACCATTGGCCAGAACCACGGTCAGTTTTAACACATAATCTTTAGTGGAACCGTAACGGACGGTAGTCGTACCGCCGGCGTTGTTGGCAATCATGCCGCCGATGGTGGCCCGGGCGCCGGGGTCCGGCGGGAAAAAGAGGCCGGTATGGCGCAGCCGGGCGTTGAGATCCTGGTAGATCACTCCCGGTTCCACATCGGCTTGAAAATTTTCTTCCTGGATGGAAAGAATCCGGTTCATGCGGGAGAAATCGAGGATAATTCCTCCCCGGACCGGAATGGGATTTCCCTCCAGGCTTGATCCGGACCCCCAGCCCGTCACGGGGAGCCGATGATCATTGGCATAGGCGACTATGGCCATCACTTCGGATGCAGCTGTCGGCCAGATCACCACGTCCGGCTTGCGGGCATGGTGGTGAGACTGATCCCGGGCGTGCAGGTCAAGGACCGAGCCGCCGGTGGAAAAGCGATCGGCGTCAACCATTGCGGCCAGGGCCGTGATGTCTTCCGGTGAAAGGGCCGGGACGTTCATAGTGATTCTCCGTGGTGATATCATTGGCAATTGTCGATTGAAAAGTGTCAATTCGTTGAAGTTGCTTTCCCGCTGGCTTTTTTGATTTTCAATCGTCACTGTACAGTCAACTGTTTACATGCCAGCAGAAAACGAACCATAGCATACGCATTTACAATAATACAGAAAAGTGTATATCGATTTTAAAATAGCCGGTCTTTGGGTCACCTGTTTTCAGATAACCGGAATGCGCCGCCTGGTCCGGTCGACAAATAAGTTTAGCAGCTATACAATAAGTCCATGATGAACAGGCATGCCCATAAACTGGCCGAAGTCTTTGTGAAATAAAAAAAAATTGATCAAAATGTATAGTGACTAAACAAAGAATGAGAGGTAAGCAGATGGCACATATCTGTTCATATCAGCATGTCTGGACGTTTGATAATTTTTTACGCCCGATATTGCACAATCCTGAAAAAATATTCGGCCCCCATGTCAGGCCGGGAATGCGGGTGATGGATGTTGGGTGCGGCGCGGGATTTGCCGCTCTGGAGCTGGCCCGGCGGGTGGGCGATACGGGCCAGGTCGTTGCGGTGGATGTTCAGCCGGAAATGCTGGCCAGGGTCGAAAAACGTGCCCGAAAGCTGGGCTTAAGGGGTCGGATTCAAACCCGTCTATGTCAAAGGGAGTCCGTACAGGTTGAGGGCGTTTTTGACCTGGTGAATGCGTTTTATATGGTGCACGAGGTACCGGATACAAAACGTTTCCTGGGGCAGATCCGGGACTGCCTGGCACCGGGCGGTGTTTTTCTGGTGATTGAACCGATGTTCCATGTATCGAAAAAACGGTTTCAGGCCATGCTGACCGCAGCCGGGCAGATCGGGTTTGAGATAGTCAGCCATCCGCGGATTCGATTCAGCCAGGCCGCTGTTCTGGCGCTTTCTTCTGCTAATCTGGCGGATACTTAATTCAGGACAAAATCGCAGGGGAGAATGAAATTGACAACCTGCCTGATCCCATATACGTAACAGACGGCTTCAAAATACTATCCATGGAGAGTCTATTATGCATCGGCTCGGTCGTTTTGATGTGGCATCACTGCCACGGGTGATCTTTGGTCCCGGGCGCGTTCAGGAGCTGGCATCAATCATAAAATCATTTGGCCGTCGGGCGCTGGTAGTCACCGGTGCGAGATCATTTCGTTCGGGTGCGCATTGGCCGGGCCTGGTTGATTCATTGGAAAAGCATAAAATCGAATGGGATCACGTCGAAATCAGGGGGGAACCATCGCCGCCGGTCATCGATAATATGGTCGACCGGTTTCACGGGGAAAGAATCGATGTGGTTGCCGGTATCGGCGGCGGCAGTGCAATGGACGGAGCCAAGGCCATTGCCGGTCTGCTGCCGTCAGGAGATTCGGTGATGGATTACCTGGAGGGCGTTGGACGCGGGAGAACCTACCACGGCCCGGCCACCCCCCTGATTGCCGTGCCGACGACGGCAGGAACGGGAAGTGAGGCGACTAAAAACGCCGTATTGAGCCGGCAGGGGGATGATGGTTTCAAGAAATCTTTCAGACATCCATTACTGATGGCCCGGGTGGCGCTGCTTGATCCGGAACTGATGCGGGATCTGCCCCGTGAATTAATGGCATCTCAGGCCATGGACGCCCTGACCCAGCTGATTGAGTCGTATGTTTCACCCAACGCCAGCCCTTTTACCGACGCGCTGGCCTTATCTGGAATCGAGGCGGCCCGGGACGGCTTGTTTGCCGCGATAGAAGGCGCCGGGGAAAAATCTGCGGCCGGGCGGGCAGCCATGATTTATGCCGCTTATTGTTCGGGGATTACCCTTGCCCAGGCCGGGCTCGGCGTGGTCCACTGTCTGGCATCACCCCTGGGGGCCTTTTTCCCGATCCCCCACGGGGTGGTTTGTGGTACATTATTGGGTGCTGCCACCCGAATGAATATTGATGCCATACAATCCCGTGAGCCGAATCATCCGGCGTTGCGGCGTTACGCCCGTATCGGCCGCCTGCTCAGCCAGGACCCGGCACAGACCGACACCCGGGCCTTAACCTGGCTGACCGACACCCTGGATAAATGGATCCGGCGTCTCAAGATACCGAGACTTTCCGCCTATGGTGTCTCTACCGACGATTTTCCACGTCTGGTGGCCGGCTGCCTGAGCGGCAGCAATAAAACAAATCCACTGGTGCTGACCGGTGCGGAGATGACGGAGATATTGACTCAGCGGCTTTAAATGGTCGTTTCCGGAAAATAAGACGCCGATCAGCGGCATCTTTTGACACGATTGATACGACATATCCATAACCGATATAGTGGAGCAGATAAGATGGTTTTTTTACCGATTGATCGACAGGAAACCGCCTATACCGTGAATCCGTCCAAGATTATCGCCCTGGGACTGAACTACCGCGACCATGTGGCCGAAAGTTCGTCCGTCAAGGTCCGGGGGTTTACCGCAGACATTCCGGCGGAGCCGATTCTATTCCCCAAAACGCCGAATGTTTTAATTGGCCCTGGAGACCCCATCGTGATTCCCCTGTTCTTGAATGACTATAACTTTGAATCGCCCCGGGTCGATTATGAAGCCGAACTGGCCGTTATCATCAAAGATCGCTGCAAGGACGTGCCGCCGGCTGACGCGTTGAACCATGTACTGGGTTATACCTGCATGAACGATGTCAGCCAGCGCAATATTCAGAACGGTGATCGATCCGGCTGGTTCCGGGGAAAATCGTTTGACACCTTCGGCCCCATCGGCCCCCGGATCGTGACACCTGCGCATATGGACGATCCGCAAAACCTGGCCATTATCTGCCGCCTGAATGGAGAAGTGGTTCAGGAAGGCAATACCCGTCATATGATTTTCAGTATTCCCGATATCATCGCCTTTGTATCGAGAAATTTCACCCTGGAGCCCGGCGATATTATTATGACCGGGACGCCCAGCGGCGTGGGGCCCCTGCAGCACGATGACGTCGTGGAAGTGGAGATTGAGGGGGTTGGCGTCCTGCGCAATCCGGTTGTAGATGAAAGCCGCCTTTAGATCACCGGATATCCGGTGAAGGGGAAGAAATTTCCCGGTTCGGGCGGGATGGACGGATAAGCAGAAGCGTTTCCCTGTCAAATCAAGGAAAGGAGACCGCGCATGTTACCGGTGAGCCGTTTGATGATGATACTTGTCCTTTTGGTAGTTTCCCTGCCGGGAATCGGTACCGCTGCCAACCTGAAAGATGATCCAAAGGCCCGGGCGGTCATGGAAAAAGTCGAAAACCGGGAAGATGGCGACAACCGGGTTTCGGATATGGAAATGGTGCTGATTGATAAAAAGGGAAAAAAACGGGTACGCAAAATAAAAAGTTTCCAGAAAGATAAAGGGGTGGATACGCTCCGGCTGATGTTTTTTTTATATCCGGCTGATGTAAAAGACACCGCTTTTCTCACCTATGACTACGATACGGCCGATAAAGACGACGACCAGTGGCTTTTTCTGCCCGCGCTGCACAAAACCAAACGGATCGCATCGTCGGATAAGGCTGGCAGCTTTATGGGGTCGGACCTGAACTACTCGGACATGACCTCGCGCAACCTGGATGACTACGATTTCAGCTTTTACGAAAAAGGAATGGAAATGGAAGTTCATGGGGTAAAAACATGGGTGATCTGGAGCATCCCCCGCAGCAGAAAAGTGGTAGAGGAGACCGGGTATAAAAAGTCGCTGGTGTGGGTGCGGCAGGACAATGATATGATGGTTCGCGCGATTAACTGGGAAAAACGCGGCGGGTATCTCAAGTATGTGGACGTGAAAAAGATGGAGAAAATAGACGGTATCTGGGCGGTGACCGAGATGCACGTGACGCGGAAAAAAGGGAAAGAGGTCCGGCACAAAACAATTTTGAAATTTAAAAATATTAGGTTTAACCAGGATTTTGATGAAGACCTGTTTACGGTCCGGCGGATGGAAAAAGGATTGTAGGAAAAGAGCGAAATTATCCGCGATCGTATATTTTACAGGAGAAAACATGGCACGTATTCATGTCATCGGCTGCGCGGTATTGGCCATCGATATTCAACAGGTGGCTGAAAAAAAAGGCCTCACCGTGAGTACCCGGTTCCTGGAAGCCGGGCTGCACAACAAACCGGCCGAACTCAAACGCAAGCTGCAGGCTGCCATCGACAAGGCTTCCGGCCGGAGCCAGTATGACCGGATTGCCATCGGATATGGGGTGTGCGGCCTTGGCACGGTCGGTATTCAGGCCCGCAATATACCGCTGGTGATTCCCAATGCCCATGATTGTATCGCCATGTTTCTGGGAAGCAACAAGGCCTACAATCGGGAGTTCGCCCGGTATCCCGGAACGTATTATTTTTCCGCCGGGTGGTGTGCTGAAAAATCACAGCCCCGATCCAGCCGCAGGCGAAAGGCCTGGATGGGAGATAAAGAGGTCAGCTTTGAAACGCTCGAGGAAGCGTACGGCCATGAGCATGCCGAAACGGTGATGTCTTTTCTGAACAGCTGGCAGAAGAATTATCAGCGGGCGGTGTTTATCGATACGGGGGCGCCGCATAAAGAAAAGTATGCCAAAGATGCCGTGGAAATGGCTGGAAAGTATGGATGGAAACATGAAACCATTAAAGGGAACCTCCGTCTTCTTGAACACTTGCTCACGGCGGAACAGACCCGTGATGAAGTGCTGGTGGTGCCGCCGGGCTATTATACCGCATTTGATGCGATAAAAGGACGCCTGGCGGCTGTCCCGGCCAGGGCGTCTGCGCGGGCCGGGTCAGTTTCGCACGGATCCAAAACGATAAAGCGCGAAGTCAGGCCGGCTGCCGGTTCAAGAGATGCCATGGTTCGATTCGGCCTGGGGGTGGATGCGGGCGGTACCTACACAGATGCAGTCATCTATGATTTTGCACAGAAAAAGCTGCGGGGGAAAAACAAAGCCCTGACGACCCGCTGGGATTTTACCGTCGGCATTGGCGCGGCGCTGGACGGCTTAAATGCGGATCTGCTGCAAAAGGTTGAACTGGTGGCCGTGTCTACCACGCTGGCCACAAATGCCATAGTAGAAGGGGAGGGGCAGACGGTCGGGTTAATATTGATGCCGCCTTACGGCGTTTTTCGCTCCGGGGATATTCCCTGTGAACCCAAGGCCGTTATCGACGGGCAGCTGGAAATCACGGGCAAAGAAATCTGCCCGGTCAACGCGGCGCAGGTGAGGCAAGTTGCCCGCCGGATGGTGGAGAAAAAGGAAGTCCGGGCGTTTGCCGTCTCAGGTTTTGCCGGTGCTGTCAACCCGGCCCATGAACTGCTCGTCAAAAAAATCCTGAGAGAAGAAACCGGACTCAGCGTGACCTGCGGGCATGAATTATCGGAAATGCTCGATTTTAGAACCCGGGCCCAGACCGCTGTGTTGAACGCGCAGATTATTCCCCGGCTGGAAAAATTTATCCGCGAGATGGAAACTGTCCTTTCCCGGCGGAATATTTTGGCCCCGGTTGTCGTGGTCAAGGGCGATGGGTCGCTCATTGCCGCCGAGGTGGCCAGGGATCGACCTGTGGAAACGGTGCTGTCCGGCCCGGCGGCCAGTGTGGCCGGGGCCATGCACCTGACCGGATACGAGGATGCGATCGTGGTTGACATCGGGGGGACGACAACCGATACGGCCGGGTTGAAATCGGGACAGGTTCGCGTGTGCGAAAGCGGCACCGTTATCGGCGGATATAAAACACACGTCCGGGCCCTGGATATGCGCACCGCGGGGCTCGGAGGCGACAGCCTGATTCAGTGGAAAAAAGGTCAGTTTGTCATCGGACCCCAACGGGTGGCACCCATTTCCTGGGCCGGGTTTCACCATGACGAATCCGCAGGCAGAACATCAGATGGAATGAGCGCCGGTTTTCGGCAGGTATTTCGATTTATGGCCAACCGGTTGCACCTGTACCGCTCCGGTTCCTGGCCGATGCAGGTTTTGACCCGGGTCGGGCAGGCGGGTGACCTGTTGCTGCGTGATGAAGAAAAGCGTATCCTGGCGTTACTGGAAAAACGGCCCTGCTCCCTGGACGAACTGGCGCAGCATTTTGATACCGGGCATTGGCGGCTGCTCAACCTGGAGCGGCTTGAAATGGCCGGGGTGATCCAGCGATGCGGACTGACTCCAACCGATCTGCTGCATGTTACCGGCCGGTTTAACCGGTGGGATACCGAAACCGCCGGGAAAATGTGTGAATTGTTTTGCGAGGTAACCGGGTGGAACCAGGCGGAGTTGATCGATTTTCTGCTGGACAGGGTCGTGCGCCGGGTGGCCATGGAACTGCTTAAAAAGCAGTTGGATGAAGAAGTTGTGCCCGACGATCTGGAAGCGTGTGACATATGCCGGGCGTTGATGAATAATTTATTTACCGGTGGAACCGATGACTATCGTGTCCGCATTGATCTTCACCGCCCGGTTATCGGTATCGGCGCGCCGGCAATGTATTTTGTTCCCCGGGCCGGAGAAGTCCTGGGGACAAAAGCCATTTTGCCGCCGGACGCCGATGTGGCCAATGCGGTCGGTGCGATTACCAGCCAGGTGAGGATCAGCAGACAGGTTCAGATTAACCCCGGTAACGACGGAGAATTTATCATTACGGGGGTTGAAGGTGCCCGAAGTTTTACGAATTTTGATCAGGCCAGTGACTGGGCAATGGAAACGCTGAAAGATAGAATTATCATCCTGGGACGATCGGCCGGAACGAGCCGGGAAGACGTGAAAATGTCAGTCGCTGACAATATTTCCACCGCCGCTGACGGCGCGCAGCTTTTTCTGGGGCGGACGATCACCGCATATCTCAAAGGACGCCCGGATCTGATCATGCAGCCCGGCACGCAGAAAAGGTAAGGGGCAGATTAATCAAGGGGCTAATCGATGAATGATTGGCAGCATACTCCTATACCAGCCCCTGGTCCAGCATGGCATCAACTACCTTGGAAAACCCGGCGATATTGGCCCCAACCATATAGTTTCCGGGACAGCTGTACTGCTCGGCGGCATCCAGGCAGGTCTGGTGGAGCTGTTTGATAATGACTTTCATCTGTTTATCCACTTCTTCCCGGGTCCAGGTCAGACGCATATTATTTTGAGCCATCTCCAGGCCCGATACGGCCACGCCGCCGGCACTGGCGGCCTTGGCCGGGGCATAGAGAATGTTTTTCCGATCGGTAAACAGATCGACGGCTTCGGGGGTGCAGGGCATGTTGGCGCATTCGCAGATCACGCGGATGCCGTTGTTGACCAGATTATAGGCGTCTTTTTCGTTGATTTCATTTTCGGTGGCGCAGGGGAAGGCACAATCGGCCCGGTGGGACCATAGCGGATGATGATCCAGAGTGGCATCGGTCGGCGTGTAGACAGCGGCAGGGTATTTATCCGCATATTCGGAAATGCGTCCCCTTCGAACGGTTTTCAATCGCTTCAGGTAAGCCAGTTTACCCGGATCAATGCCTTCTTCATCGTAGATATACCCCGATGAATCCGATGCAGTGAGGACCGTGGCGCCCATGTCGATCAATTTTTCGATGGTATGGCGCGCAACGTTTCCGGCGCCGGAGACCAGACAATTTTTACCCGTCAGCGTCTGGTTCCACCGGTTGGCCATCATCTCAGCGGCGAAGTAAACACATCCGTAGCCGGTGGCTTCAGGACGCATCAGGCTTCCCCCCCATCCTATCCCCTTACCGGTCATCACACCGGTAAATTCATTTTTCAATTTGCGATACATGCCGAAAAGGTATCCGATTTCCCGGGCACCCACACCGATATCACCTTCGGGTACATCGGTGTTGGCACCGATATGACGGAAAAGCTCGGTCATGAAACTCTGGCAGAAGCGCATGACTTCCATATCCGATTTCCCCATGGGGTCAAAGTCGGACCCGCCGCTGCCACCACCGAGCGGTAATGTTGTCAAGGCATTTTTAAAAGTCTGCTCAAAGGAAAGAAATTTCAGAATTCCCAGCGTAACAGAGGGGTGAAACCGGAGCCCTCCTTTATAGGGGCCGAGGGCATTGTTCATCTCGATGCGGAACCCGTTGTTGGTCTGGACCTTTCCCTGATCATCCATCCAGGAGACCCGGAAAATCAGGATACGGTCAGGCGCCGCCAGCCGTTCCAGAATACTGGCGTCGCGGTAAGCCGGATTGTTTTCAACGACGGGAAGGATGGTTTCCATGACCTTGCCAACAACCTGGTGAAATTCTTTTTCCCCGGGGGTTTTGGCTTTAATGCGGCTGATGATCTCGTTCATACTCGGTTCCTGATGCATGATGCGGGTTTGTGAAGGATAAAAACAGTATCATATCCAGGTTGCCGGTGTAAATACTCATCGGAGACGCCATTTTTGCCTGCAGCGGTGGTTCAACCTTGCAAACAGGTCGTGCCTGATCCGGATACAAAGTAACCTGGATACAAACTAAATAATCAGCCGGACCCCTCCCAGTTCGGCCAGGCCGTACAGAAAGTGCGTTCCCGGAGAGCCGATAAACATGAGGTTGGTGGGGATATTCCATTCTTTTGAAAGCCGCTGGACCATTTCCGGCCCAAATTGACCGGTCTGCACGACCAGATCGATGTCAATCGACGGGTAAACTTCATCAAGCAGTTTCAAATCTCTTTCAAGATCCTCTGGCACCTGGCCGCCGGGCGGTACTATGGTAACGACCTTTACCCGGTTGGTATGTTCGTTTTGTTTGACATACAAAAGGGCTTTATTGAGATTGGCCAGGTTGTCCCCCCGCGTAAAAAAAACAATCTGCTGTGAATTGATATCGTCGATTTTCTCGCGAAGCGTCCGGGAAATGGCACTCATATGGGTGATGAAATACTTCAGGATGCTTCTGACAACAAACAGGCAGGCCTGGAGAATGATAATCCGGCCCAGCATGATGGAGACAACGAGCATGGCGAAGAAAAAGTATTCCAGAAAAACAAGCAGATACGGCGGGTTCATGACGGCGTTGCCGACCAGGCCGGTAATAACGGCCGCGATGGCGATCAGAACGGAAAACATTGGCGCAACCGTCGGCCGGGGAAGCCCGGCCCGCTTGATTTTCAGGAAGATGTTGCCCAGCCCGAAGAGGGCCATCACCGACAGAAAGGATATGGTATAGACACCGGCAAGTGCTTTCAGTTCGCCTTTGGTGATCAGCAGAATCGATACGCATAAGATAAAAAAGGAGACGATAATCCGGTGGGTGGTGCCGCGGCGGTTGGTTTTGAGTAAAAATTGCGGCAGACAGCGGTCCAGGGCCATCCGTCGGACCAGCCCGTTGACACCGACAAAACTTGTCAGAACCGCCCCGCTCAATACCAGGGCGGCATCAATTGAAATAAGGTCGGACAGCCATGGCCCACCGGCCAGCAGTCCCATGTGGGCAAGCAGTGCCTCGTGATGGGCACCGACTTCGCCCATGGGGAGTAAGGCCAGTGCCAGGATGGCCATTCCCGGGTTGAAGATCGTGACGGCGATCCACATGTTTCTCAAGGTTTTGGGGAAAATACCTTCGGCCTGTTCTTCAACGAAGTTAGCGGAGCTTTCAAAACCGGAGATCCCCAGAAGGGATGCCGCAAACCCGAAAAACATGGCCATTGCCACTCCTCCGGGGGTGGGTGTCGAGATGTTCTGAAACAAAACCCCCAGACCGGTATGATAAATATAAATAATACCGACTGCAAACAGAAGTACCAGGGAAGTTATATGAAAGATAAAGATGAAAATAGCCACCCGGGCGGATTCGGCGATACCGATTATGGTCAATACCGTAAAAAAGACCAGCACGCCGATGGTTGCCGTGGTAACGGAAAGATCGTTCCATATGGTTTGGACGTAGTGCATGGCTTCGCTGGCCGAAATAACGGCCGTGGCCATGTAGGACAACAAGGTGAGGCAGGCGGCGATGGAGGCCCGGTACTTGCTGGTCGTATTCAGCAGGGCATTATAAGCCCCGCCGTTGAGGGGCAGCGCCCCGACCACCTCAGCATAGATCGAACGGAACAGGTAGAGAAGTCCGGCGACCAGCAACAGGGCAATCGGCGCCCATCGGCCTGCATAAATAATCGCCAGGGCCGATACGTACAGGCATGAAGAGGTGATGTCGTTGCCACAGATCGCGGTGGCTGCCAGCTGGCCCATGCCTCCCTTTTTATGGGCCGTAATTGCCTGTGACGTTTCTTCTTTATGCGTTTCAGGTGCCAATGACGAGGCCTCCGCCGTATCGCTGTGCTCCGCATCCTGACCGGGTTGAGCTATTTCTGTGTCCGCCATGTAAAACCGTCCAATGTTATTTTGTTCAAGAGACCAGAGATCCTTTATCCTATAACCGTTTCCAACTAATACCATAGCCCTTGATTTTCACCAACTAAAAAAAAGATATGGCACGGGGCGACCCGTATGGAATGGAAACGGGCAAGTGGTTACATACCGTTACCAATATAAAAATGTAACGTAAAGTCGATATATCTGTAACGTATAATCGCTTCTTTCCTATACCGTTATAGGCCAGGCCAATATAAATATATAATTATATAACAGGTTGTTATAGTATAGTTAATTTTTAATGAAAGGTGTTTATCCGGGTGGCATCATTTATGCATTGAGAATAAATGGTACACGAAATAAATCGATGATTTGACGTTGTATCAGGGAGCATGTCTTCGCTGGTATCCAGAACCCACTCATCAAAAAGGAGGAAACCATGAAAGCAAGAAATTGTTGCAAAACGATGGAAGCGGAACTCACTGCCTGGAAGGCCAATGTGTATGACATCGTCCGTCACATGGAAGCGTTACCGGGGGGAGAAAAGGAGAAAATCCTTCCCAATATCGAAGATCTGCATATCCTCATTGCGGAAATGGATGACCGGATCGAGCAGGTTCGGGACAATTGCACCCCTGAGACGGGTATTACCGATATTAAGGCTGACAGGGAGGCGTTTGATCAGGCGTTGACCCGGCTTCGCGTAACGGCGGAGGAGGCCATGATTGGCCTCGGCGGTGGTGATTTTGGTGGATGATCTTTAGTTCACCTGCCCGACGAATTCATTGCCGGCATTGATCTGCCGGCAATGACGGCCATTTTAAACCCGTTCGTAGAAAAAGGAGGAAAAATGTATAATAAAATATTATTCGGTACCTGCTTAACGGCGTATTGTGATCATATTTTTAATTTTGCCCTCAACCTGGCCGCCGAAAATAATGCCCGGCTATGGATCTACCATGGTCTGGGACGTCTTGATATCGGTGAAAAAGAGACCATTGAAAAAATAAAAGACGGCGAAACCCGCATGGTGGCGGCGTATTCGGAATGGATGAAAAAGAGGGAGTTTTCAGATTATATGATCAACGTTTCCGATGGCGACCCGGTGGGTGAGATGGTAAAGCTGGCAAAAAATGCCGGGATAGATGCCATCGTTATTGGGACATCGACGGATATTCCGCTTCAGGCAGGAGAAGGGGCGATGTCCAGTTCTCTGGGGACGACGGCTGAGGAGGTTATTTTAAAGGCACCTTGTCCGGTGATTGTGGTGCCACCCGCATTGCTGCCAGGCCTTGCGAAAGGATAAGAGGGCCGGGTTACCGGGTGTTGTATATTTTCTTCCAGGGAGTCTGCAGGTTATGGCTGTAATCGGCCAGGGCCTGATAGAATGCGCCGACCGTAAGTTCCGCGCAATGCGTATGGTCCGGTGGCAGTGTCTCCAGGAAATCGATGACGTCTTCCGGGGTGATATCCCATGCTTCTTCAATATTTTTACCTTCAGCCAGATGGGCCACGGTATTGGCACAGGCGCTGGTGTTCATACAGCCATCTATTTGAAACGTGACCGATTGAATACAACCCTTTCGGACAGATAAGTACATTTCTACCGTATCCCCACATGTACCGGTGCGTTTTCCACGGCCATCCGGCTGTGCAAGGATCTCGTGCCGATCCCTCCGCAGGGCCATTTCAAGAAAATGGGCTGAATGATCCTGTAGAAAGTTAAACGAATTATTTGTCATTTGAAATTCAAATTTAATGTATTATGTTTCGATGTCTGAAACAGTATACCATCGGACCGGGTCCGATATCAATGTCTGTCATCGAAATAAACGAGAAAATTGTTGTGGCCGGTCCGGCGAAATTAAACAAGGAGATGAGCGCATGGAAATGGAAATAACGTTCCCCGGCGGAAAGAAAGTGAATGCAAATTACAACGGGTTTACCATTGAAACGGATCAGGCCAAACAAGATGGCGGTGATGGCAGCGCGCCCCAGCCATATGACCTGTTTCTGGCTTCCATCGGCACATGTGCCGGGATCTATGTGGTCTATTTTTGCCATGAACGCGGGATTGATACGGCGGACCTTAAAATGAACGTTCAATTTGACTGGAATGAGAAAAAACATCTGGTGGAAACGGTAAGAATGCATATCTCGCTGCCGCCCGGGTTTCCCGAAAAATATAAAGCGGCGGTTCTCAAGGTCGCCGGACTTTGCACGGTGAAACGAAATATCTTGAATCCTCCGGAATTTTTAATCGATGCGGATATTCAAGCGTAAAGGAGGAGATTTCATGCCGATCTATGAATACAAATGTGAACAATGCGGGCATAGCTTTGAAAAACTGGTCTTCGCCGGAGACAGGGAAAAGATTATCTGCCCCAAGTGCGGCGCCCCAAAAACCAAAAAATTGATGAGCTGCGCCAGTTTCATGGGGTCCGGTATCGGCAGCACGTGCGCGGATCGCCCAACCGGCGGATTTTCCTGAGCCGGATAAAAACGGCGGCGGTCTGCCGCTGAAAATTTTTGTTACAAGCAGCCACGGCTTGATTTGGAAAGGGAATCCATAGTAGGCCGTATGGCGGCGCGAATGGGAATGGTAATTTTCAGGAAAATTTGCGCAAAGCATAGAATATTGCCCGTTCGGCGTGCTGGAACATACTGCCCGGTTGGCAGGATACATTGCAGGAAAGGGACGGGAGGGGCAGTAAATGGGAACCCTTTTTGTTGCTTTCGACGAATTTCATGAACGCTGAGCACTCGAAAATAAAAACAATGATTGATTACCGACAAGACTGCTGAAGGGGCTATAAAGACGTAAGTTTACGCCTTTCAGACCTGAATTCCGGTGAACAGTTCAGCTTTATCTGCCTGCCCGGCCAGGTGGGCAAAATCACCAGGGTGATCCATTTCAAAAATGGCCGGGTCATCGATACCCAAAAGAAAAGCGATGGTATCGTGATGATCGTCAGTAAAAATCCTCCTTTACCCGGGGAATAAGCCTGTCCCCGCCTGCCCGGACAAGGGATGCCGCCCGGCTGACCTTCTGCAGGATAAACCCCGTAAAGCGCATTTGAAAAAAAGCGTTACCTAACGTTACCATATGTCTGGATCGAACGTATCGCTTTCAAATTCCACGAAATAAATATGCCGCCGATGATATCATTATCTGAATGGAAAAATAAATATATCTAAGAAAATAACAGGTTACGAATATAGTCATGAATAATGGCCCATCTTCATAGATCATGGCATCGATTGTGCAAAAACATAAAGTGAACCGTTCATGTTTTACGATCACCCGTCGTTATAATGTGGATGGATAGAAATGATGATGGGATTTTCATCGTCAGGGATAGCAAGGTCGTAATGAAAAAGGAGGTGGCCGATGTATTTACTTATTTATGACGAACATCAATTTGACAATCCGCAAAAGAAAGTACTATCCATTCATAAAAGCCGCAAAGAAGCGGACAGGGCACTTGAAAAACGTAAAAAGGAATTGGGAAAGAAAGTGTACGAATGCAACACGCGGATCGTATGGACTGAAAAAGAAATCAGTGCCGGAGAGACCATAACACCCGGTGAGTATGATACGTGGCGTCCGGGTGAACATATTCCAGAAGGAGAACTCTACGCCGACTCGGATTAAATCAATTGATGCAGAGCGGGCGTAAAATCTTTTAATCCAGGTTAAAGAAAGATAATATCCCGGTGAGAACATATCTTGATTGCTATCCCTGTTTTTTAAACCAGGCGCTTCGGGCGGCAAGAATCGCAACCGACGACGAGGCAAAAATAAAAAGGGTATTGGATGAAGTGGGAATGATGTTGAAAGAGATTCCACTTGACAGTACACCGCCTGAAAGCGGTCGACTGATTTATCGAAAAATCAGTGAAATAACGGAAAATATCGATCCTTACCGGAAAATCAAGAAAGAGAGTACGGAAAAAGCGCTGTCGCTATATCCGTATTTGAAAAGCCGGGTGGTGGCCTCAAATGATCGGCTCCTGATGGCCATACGGATCGCAATTGCAGGAAATGTCATCGATTTTGGCGCCAATTGGGGCTTTGACTGGGATACCGAAGTGGCGGATACCCTGGAAAAAGAGTTTGCCCTGTTCGATTATGACAAGTTCAGGGAGAAATTGGATACCGCACAAAAAATTGTATACCTCGGCGACAATGCGGGCGAATGCGTTTTTGATAAAATTTTAATAGAGGAAATGAAAAAGCCGGTCGTTTATGTTGTCCGGGGGGCGCCCATCATTAATGACGCCACGAGGGCGGATGCGGTTCAGGCCGGTATTGATAAAGTGGCCACCATTGTGTCGTCGGGTACGGACGCGCCGGGAACGATCCTGGACACCTGCAGCACGGAATTTAAAGCACTGTTTCACAATTCAGATTTTATCATCAGCAAGGGGCAGGGGAACTACGAGGCGCTTTCCCATACCAGCGCGTCCCGGCTGATTTTCTTCCTGCTGAAGGTCAAGTGCAGGGTCCTGGCTCGGAATATCGGCGTTGAAGAAGGCGGTATTGTTATCCAGGCCGGAAGAGACCGGTAAGTAAAAAAAATCTATGTGCATGGCGTGCGCTATCGGTGCTTCAAGTCCAGGCGGATATCATCGATCATTTCTTTGAGGATCGTCCAGACATTGCCGCCTCTTTTCTGGACGATGCGATGGGCTTCGCCCACTATCTGGGCCGCCTGGGCACTGAGGGTGACCGAATCCGGTACCGGGATTCCCTGCTTTTGATACTGGCGGCGAATGAATTGCTCGGCCAGGCGTTCTTCCTGTTTTCGGATAAATCCAATCATTTTTTTTGTTCCCGGCGGCAGATTGCCATGATCAGGTCATCCAGCACGATTTCCGGGTTTTTTTCACCGGTTTTTAACCGTAAATCGGCTGCATATAATTTTTCCAGCGCCTGAAGCAGTTCGGCAGGTGTAAATCGGCTGGCATTTTCAAATGTTTTAAATACCGGGTACGGGCTGTTGGGATTGGGCGCCAGGAGAAGCTGGCTGGCTGCCGGTTTTTTCTTTTTGCGTGCCTTCTTTTTCCCCTTCTTTGTTGAGCCTGTTGAGACGGATGCTCCGTTTTTTCCCTTACCCGGAGGGGGCGCAAGCGCATCTTCCCACGCAGACAGCATCGTACGGAAATTATCGTCACAGGCGATGATGGCAGGCATTACGTTTCGTCTGAAGGCTGAGTATGGCATTCCGGTCCGCCAGGCACGGCCTTCAGGGGTATCAATGAATTCCCTGGCCACGATGAGCTTTCGGATCTGATTGGCCAGAGCCGCGATGATCTGCAGCGGATGCAGTTTGCCTGCAAGCAGCGATCGCAAGAAAAAAAGGCCGGCTTCAGGATGGCGTTCGGCCACCGCGCCGGTCAGCTCAAAGATCGGGTCCAGCCGGGTGCGGGTCAATATTTTTTCCACATCTGCCGCCTGAATACGGGGCCGGTCGCGCACATAATCAACCAGTTTTTCCATGCTGGCACAGAAGGTACGCAGATCGAAACCGGTTTTTTCGTGCAGGGCCTGGAAAGCAGCCGTGTCCATCTGCTTATCGAATTTATCAAGGATGGCGTTCATTCGCTCTTTTAAAACGGCTTCCTGGGCTGTTTTATCCGCCTGGCGTGATCCGGAGGCCACCGAGCAGTCAATGACCACGCCCTTTTCGGAAAGTACTTTATACAATTTGCGTCGCCGGTCGACAAGGTCGGTGGTGATAATCAGGTGATGGTCTTCCGGAAATCCGCGGTTCACCGCGGTTTCGAGCAGCCGGGTGGTGTCCGTACCGGCGGGTACGATCAATCCTTTATCACGACAATAGCCGAGAACCGGATCCAGCCATTGATCAGTTTCCCCGGGTCCGATACCGATCAACCGGCGACGGTTTTTTCCTTCGATGTCGTCCAGCGACAGGCCCAGGGTTCCCAGCAGGCGAATAAAAAAAACACTGGCAGCTTTGAGGTTATTTTCGGCCTGCGCTGTCCGGATTTTGCTGAGCAGATCCGGCGTGCTTTGTTTAGAATCAAAAATTCGACTGTTCAGCAGGGAGACAACCTTGCATCCGGGGAGAAAAGTGTAGGTGTTGACTTTCTCCAGGGCCAGTGGAACCTGGTCCTGACTTCCGTCAAGGGGCTCATAGTTCATCCGGTCCGCGGGCGTGGGTAAAAAGACATCCAGAATCGTTTCAAGGGCCTGGGCGCATAAAAACTCTTCGCCATGGATAAGCCAGACAGCACATTGACTTCTTTTTTCAGACTGGAGATATTTTTTTAGATTCTGGAATGTAATGATGGGCATCAAAAAACACTCGGCAGCAACGAATCCGATAACGTTGACAGGCGTGCTGCGTAAATTTAGTCCGGCATTTTGTTCAATACCAGATGGATGATAAAAATACCAACACCCACCGAGATGGCGCTGTCGGCGATGTTAAAACTGGGCCATTGATATCTTCCGATATAAAACCTGAGAAAGTCGACCACTTCTCCAAAGCGTATCCGGTCGATCAGGTTGCCAATGGCCCCGCCGAAAATCAGTGCCAGCGCAAAGGAAAGCCAGGGGTGGGTGGGGGGAATAGTCCGGTAGAAGCAGAAGATGGCAATCATGGCCCCCAGGATGAGAACCAGGAAGAAAACCTGCCGGAAGCTGTCACTCTGGCTGGCAAAAAGGCCAAACGCACCCCCCGGATTATGGACATGCGTGATGTCAAAAAATCCGGGGATAACGGGGACGGAATGATTCAATGGGATCGTGTTCCCTATCGCTGTCTTGGTCAGCTGATCGAGCAGTACCACAAATCCGGCAAAGACGAGCAGCCGGAAGTAATGCCATTTTCTTTCCCCATTGAGTCGTCTGGTCCCGGCAGCCATTATTCCGGCAGGTTCTCGACAACATCACTGCATCGTCGACACAGGGTCGGGTGACCGGTGTGGGATCCAACGCTCGGATCATGGATCCAGCAGCGCTCACATTTTTCACCTTCAGCGGGAAGTACCTGGATCTTCAAACCGTCCATATTATTGCTCACAAATGCATCATCGCCCATGGGCGAATCCTGAGAAAGTATCGCCTGAGAAGTAATAAAGACCGTGCTTAGATCATCGGCATACGGCAACAGCTCCCGGTATATTGCTTCAGGCGCCGAAATTATCACCCGGGCGCTTAAGGGGTGACCGATCGTTTTTGCCACCCGGGCCGCTTCCAGTGCCCGGGTTACTTCCTCGCGCACGTCGAGAATCCGTTGCCAGCGGCTGGCCAGGTCCGGATCGTTCCATTGTGGTACAGATTCGGGGAACTGCTCAAGATGCACACTGTCAAGCGCCTGGCCCGTTGCCGGCAGGTATCGCCGGATCTCCTCGGCCGTAAAAATCATAATGGGTGCCATAATACGAACCATGGCGTCCAGAATGATATGGAGCACTGTCTGCGCGCTTCGTCTTTCCCTTGATGCGGGCAAAGAGGTGTAGAGCCTGTCTTTCAGAATATCCAGGTAGAAGGAGGAGAGATCAAGGGTACAGTAGTTGTACAGGCCATGATAGACACTATGAAATTCGTAGTCCATATATGCTTTTTTTGATTTTTCGACCAGCTGGTAAAGCGTGTGAAGGGCAAAGCGGTCAATCTCCGGCAGTTGATCGTAATGAACCGCATCGGATTCGGGATTGAAATCCGAACAATTACCCAGGATAAAACGGCAGGTATTTCGGATTTTCCGGTAGGCATCGGTTAATTGTTTGAGAATGTTGTCCGAAATACGGATATCATCCCGATAGTCGGTAGCCGTCACCCATAACCGCAGTATTTCGGCGCCGTACTGCTTGATCAGTTCACTGGGGGCGATAATATTGCCGATGGATTTAGACATTTTTTTACCCTCGGCATCCACTACGAAGCCATGGGTCAGCACGGCTTTGTAGGGCGCCCGCCCCCTGAGCGCCACGGCAGTCAAGAGCGCACTGTGGAACCACCCGCGGTGCTGGTCGCTTCCCTCCAGGTACAGATCGGCAGGCCACGAGAGATAGTCGCGATACTCCAGAACGGCCGCATGGCTGACACCCGAGTCGAACCAGACATCGAGAATATCATCCTCCTTGATGAAAGTATCGTGGCCGCAATGGGGGCAGCTGGGATTATCTCCGAGCAGGTCCTCGACCTTTTTCTCGAACCAGACATCGGCCCCGTTTTCGGTAAAAAGGGTATGGATCCGTTCCATCAGCGCTTCGGTCATATAGGGGGCGTCACACTTTTCACAATAAAGAACCGTAATGGGAACGCCCCAGGCCCGCTGCCGGGAAATACACCAGTCGGGGCGATTTTCGATCATTCCGTAGATCCGGTCTTTGCCCCAGTGCGGAATCCAGTTTACTTTTTCGATTTCGTCCAGAGATTTTTGTCTGAGCCCGGTTTTTTCCATGGAAATAAACCACTGGGGCGTGGCCCGGAAGATGACGGGTTGTTTACACCGCCAGCAGTGGGGGTAGGAGTGGGTCAGATCTTCCTCTTTAACCAGCCGGTTTATATCCTGGAGTTTGGCGTTGACGTTTTTGTTGGCGTCAAAGACAAACTGGCCGCTGAAAAAGTCAACATCGTCGGTAAAACGTCCCTCGTCGTCCACGGGTGAATAAATGTCCATGCCATAGGTGATGCCCACCTCATAATCCTCCCGGCCATGGCCGGGCGCCGTGTGAACGCATCCCGTACCCGCTTCCAGGGTAACGTGATCGGCGAGAACGATCAGCGATTTCCGGTCGTAGAGCGGGTGCCGGCAGTTCATTTTCTCAAGTATGCCGGCTTCGATTTCAGCCAGAACCCTGTAATCGCTGATACCAAAAGTGACCATACAGTCGTCAACCATGTCCCGGGCCAGGATAAAGACTTCCCGGCCGGGTACTTCCACGGCCGCGTAGACAAATTGGGGATTGAGGGCCACAGCCAGGTTAGCCGGCAGGGTCCATGGCGTGGTGGTCCAGATGATTACGGAAATCTGTTTGCCGGCCAGAGCCGGTATTTTTGCACCGAGGTCATCGATCAGGGCAAACTTGACGTAGATACTGGGGGACGTTTCATCATGATATTCGATTTCCGCTTCAGCCAGGGCCGTCTGGCAGCTGCAACACCAGTAGATCGGCTTTTTACTTCGATACAGGCTGCCCTCCATGGCAAATTTACAGCATTCCCGGGCGATGGTCGCCTCGTACGGATAGTTCATCGTCAGGTAGGGATGGTCCCATTCACCCATGACACCGAGTCGTTTGAATTCCTTGCGCTGGATATCAATATATTTTTCGGCATAGGTTCGGCACCGTTTTCGAATCTGGGTCTGGGTCATATCCTTTTTTTTGCCCTTCAGGGCGATGTCGACTTTGTGCTCGATGGGCAATCCGTGGCAATCCCAGCCCGGTACGTACACAGCGTCAAATCCGGCCATTTGACGGGACCGGACAATGATGTCCTTTAAAATTTTATTCAGGGCCGTACCCGTATGAATGTGACCATTGGCGTAAGGCGGGCCGTCATGCAGAATAAACTTTTTTTTTTGAGCGGATTGCTTTCTGACTTTTTCGTACAGGCGGGATGCTTCCCAGGCGGATAGCTGTTCCGGTTCCCGCTGGGAAAGATTGGCCTTCATGGGGAATTTGGTAGAAGGCAGATTAAGCGTTTTCTTATAATTCATGGGTCCTTACCAGCGGGCTATCGTTACTCGCCGATCCTTTCTCAGTTCTCAAATAATTATCGTTAAATGAACAAGTTGAAAATAGTATAAAATATATAATACTTTCCGGCGGGCCGTTGGCAGATTACCTGTCAGATCTCCGTATACAGATAAGAGGAAAAGAGCGTCCCCGCGGATTACGTTCCGTATCGCCGTTTACCACACCTTACGCCAGACGCTAGCCAGCCCGGCTTAACATCCCGGGTAGCGTGGATTTATACTTCCGCCTGAATCAATATCTCCCGTTTTTATTCAACAACAAAATGGGCACGCCGGTTTCTGGCCCAGGCCGCTTCGGTATGGCCGTTATCCAGGGGGCGTTCTTCGCCGTAGCTGACCGTCCGGATCCGGTCAACGTTAACACCGAGTTCCATTAAGAAAGCCCGGACACTTTCCGCCCGTCGATCGCCCAGGGCCAGGTTGTAAGCAACCGTACCCCGTTCATCGGTGTGTCCTTCCACCACAATGGCGGCCTGGGGGTTATTCTGCAGCCATTCTGCTTTTTCCATCAGAATGGCTTGTGCTTCAGGCAAGAGTGCCGCGCTGTTATACTCAAAAAAGATATCATTGCTTTCAAATTGCTCACGAGCCGTCTGCGCGGCTTCCGTCAGCTGGCCGGCCTGGGTTCCCTGGCCACCGGTGTTGTTTCCATTCAGCCCGCTTTCAGATAAATTGGATTCAGAACCCTGCTGGCCGATTGTATTATTGGTGTTATTGTTCAACCCGGTCCCGGCCTGATTTCCCGCGCCTGCAGCCGAAGTATAGCCGGTTCCTATTCTTTTCTTTGTACAGGCACCGATAAACATCAGCCCGATACAAATGAATAAAATCACGATGAACCGGCCTTTTTCCATTTGCATAATCGCTTTCATTTCCATTGATTTGATCCCCCTTTGTTTTTTGTTTATCGATCAACGCGGAACATTCAATCCGGGTCATTGATGTGTGCTAATTTTTTTATGCGCTGGTGTGCCAGCAACAGATCCACCCATTCTTCGAATAAGCGGGCCAGATGTTCTTCAGTCGTTCCCGTCATCCGGGCCTTTACCCGATCGTGGGCAGCCTTCACCGCCGCATAATCCTCCGGGTCCGTTGAAAGCAGGTGGCTTAATATCCGCAAGGCTTCCCTGTCATTGCCCTGATCTTCCTGCACCCGGGCCATGGTAAAAGTGTCAAACGATGACGGTTCGGACATTATTTCTCCATTTTATTTCCATTTTGTCTATTCTGTCCTGTCGGACCCATCTGAATAATCACCTCATTGTCACGAATCAT
This sequence comes from Deltaproteobacteria bacterium, assembly GCA_003973265.1. Classification (GTDB taxonomy): domain Bacteria; phylum Desulfobacterota; class Desulfobacteria; order Desulfobacterales; family QNYZ01; genus QNYZ01. Next base: position 19,285 of record QNYZ01000106.1, on the reverse strand, counting down.
GCCCAGTTCCCGGCGGGCAATACTTTCAATATACTGGCGGTCATGTGTCAGGCGGTGAATTTTGCGGCGTATGTCCTGATTTTCGTTGGCGAGCCGGGCGTTCATTGCGATTAATCGCTCTTTTTCTTTATGTTGAGCAATCAGATCCAATAATCCCCATTCACCGAAAATGCCCATCAGCAAGATAAAGACCAGACCGAATGCGGCAAGGAAAAATGCGATTTTCCCCGTTCTTCCCCGGCTTTTATCTTTCGGGCTCTTTTTTTTTGCGGCGGTTTTTTTTCCCATGATATTATTGCCCGAATCGGGTCTCTTTTTCCGAATTGATGTGCTCATATATTAAGACGACAAGGTTTTCAAGAAAGTAAATAAACAACTGTTCTGTCGATACCGGTTATTTTCGTAAATTTAGCTGTCAATTCGGCATAACTATTAAAAAAACAATTTCAGGAAAGCCTTGACATCAATTAACCAACGTATCATAATACCTGTTTTATAAAATACGAACCCGTTAATTAAAATAACATTAAAATCAGGAAAACAAGGAGACACCCATTGGCAAACCATAAATCAGCTCTAAAGCGAATACGCCAAAATGAAAATCGTCGAATCCGCAACAAATCTGTAAAAACGCGAACCCGGAACGTGGTGAAGTCTGTTCGGGCGGCCGTTGCTGAAAAGACCCCGGAACAGGCCGTTAAAGAACTCAATGCGGCCAAGTCAGTTATTGCCAAGGCAGCTAAAAAAGGTGTTCTTCATAAAAGGACGGCCTCTCGAAAAATTTCCCGGCTGTCGAAACTGGTGAATACCCTGAACGCTTAAATTTTTTACGTCTGTTCAAAAATCGTCAGTCAGACGGTTGTAAATCTTCTGGGCCAGCCGCGTGGACAATCTCTCGATCGCATCGCGTCTGCGTCGGCTGGTTTCGATGTTGTCATCTCCTCCCACCTTGTATGGTTCCCTGGCCGTCAGGTTCCGGTCGATCCAGATCAGCTTCCCGTTTTTATCGGTCAGACGCAATTCGACCCTGACAACGACTTCCCGTTCAACCGAAGCGCCCTCACCGGTTTGGGAGATGGTGCGGGTAAGGACCGAGGCAACGACACCCGATAAGATACCGTCGGCCTGATCGTCGTCTGTCAGCGCACGTTTTCGTTGAAGAATGAATTCATTGGTCAGGTCGTCGGTAATTATATTTTCAACACCGACTTCATTCGTCCGGTTGGTGAACAGCGGAATGTACACTTTCTCTATCCCGCCGGGAAGCGTCCCGCTGCCGGGGAACCGGTATCCGCACGCACAGACACAAAGGGTAAGCGTTAACAACAGCCAGCAAAATTTTGGTTTTAGTCGGGGTGCCATCTTATTTCCCAGCGTATTTTGGTTGTGTGTTAAACATCAGGTGGTTAAATAACGACATTGACCAGTTTCTTTTTTACCACAATGGTTTTCCGGACGGGCTTGCCATCAATGAACTTTAATACCCGCTCATCTGCCAGAGCCATCTCCTCAAGGGCTTTTTCGGTAATGTCGGCCGGGACGGTAAGCCGACTTCTCAGTTTGCCGTTTACCTGAAGGATGACTGTGATCTCATCTTTGACAAGTGCGTCTTTCCGGAAAGATGGCCAGGCCGCCAGCAGAATGCTGTCGGTATAGCCGATGGCTTCCCAGATCTCCTCGGAGAAATGGGGGACCATGGGGGAAAGCAGCAAGATCATGGATTCAATGGATAACCGCATCACCGATGCGGTAAGGGCATCGTTTTGGGTCAGTTCGATTCCATGGGCCCTATTAACCAGTTCCATGACCGCGCTGATAGCGGTATTGAAATGGAACCGGTCTTCAATATCCCGGGTCACCTTTTCGATGGTTTGATGGGTTTTCCGGTAAAGGCGGGCCAAGGGGTCGCTTAGATCCTCGATTGGACCCTCATAAGCGGTAACGGAGCGGATCTGGGGCAGCCACGCCCATACCAGGCGCCAGATCCGGTTTAAGAACCGGAAACTGCCTTCAACGCCTTCCTCACGCCACTCAAGACTCCTTCTGGGAGGTGCGGCAAACAGGCAGAAGAGCCGCGTGGTATCGGCACCGAAACGGCTGAGCAAATCTTCCGGGTCAACCACATTTTTTTTCGATTTGGACATCTTTACGATGCGTCCGATGGTTGCCTCGCGACCACACCGGGTGCATGTTCGTGTATCACCCTCGCCATCGGCATCATCCGGCCCGAGCCATCCATGTTCTTCACACCGGACGGTCTCTTTGCATACCATTCCCTGGGTTAGCAGGCGGGCAAACGGCTCCCGGTGTTCCACCAGCTTTTCATCCTTCAATACCCGGGTAAAATAACGGGAATATAAAAGATGCAGGATGGCATGTTCGACCCCGCCGATATATTGATCCACCGGCATCCAGTAATTTACGGCATCGGTATCAAACATCCCCTTGTTATAACGGGGGCTGCAGAATCGTTCGAAATACCAGGACGACTCTACAAATGTATCCATGGTATCTGTTTCCCGGCGGGCACTGGCGTCGCCGCATACCGGACAGGCGACCTGGTAAAATGCGGCCAGTTCGGGCAGCGGGGAGCGGCCCCCGTCGAGCAGTTGGGCTTCTTCCGGAAGTCGTACGGGCAGGTCTTTAGCCGGTACGGGAACGATACCGCATTTGGGGCAATGGATCATGGGGATCGGGGCTCCCCAGTATCGCTGGCGGGAAATTCCCCAATCGCGCAGGCGGTAATTAATGGTTTTTTTGCCATATCCCTGTTGTTCGAGAAGATCGACAATGGCGTCTGTCGCCTCGTCATTGGGCATCCCGTTAAATGAGCCGGAGTTTACCAGTTTTCCGCTACCGGTATATGCCGCCTCCATCGGGCCCGACCGGTTTTCCGGGTTCGGCGGCCGGACCACTTCGATAATTTTAAGGCCATACTTTTGGGCAAATTCGAAATCCCGCTGGTCATGGGCCGGAACAGACATCACCGCACCGGTTCCGTATTCCATCAGGATGAAGTTGGCCGTATATATCGGAATTTTCTTTTGGGTGGCCGGGTTGATACACCACGCTCCCGTGAAAATACCCTCTTTGTCGTATTGGTCAACGGCGCGACTGGTGCGTTCCTGCCGGGCAATCCGGTCGACAAATTCGTTAACGGCGGCCTCCTGGTCGGTTCCTTTGGACAGCTGGCCCACCAGTGGGTGTTCCGGAGCCAGACACATGAATGTGGCACCGAATATCGTATCCGGGCGGGTGGTAAAGACCGGAATCACCTCGTTTCGGCCGGCCACCGCAAACCGGATCTCCGCACCAAAGCTTTTTCCAATCCAGTTTTTCTGCATGGTGACGACTTCTTCCGGCCATCCGGGGAGTTGATCACAATAGACGAGAAGGTCCTCGGCATAATCGGTGATACGGAAGAACCACTGGTTCAGTTTTTTCTGGAGGACCGGCTGGTTGCATCGCCAGCACGTCCCGGACTCGACCTGTTCGTTGGCCAGAACGGTCTGACACGGCTCGCACCAGTTTACAAAGGATTCTTTGCGGTAGACCATCCCCTTTTCGTACATTTTCAGAAACAGCCATTGTTCCCAGTGGTAGTATTCGGGCCGGCAGGTGGCGATTTCACGGTCCCAGTCATAACTGAGCCCGAGGCGCTTTAATTGTCCCCGCATGGTATCAATATTGTCATATGTCCATCGGGCCGGATGGGTTTTATTGGCAATGGCGGCATTTTCCGCCGGCATACCAAAAGCATCCCACCCCATGGGATGCAATACGTTGAATCCCCGCATCCGTTTAAACCGGGCAATAACGTCGCCAATGGCATAGTTTCGAACGTGCCCGATATGGATTTTACCGGAAGGGTAGGGGAACATCTCCAGCACGTAATATTTTTCTTTGTTGCGATCGGCCGAGACTTTAAACAGTTTCGATTCTGCCCATCGGGCCTGCCATTTTTCTTCAATCCGTTTATGGTTATACGTGTTTTCCATTTGACGACATCTTTTTTATCGGTTCAGTTTGATACCCGCTATGAATCGCAAGGCCGCCAGCGCCCTCTGGTTTCGTGTTGGCCCCTTGTACGCGTCGGGACTGCCCCCATAAATCCGGTGGATTTCTGAACGGACAACCGTCTGGCGATTCGTGGTCATCTTATGCCATAGCGGTTTTGAAATAGCAAGCCGGTGGTTTTGAAATATATAGATAAAATCATAGAAATCGATTGACTTGTCTGTCACAATCTTTTATTTTCAAAAATTACATAATAACCGTTAATAATTAGGAATGCTGTCAATGAGCAAGATATTAATCAATGCAGTTGATTCGGAAGAATGTCGTATTGCCAAAGTCAAAGAAGGACATCTGGAAGAGTTTCATATCGAAAATGCCGGCCGGCAGATTACCCGGGGCAATATTTTTAAGGGGATCGTCACCCGGGTGGAGCCCAGCCTGCAGGCCGCTTTTATTGATTACGGCGGCCCAAAACACGGATTTTTACAAAAACATGAAATCCACAGCGATTACTACCGGGATGATTTGCAGGACAATCGATCGATCAAGCATCTGGTAAAGCGGGGCCAGGAGTTACTGGTTCAGGTCACCAAGGATCCTGAAGGTACAAAAGGGGCCATGCTGACCACCATGATTTCCCTGCCGGGCCGTTACATGGTTCTGATGCCCGGCAGTGAAAATAAGGGAATATCCCGAAAAATAGAGGACGAAGAAGAGCGGCGGCGTTTAAAAGAGATAATTTCGGGAATTAATGTGCCGGACGGGTATGGCCTGATTGTCCGAACGGCGGGAAAGAAGTGTTCAAAAACCGTTATATTAAATGATTACAGATATCTGATGCGCTTATGGAAAACGATCAAGGGAAATGTGATGAAAGTCCAGGCGCCCGCACTTTTGTACCAGGAACGGAATCTGGTTGAACGCTCCTTAAGAGACTATTTTACGACGGATACCACCGAGATCCTGATTGACGATGAATCGGCCTACCGGGAAGCAAAGCAGTTCATGCGGATTATTTCTCCCAAATACGGGCGAATCGTCAAGCGCTACAAGGGCACCAAACCGATTTTTTCCAAATATGAACTTGAGAGTCAGATCGCCATGATCTTCGAAAACCGGGTTCCCCTGAAATCCGGCGGTTCGCTGGTCATTGAACCCACGGAAGCGCTGGTGGCCATTGATGTGAACTCGGGAAAGGCGACCTCGGGCGCTTCCATCGAAGAAACCGCTTATAAAATCAACATTGAAGCGGCCGAAGAAATAGCCCGTCAGCTCCGGTTAAGGGATCTGGGCGGCCTGATCGTCCTTGATTTTATCGACATGAAGGATAAAAAACACCGCCGTAAGGTGGAACAGACACTGAAAAAATATCTAAAGACGGATAAGGCCAAATCCAGTGTCGGGCTTATTTCCAAATTCGGGCTGCTTGAGATGTCGAGACAGCGGATCCGGCCCTCCATTCGGTTTGGGAGTTATGAGATATGCCGGTATTGTCGTGGCAAGGGGGCGGTCCCGTCGGTGGATACACTGGGTCTTAAATTTTTAAGGGAGCTCAACTCAAAAACCCTGAAAAGCAATTTGACCCGTATCCGGGGGGTGGTTCCCAGGGCTGTTGCCGACTATCTGCTGAACAAGAAGAGAAAGGACCTGATCGACATAGAAGCCAGCAAGAATATCGAGGTGGTCATCGAAGCAAGCGATCACATGATTCCCGGTGACAGCGAGATCGTTCAGACGCTGTCTTCGGAAAAATCCGGGCGGCGGGAAAAACTGGAAAAAACGTCTTAAGCTAAAAGACCTGCCGGAAAGCAAGGAGGGCCGCCAGAGGAGAGACCATGCCTGAGTATAAAAACCCTGGTCAGGAAAATCATGATAATAACAACAACGATAAATACAAGGCGGTTATCGCAGTTGTTGTGGTTCTGCTTCTAATTGTCGGGGTGGTGTTTCTCTGGCCGGGGTCCTGGCGGGGAAACCGATCCCGGAAATCACCCGAAACAGCCGGCGAAGACAAACAGGCATCAGGAATATCAACAAAGATTAAAATTAAAGCTGAGACACCGATTGATTATGAAAAAAGCCAGGATCTGATGGCCAAACGGAAAGCCGCGCTAGGCCTTGATAAGGGCATTGACATGATCGTCCGGCCGGGTGAAACCATCCGGATCGGGGAGATGCTTGTTTCGATAGATGAAATACTCGATAAAATCAGACTGAAGACCGGTGAGATTGATGAACAAAGTCTGTCTGATCAACCGGCGGGTACGTCAGCGGCCCGCCGGGTGGAACTGCCCGCCGCTCTGGATAGATTAAAGGCATTGGAAAAAGAGTATAATCAACTTAAAACCCGCGTGAAATCGACTTCGGGAGAGGCAGACTCCGCCACCCGTAGACATCTTGAAAAACTATCCGCAAAACTCCGGACCTATCATTTATACCAGGATGTGCGCCAGAACCTGGACGATGCCCGTCAACGGCTGGCGGGAGCGCAGCCGAATCAGGTGGCCGGTATCAAAAAGGAAATCGATACATTAACTGAGGAAAAAACGAAACTGGAAAAAACCATTCTTGCGGCCATGCAGGCCGATCAGGATTTGAATGCGTATGGCATTCATGTGGTGAAACCGGGAGACAATATCTGGAATATTCATTTTCAGTTTCTAAAGGACTATTTTCTCCACAAAGGTGTTACTTTATCGCCCGGGGCAGATGAACCCGGTGCAGATAGACAAAGTTCGGGCGTGGGCCGGCTGCTCAAGTTTTCAGAGAGCATGGTTCATATTTATAATCTGCGTGAAAAAAGGATCGATCCTGATCTGAACCTGATTCATCCGTTGAGTAAAATTGTTGTTTTTAATCTGGCAAAGGTCTTTGAACTGCTGGAAAGTATCAATTTCAACGAAGTGGATCGGATCCGTTTTGACGGCGAAATGTTATGGCTGCCGGCAAAAAACGATTGACCGGGCAGACGTCCGGCTATCTGGCATGGTAGGCCCTGGCCAGGGCTTATCTGGTGCTGACAGCCGGTTTGGTGAACCAGGCGGGGCGTAAAGGAATGATTTGACGGGAGCGTTGATATCAAGTATAAACGCGCCATTTTTACGAAGATTGGCATTTCGGTACAGCTGCCAGGATAAAATATCAGTCACTAAAATGAAACAGAGGAGGGTTACGTTTTGATTAATATTGCCTATGCCATGGGGCAGGGGGGCGCTCAGGGTGCCCAGGGCGCCGGTGGTTTTGCGTCGTTTATTCCCTTGATTCTGATGTTTGTTATTTTTTACTTTTTGCTTATCAGGCCCCAGCAGAAAAAATCAAAAGAACATCGGGAGATGATTGGTAATATCAAAAAGGGAGATCGAATTGTCACCTCGGGTGGCATTTATGGCCGCGTCACGGCGGTTTCGGATACGATACTCACCGTAGAAATATCTGATAGAGTGCGGGTGAAACTCAACCGGGCCAATGTCGCCGGCCTGGCACAGGCTGCTGCGCCGCCGCCCTCAAAGAAAAAAAAGGACGCCAGAGACGCTGCGGAAAAAAAATAGCCTGATATCCCAAAGAGTGCCGGATGATTTCATTCAATTTTTATAATCCGGATGGTTCACTTCACTCGGATAATAGAACAATCTGGTGAAACGAAAGGAAGCGCAACTTGAAAAAAATATCGTGGCGAACGCTCAGCGTCATTATTGTGATCGTGGTGTCGCTGGTTTACGTCTTGCCCACATTCAAGCCTGCCTTATGGCCCCATAAGCAGATCAATCTGGGGCTGGACTTACAGGGAGGCATGCACCTGGTGCTGGAAGTCGAGACGGAAAAAGCCGTTTTAAACCGAATGGAACGTATCAGTCAGGATCTTCGAACCCAGTTGAGAAAGGAGCGGATTAAGTATTCCGGTCTGGATCGTTCCGGCATCAGCCGGTTGACTGTCACATTGAGTAATCCCGAGGACAGGGATAAATTTGATGAGATGATCAGTAAAGAATTCAGAGATCTTCGTATTACTGACGGGAATACGGCCCAGACGGTGATCCTCGACCTGCCGGATCGGGAGGTCAAGACGATTAAACGCCTGGCCGTTGACCAGGCACTGGAAACGATTCGTAGTCGAATCGACCAGTTCGGCGTATCCGAACCGGATATCCGCCGCCAGGGGCAGAATCGGATATTGATCCAGCTGCCGGGAATCAGCGAAACCAGGCGCGCCAAAGAGCTGATTGGTAAAACCGCCCAGCTTGAGTTTAAACTGCTCGATGAAACCCACAGTGTCGAGGCGGCGCTCAAAGGCAAAATTCCGCCGGGAAGCCAGATTCTTTATCAGGTCGACGAAAACGCGGAAACCCATCAGAAAAGAAAAGTACCGTACCTGGTCAAAAAACGGACGTTGCTTACCGGCGCCCACCTGACCAATGCGCGCGTGCAGATTAATCGGTATAACGAACCCTATGTCGGGATTGAATTTGACCGCAAGGGGGGGCGGATTTTTGAAAAGATAACCGGGGAGAACATAAAAAAGCGGCTGGCGATTGTGCTGGACAACAAGGTGTATTCTGCGCCGGTTATTCAAGACAAGATCAGCGGCGGCCAGGCGAGTATCACCGGCCGCTTCACGGCCGAAGAAGCACGGGATCTGGCGATTATACTCCGTGCAGGGGCCTTGCCCGCGCCGGTAAAGATCCTGGAAGAACGGACCGTCGGCCCGTCTCTGGGCGCCGATTCCATCCGTCTGGGTATTTTATCCATGCTCGTGGGCGGGTTACTGGTGGTCTTGTTTATGGCTGTTTACTATCGGCTGGCAGGTATCATTGCCGATGTGGCCCTCATTGTGAACGTCATCATGATGGCCGCCGGCCTGGCTGTTTTGCAGGCCACCTTGACACTGCCGGGAATTGCCGGATTTATTTTAACCATCGGTATCGCCGTGGATGCCAACGTGTTGATCTATGAGCGAATCCGCGAGGAGCTGCGCCTTGGAAAAACCTTTCGGGCCGCCGTGGATAGCGGGTACAGCCGGGCATCCCTGACGATTATAGATGCCAATGTCACTACATTGATCGCTGCCATGGTTTTATTTCAGTTTGGGACCGGTGCGGTTAAGGGGTTTGCCGTGACATTGAGCCTGGGGGTTTTGGCCAGTTTATTTACCTCGCTTATCCTGAGCCGCAGTATTTTTGACTATCTGCTGATCAATCGAAAAATAAAAGACCTGAAAATATAATTAGGAATCTGTATTTATGCAATTTATTAAATCCGACACACATTTCGATTTCATCGGAAAAAGAAGGATCGCGTTTGCCCTGTCCTTGACGATGATCCTTGTCAGTATCGGCTCGTTAATTCTTCATGGCGGGCCCCGGTATGGGATTGATTTTGCCGGGGGCACACTGGTCCAGATAAAGATGTCCCGGCCAACAGCGTTAAATGCAATTAAAACGGGGTTGGCCTCCATTGATATGGGAAAAGCCTCTGTGCAGTCCTTTGGTTCGAAAACCGACAATGAGTTCCTTGTCCGCACCGACAAATCAGAGACCACGGATAAAGAATTTACCCAAAAGATCATCAAGGCACTGAAAGCATCGACGGGCAGTGATGTCCAGATCGAGCGGGTAGAAATGGTGGGCCCCCAGGTCGGTAAAGACCTGCAGCAAAAAGCCCTGATGGCCCTGTTTTTCTCCCTGCTCTTTATTACCATTTATATATCCGGCCGGTTTGAATTCAAATGGTTGTTGAGTGGTGTGGTGGCGGGCGCCCTGATGGGGGTTGTTTATTTTCTGTCGCTGTTTAATGTCGGGACGGCCATTCTGATTTTATGCGCCGTCATTGCCAGCCTCATCATATTCTGGTTTCTCGAACTGAAATATGCCATGGGCGCTATCCTCGCGCTGATTCACGATGTCACCATTGTCATCGGTTTTTTTTCAATATTTAATAAAGAATTTACCCTGCCGATTATTGCGGCTCTTTTGACCATCATCGGGTATTCGCTCAACGATACCATTATCGTGTTCGACCGGATACGCGAAAATATCAGCAAACAGCGGAAAGCCGGGCTGCCCGATATCATTAATAACAGTATTAACCAGACGCTTTCGCGGACGATTCTGACGTCTACAACGACGTTATTTGTTGTGGTGACGTTGTTTTTCTTCGGGGGAGGGATTATCCACGATTTTGCGTTTGCCTTGATCGTCGGTGTCGGGGTGGGGACCTATTCGTCCATTTTTGTTGCCAGCCCGATTCTACTGGCCTGGCAGGGCCGAACCAAAAAGAAATTAAATGCCTGATATTGTGGACAGTCATGACAGGGGAAATAGAAAAAGGGGTGTGAATCAAATTGCCGCCACCCCGGTCTTGTCAGGTGGTGGCAGGTATTCTATCTTATTGCCCGCGTGTCGCCGACATTTCCCATCCCATAAAAATACGTCCCATGGTATCGGCATCTAAAAAATCAATCAACACATGGTCGGATTGGCTTTGTCTGAAACAGGTTCCGGGGGTGGGGAACCTGATATTCAAGCGGCTTATTGATTGTTTTCAGACGCCGGGTGCTGTTTTTTCCGCCGCCCGTAAAAAACCTGAACTTTTTCAACCGGTAACCGGCGTATCGACGCGCCTGGTTGATTCAATTGCCCGGTTTCGGCCGACGGACGGAATCAAACGGGAGATCGACCATGTTCTCAAGGCCGGGTTTTCACTGGTCACCATGGCCGATCACGCGTATCCGCCGCTGCTGCTTGAAATACCGGATCCCCCCCCTTATCTTTATCTGGCAGGGCGCCTTCCCGAGACTGAAAAAAACATAGCCATGGTCGGCTCGCGCAACGCCACGGCCTATGGCATTGAGACCACCCGGAAATTAAGCCACGACCTGGCAAGCCGGGGAAGCGTCATTGTCAGCGGGATGGCCCTGGGTATTGATACGGCGGCACATACGGGGGCGTTGTCGGCCCGGGGGAAAACGGTTGCCGTACTGGGGAGTGGGCTTTCGAGAATATACCCGGCCCGAAATCGTCAGCTGTTTGAGCGGATCGTGGAAACCGGGGCGGTGATTTCTGAGTTTTCCCTGACGGCCGGGCCCGAGGCACACCATTTTCCCCGAAGGAACCGGATTATCAGTGGCATGTCGCTGGGAACCGTGGTAGTGGAAGCCACGCGCCGAAGCGGCTCCCTGATTACGGCCCGGCTGGCGGTGGAACAGAACCGGGATGTGTTTGCCGTTCCGGGAAGCATTCAGTCGTTTAAAAGTACGGGGACGCATACGCTGATCAAGCAGGGGGCCAAGCTGGTGGAAAACGCCCAGGACGTGCTTGAAGAGTTTCCCCGGTTTTTTGGCCGCCCGGGTGACAAAAGTCAACAGGTAACGCACCAACCGCCTTTGGCGGGGGATGAAAAAATAATATTCGATGCGCTGGGGGCGTATCCGCTGCATATCGATGCGCTTGTTCGTCAGACGCAGCTGGATATTGGACGGCTTTCCAGCCTGCTGATGCAGATGGAACTGGCCGGTCTTGTTTCCCAGGCGCCTGGAAAGATGTTTACACGACACATGAATTATTGTTGAAAACAGATCGGTATTTAATCCTGAAATAGATTGTTAATTGGAATATTGAGGAGAATCATTGGCTAAACCATTAGTAGTGGTCGAATCACCGACAAAAATTCGGACCATTAAAAAATACCTGGGTAAACAATATAACGTGGCGGCCACCGTGGGCCATATCAAGGATCTGCCTTCCAGGGAGATGGGTATCGATATCGAGCATGGGTTCAGGCCTAAATATCGGACGATTCCCGGAAAGCAAAAAGTCGTCGCTGCGCTTCGCAAGGCTGCCGGCGATGCCACGGATATCTTTCTGGCCCCGGACCCGGACCGGGAGGGCGAGGCGATTGCCTGGCATACCTCGGAGATATTGAAAAAAAAGGATCGCCGCTTTCACCGGATTTTGTATCATGAGCTCACCAGGGATGGGATTGCCAGGGCCATGGAACATCCTGAAACGCTTAATCGAGCCAAGTACGAAGCCCAGCAGACGCGCCGGATTCTCGATCGGCTGGTGGGGTATCAGATATCACCGCTGTTGTGGCGCAAGGTCAAGGGCGGGTTGAGTGCCGGGCGGGTTCAGTCGGTGGCGGTGCGGATCATTATTAACCGGGAACGGGAAATTCAGGCCTTTGAGTCGGAAGAGTACTGGTCGATCAGTGCGGATCTGGCAGGCGATTCGCCGCCACCGTTTACGGCGCGGCTGGTTCGCCACAAAACCGCCAAAATAAAGATTGCTAACGAAAAATCGGCGACGGCCATTGTCGATGAATTGAAGAAACATCCGTTTATTGTCGACAAGATATTAAATAAAACGACACGCCGAAACCCCCTGCCGCCTTTTACCACCAGTAAACTGCAGCAGGAAGCGATCCGGAAATTGCGCTTTTCTGCAAAAAAAACAATGGTGGTGGCCCAGCAGCTTTACGAAGGGATTGAGCTGGGTGACGGGGAGCCCGTGGGCCTGATTACCTACATGCGTACCGATTCCACCCGAATTGCCAGTGAGGCGGCGGAGCAGGCCATCGAGGTCATCAAGGCACAACTGGGCCCCGAATACGCCATGGACAAGCCGAGGATGTTTAAAAATCGCAAAAAGGTCCAGGATGCCCATGAAGCCATTCGACCGACTTCGGCCGCCTACACCCTGGAAAAGGTGGCCCGCTATCTGACCAAAGACCAGATGGCCCTGTACAGCCTGATCTGGAAGCGATTTGTTGCCTCCCAAATGAAGCAGGCCCTGATTGACAAAAATACGGTTTCCATCTGTTCTGGCGACTATCGATTTACGGCCACCGGCTCACGGGTCCGGTTTCCCGGGTTTCTGGCCCTGTACCAATCGGTGGACGAAGCCATCAAGCAGGAAAAAGAATCCAGCAGGCTGCCCAGGCTGGAAAAGGGCCAGACCCTGAAACTGGAAAAGATAATCCCCAAACAACACTTCACCAAACCGCCGCCGCGCTTTTCCGAGGCCTCGCTGGTCAAGGAGCTGGAAGAAAACGGGATCGGCCGTCCCAGTACCTACGCCACCATCCTGTCCACTATTCGAAACAAGGGGTATGTGGACCTTGTAAAAGGATATTTCCGGCCCAATGAGCTCGGGTTCATCGTCAATGATCTCATCGTGGAGTCTTTTCCGGATATTTTTGATGTCAATTTTACTGCCAGGATGGAAGAAGACCTCGACCGAATCGAAGCGGTCGAAATTGACAGCGAGCAGGTGCTATCCCGTTTTTATGAAGCATTCAAAAAACGACTGGATGCAGCCACCGAAGGGATGCGCAGCATGAAAGCCGTGGGCTTTCCTACCGGGCTTACCTGCCCGGAATGCAAAACCGGCCGGCTGCATATCAAGATGGGAAGAAACGGCCATTTTCTGGCCTGCGATGCCTATCCCGAGTGTAAATATACCCGTAATTACGAACGGGACGAAAAGGGAGCTATCCGGGCAATTGAAAAAATAGAGGATGAAAAAACAGACAAAACATGCCCTAAATGCGGATTGCCGATGGTCGCCAAGCAGGGGCGCTATGGGCGCTTTCTCGCCTGCTCCGGGTATCCGGACTGCAAATATACCGAGTCGGCCAATGGCAGCGGTAAAGATACCGGGGTGAAGTGTCCTGAAAAGAAGTGTGACGGCCAATTGATGGAGCGGACTTCCCGGCGGGGAAAGACCTTCTATGGCTGCAGTAAATACCCGGACTGCAAATATGCTATCTGGGACAGACCGCTTGCCGAGTCCTGCCCCCGATGCAAGGCCCCCATACTTGCCGAAAAAAGCACCAAAAAATTCGGCCTCCAGAAAATCTGTTTGAACCGGGAGTGTGGATACAAAGAAAATCTGGACAGGTGAGGTAATCTCTATGGGGACGCTCTCTGCCCAAAGGTCTGATTCCCGTAAGGCGGCCTGGTAAAATGGTGTTGAAGCGGGGAAACAGGTTTTTTCGATGGTGTCGCGCACATGGGACCGATGCGGTTAAAGGCGGATGGCCACCGTGTTTATAATCGCTGGGTTGAACCTATCAGGGAAACCGATTCGGTTTAAAATTCCAAATGTTTGGGCGTCCTTGGAAAAGGGATCACGTCGCGGATATTGGTAATGCCGGTGATCATCATCAGAAACCGCTCAAACCCCAATCCAAAGCCGGCATGGGGAACGGTTCCAAACCGCCGGATATCCATGTACCACCAGTAGTCATCGGTATTCATATCGCTGTCGAGCATTCGGCTTTTCAGTACCCCATAACGCTCTTCGCGTTGACTGCCGCCGATTAGTTCGCCGATGCGGGGGACGAGCAGATCCATGGCCGCCACCGTGCGGTCATCGTCGTTTACGCGCATATAGAACGGCTTGATTTCTTTGGGGTAGTCGAAAACGATGACCGGTTTTTTGAGCTTTTTTTCGCACAGGTAGCGTTCGTGTTCGGTTTGAAGATCCATGCCGTATTTGACCGGGAACTCGAAATTTTTTCCTGAACGGGTAAGGATGTCGATCGCCTCGGTATACGGCACTCTTGCATACGGTTGGTTGACAATGGCATCAAGGGTTTTCATCAGGGCTTTATCGACAAACCGGGCAAACAGATCGATGTCTTCGTGGCAGGTTGCCATGACGTCGGCGGTGACATTTTTAACCAGTGCTTCGGCCAGGTCCATGTCGTCTTCGAGGTCGGCGAAAGCCATTTCCGGCTCAATCATCCAGAACTCGGCGGCGTGCCGGGGGGTATTGGAATTTTCGGCCCGAAACGTCGGTCCGAAGGTATAGACGTCTCCCAGGGCGCAGGCGGCCAGTTCGGCCTCTAACTGGCCGGATACGGTTAATCCCGCGGCTTTTCCAAAAAAATCCGTTTCCGGTACGGCGCTGCCGGAAGTATCGGTGGGAAGGGTGGTCACCCGAAACAGCTCCCCGGCGCCTTCGCAATCAGAGCCGGTGATGATGGGGGTATGCACGTAATGGAATCCGCGATCCCGAAAGAATCGATGCACGGCAAAGGCGCTTTCCGAACGGATACGGTAGAGGGCGCCGTATTTATTGGTGCGGGGGCGCAGGTGGGCAATGGTTCGTAAAAATTCGTCGGAGTGGCGTTTTTTCTGGAGCGGGTAGGTATTCGCATCGGCCGTCCCCAACAGGGTCAGTTCCGTTGCATGAACTTCCCATTTCTGGCCTTTTCCCGGTGAGGCGACCAGGGCCCCGTCTACGGCCACGGCCGCTCCGGTATTCACATCGGCCAGGGATGAGAACGCCGGAACGGATTCGTCTACGATAACCTGGATATTTTTCAGACAGGAGCCGTCATTGACTTCAATAAACGAAAACCCCTTGGCATCCCGCCGGGTTCGAACCCACCCCTTGATGAGGATATGATCCAGGGGGGATTCGGCGTGCAGGGCGTGAACGACTCGTGTGCGTTTCATATGATAAATCTCCTTAATTACCGGCAGGCTGGGCTGGATTGTTTGCGTACCATTTTTTAAAAACGACCGGATCATCGGTGATCACCCCGTCGACGCCAAGCTGCATCATCTTTTGAAAGTCCGGTTCGGTATTGACCGTATAAGGAAAGACATGGATGCCGGCATCATGCAGCCCGGTGATCAGTTCAGTATTGAGACAGCGAAAATTCGGATGGAAAGAATAGACGCCGAGCTGACGACAGAAATCGACGGTTTTCATGCCGTCGGCGGACCGGGAGATAAAAGCCGCGGCCAGGGACGGATCGGCCCGGCGTATATACTGAACAACACGGGGGTCGAAACTCGAGATCAATACGCGGCTGGCGGCGTCTTCCCGCCGGATCAGATCAAGCACCGCCGTTTCGATTCGACCGGGCACGTAATCTGTTCCGGCAAATTTGATCTCGATATTGATCTTAACCCGGTCGCCGACGCAATCGAACACTTCTTTTAAGGTCGGAATCCTTTCGCCGGCGAACCGTTCGTTAAACCAGCTTCCCGCGTCAAGTTTTTTCAATTCGGCCAGCGTCATGGCGCTCACATCGCCGGTGCCGCTGGTCGTCCGGTCAACCCGGTCATCGTGAATCACCACCAGTTGGTCATCTCTGGACAGGTGGACGTCGAGCTCGACCATCTCAACGCCGGCATTGGTTGCCGCCTCGAAAGAAACGCGCGTATTTTCAGGATACCGGGCCCTGAACCCCCGATGGCCGACGACCAGGGGGTGATCGAAAGTAAGTATTTGCATAACGGATTTCCTCGAAATGATTGCGGTCGACGAAGGTTATATCCGCCGGCCGGATTTTTTGTCAAATAGATGCATTTTATCCGGTGATACCGACAAGGACAGCGTTGTCCGGCGATCAAGATGGTGGATCCCATTGAGGCGGACGGTGATCAGAGTTCCTGGTCGAGCGAAAATAGCTATATGGGTTTCATGAAGAAATTGCAAGAAGCTGGTTCGGCGGGAAATATTTTACGAAGGGTTAAAAACGATCGGGCCGGCACAGAATATGACAATGCAGATCGTCATATCCCGTGCCGGCCCGAAAGGATGGTGAAAAGTCGCGACTACGAAACTTCCTGGAATTCGGCATCAACGATATCGTCGTCGCCATCGCTGGCCGGAGATGAACCCGGGGAGCCGGTATTCGGTTGACCCGGATCTGGCCGTGCGTTACCTGGATTTCCCTGTTGACCCGCCATGGAAGCGGTCATCGCCTGGGCGATGTGGCTCAGCTCGTCGGTCAATCGACGGATTTCGGCCGTATCACTGCCGCTCATGGCCTGTTTCAGAGTGTTGACCGCCTGTTCCACCTTTGACCTCGAGGCCGGGTCGATTTGCCGGCCGGACTCCTTAATCGTTTTTTCGGTGGAATAGACCAGGGCGTCGGCGGCGTTACGGGCATCCACCAGGTTCCGTTTTTCCCGGTCCGCGTCGGCATTTTGCTCGGCATCCCGGATTAACTGGTCGATTTCCGCTTTGGACAGTCCCGACGAGGCGGTAATCTGGATGGACTGGGCTTTGCCGGTGGCCTGATCTTTGGCCGACACATTGACGATACCATCGGCATCGATATCAAAACTCACTTCGATCTGGGGCGTGCCTCTGGGGGCCGGGGGGATGCCGGTCAGTTCGAAACGCGCCAGGGTTTTATTGTCGGCCGCCATGTCGCGTTCGCCCTGGAGAACATGAACGGTGACCGCCGGCTGGTTGTCTTCGGCCGTGGTAAACATCTCGCTTTTTTTAGCCGGGATGGTCGTGTTTTTTTCGATTAACCGGGTCATTACGCCGCCCATGGTTTCAATCCCCAGAGAAAGGGGCGTAACATCGAGCAACAGCACGTCCTGTACGTCTCCTTTGAGCACGGCACCTTGGATGGCAGCGCCCATGGCGACCACTTCGTCCGGGTTGACCCCCTTGCTCGGCGTTTTTCCGAAGATCTTTTCGACCCGTTTCTGCACTGCCGGCATCCGGGTCATGCCACCCACCAGAATAACTTCGTCAATATCATCCCGGGTGAGCCCGGCATCTTTGAGTGCCGTTCGGCACGGTTTTTCCAACCGATCGATCAGATCGCCCACCAGCGCCTCCAGCCGGGACTGGGTCAGCTTGATATTCAAATGTTTGGGGCCGGATGCATCCGCCGTAATAAAAGGCAGGTTGATATCGGTCTCTTTGGCAGACGACAGCTCCACCTTGGCCTTTTCCGCCGCTTCTTTCAGCCGCTGCAGGGCCATCTTGTCCTGGCGCAGGTCGATCCCCTGGTCCTTTTTAAATTCATCGGCCAGATAGTCGATCAGATGAAGATCGAAATCCTCTCCGCCCAGGTGGGTGTCCCCATTGGTGGACTTCACCTCAAAGACGCCGTCACCGATCTCGAGTATAGATACGTCAAAAGTCCCGCCGCCAAGGTCGAAAATAACGACCTTTTCCTCGGATTTCTTATCGAGCCCATACGCCAGAGATGCGGCCGTGGGTTCGTTGATGATCCGTTTGACATCCAAACCGGCAATCTTACCGGCGTCCTTGGTGGCCTGGCGCTGGCTGTCGTTAAAATAGGCCGGTACGGTGATCACGGCTTCGGTCACTTTTTCGCCCAGGTAATCCTCGGCCGATTTTTTAATGGCCGCCAGAATATAGGACGATATTTCGGCGGGGCTGTAGCGCCGACCCTGAATTTCGATGCACACATCCCCATTATCCGCTTTTTTTACCTTGTAGGGCAGCACTTTAATATCTGCCTGAACTTCCGGTGAATCGTATTTTCGGCCGATCAGCCGTTTGACACCGAATACCGTGTTTTCCGGGTTGGTGATGGCCTGCCGTCGGGCAATCTGGCCGACCAGTCGCTCGCCGCCGTCCGACACGGCAAATACAGAAGGTGTGGTGCGGCTGCCTTCCCTGTTGGTAATCACCTTGGCCTCATCACCCTCCATTACCGCTACACAGGAGTTCGTCGTTCCTAAATCTATTCCGATTATTTTGCTCATGGGTATCCTCCATAATTAGGTATATTACTATTTTTGATTATTTCTATAAAGTAATAATCACCAGGAGGATTAAGTCAAGCGGAAAAGTCTTTTTTTTTATAATAATTTGCTGGATTTAACATTTTTGCGAAATCATGTATAAGAGGGCCATGCGCTTATTTGATATCCTGTCGATCCTGGTCACCACATCGGCGATATTCAGTTATGTGAATTATCGCTTTTTAAAGCTTCCCACAACGATCGGGCTGATGCTGATCGCCCTGATGATGTCGCTGGGGCTTATCGTTTTGTCTAACCTGGGGATGGGATTTGAGCAAAGCGTGGCGGGTATCCTGGAACATATTGATTTTAACGAAACCCTGCTTCACGGGATGCTGAGTTTTTTGCTCTTTGCCGGCGCAATCCATGTTAACCTGGAAGATCTGGCCAAACGAAAATATATTATCGGGATTCTGGCGACGGTTGGGGTGGTGGCTTCAACACTCATGATCGGCGCGATCAGCTGGGTGGTCCTGGGGCTGATCGGTTTGCCGTTGCCCCTGATCCACTGTTTATTATTCGGCGCACTGATTTCCCCCACGGATCCCATTGCCGTTTTAAGTATTTTAAAACATGCCGGCGTGCCCAAAAGCCTGGAGACCATTATTACCGGAGAATCCCTGTTTAATGACGGTGTGGCGGTGGTGGTCTTCCTGGTTTTGCTGGAGATCGCCCTGGGCGGGCCGGGCCTTACCGGCGGGGATACAGCGCTGCTGTTTGCCAAAGAGGTGCTGGGCG
>QNYZ01000104.1 GCA_003973265.1 Deltaproteobacteria bacterium | reverse complement strand
TTTAATAAGATAAAGAGATAAAGAATCCAATGGATAAAAGATAGTGATATTGTCGCAACCCAGGAGGCGTAAAATGCCAAGAACTGCGAGAATGATCGTTCCCGATGAGCAGGCGGTATATCATGTCATGTCCCGAACGGCGCTGGACGGGTTTCCCATCGGCGATGTGGAAAAAGATTTTTTGTTAAGTGTTCTCAAGCGGTTTTCGAAATTGTATCTATCTGAAATACTGGGGTTTTGCCTTTGCCCAGTTAAATAGCTTGAGAAAAAATGTTTTATACATATGTTCTACAAAGTGAGATTGATCATCAATTCTATGTCGGCTATACGAAAAATCTCAAGCTAAGATTTGAAAAGCATAATAAGGGATATATCAAATCAACCAAAGATAGAAGGCCATTTCAACTTATCTACTACGAAGCCTGCCTCTCTCAAAAAGACGCTCTGAAAAGAGAAAAATATTTAAAGACATTTCATGGCAAGCAGTATCTACATAAACGCCTTAAATCTTATTTAACGGGGTAAATGGGAAACCATTTTCACCTGCTGGTGAAAATGCTGCCGGAGAGCGATTTCAGCGATTGTGAAATCCTGAAACGATGCCGGCGGATGTACGGGGATGATTATGACATTCCGGATGAACCCTTGCCGTTAATTCGCAAGAAACTGGCCAGCCTGTCTGAATTGATGCGGGATATCAAGGTGAACTTTACCCGGTATTATAACCGTCGCCATCATCGCCGGGGTTATTTCTGGGGGGAACGGTTTAAAAGCGTGATTGTAGACCGGGGTGAAACCCTGGTGAATTGCCTGGCCTATATTGATTTGAATCCATTGCGGGCCGGGCTGGTAAAGCGGCCGGAAGAATACCGCTGGAGTTCAATCGGTTATCATATTCAGACGGATAACCGGGATAATTTTTTATCCACCGATTTCGGATTAAAGGAATTCAACGTATCGGGTGAAAAAGAACGGATTCGGCGGTATCGGCGTTATATGTACGAAGCCGGCTGTGTTGACCGGCCGGATAAAGGGAAAAGCCGGGTGATCGATCCCCGGATACTTTATAAGGAGAAAAAGAAAGGGCCAGCCGGCTGCGCTACCGGACCCGGTATTTTACCGATTCGGGGATTATCGGATCCAGAGAATTCGTATCGAGCCATTACCAGCGATTCCAGCATCTGTTCATGTCCAAGGATGAGAAAAAGCCCAAACCGATTAACGGGCTTTCCGGGATCTATTCCCTCAAACAACTCTCAGAAATGATCTGACAAATAGAGAGATCCGCTTTTTACGACGGTCTTTTCGATTGTTGGATAGGGTGTTCCAGTCGCAATATTTTTGGGTACGATCTGATGCAGGGTACAAAATGGTGAAATTGCCGCAGGGTCCGGACACGGGATTTGGTAACATGGGTGGAATCTTTCTTATATCTGCGGCAGCCTCGACAATCGCTAAATTCAGGTGTATATTTTCAGGAAGGTATCGAATTCATTGAGCCGGGCGGTTAAGGCTTGAACGGACCGGATTGAAAAGTTCGCCAGCCCCGTTGAATCCACCTCCGGTGGTCCGTTAAATCGGAATTCAACAGGGCAGGTCGGCAATAGTCGAAAAATGGATCGAGATAACGATGACGAATGGAATTTATCCCGCAAAATCATGCTTCATCATGGAATGCCCGGTGTTAAAAGGCAAATTGCGCTAACTTGGGGGTTTGAGGGTTCGGCTACACGTGTGTAAGGGCAATAAGGCCGAGTAAATATTTTATTAATCTACTATTCATGCTATACGAAGGAGATAAGAAAAATGAAAACTCAAAAAGTTACAGGCGGTGGAGGAGTTCAACTCCATGTTGAGGAGACAGGTAACCCGCAAGGTAAACCGATACTCTTTATCCACGGATTTTCACAATGCAGGCTTTGCTGGAATAAGCAAATGAATTCTGATTTGGCAGATGAGTTTCGACTGGTTACCCTAGATATTCGCGGGCACGGTTTATCCGAAAAGCCCCAGGATGCATATGGTGACACCCAGCTTTGGGCAGACGACATCCAAGCTGTAATTACCACGCTTGGACTAGACCACCCTGTTTTAAGTGGCTGGTCATACGGCGGTGAAATCATTTGCGACTATATCCGTCATTATGGTGGGGAGAACATAAGTGGTCTCAACTTTGTCGGAGCAATCTCAAAACTGGGTGAGCCGGTTTTCCCTTTCCTGAGTCAAAAATTTCTTTCGTTGGCTGACGGGTTCTTCTCGAATGTGGTAGAAGAAAGTGTTGTTGCGCTACAGAAATTTATACGTCTATGTGTTCACGAGGAACCTACCATAGAAGATTTCTATTTCACCCTAGGATATAATACCATTGTTCCTCCTTATGTGCGAGCCGGATTATTCGACCGTACCATTGAAAATGACGATATCCTTGCCCAAATCAACAAACCCACATTAATTACCCACGGGGAAGATGATGCGATTGTCTTGTTGGAAATGGGGAAATATCATGAAAATAGAATTAGTCAAGCACAAGCTTCCTATTATCCGGGCTCAGGACATGCTACATTTTGGGAGAATCCAGAACGCTTTAATACTGAGATACGTTCCTTTGTAAACTCTTTATAATACATTAATCACCGCCCAACATCTATATGGCCTACGTTTGTCAAGAGATAATAGTATCCCATAGATCGGAAAAATTCATAAAAATGCTATCACTATCCGTCTTCGAATCAGATTTCTTGACAAACCACTCGTTTGTTCCGGTTTTCGGTTAAAGATGACCTGAAATTGCCCGGGTCATCTTCACGGTAAGGATTTTTTCCTTTTCTGATTCGCTCGTTCGCTCGCAAAAAATGCTTGCTTTCGCCGGTGCTATCGCGGGAGTCAGCGCTTGACGCGTCTGCACCAGATCACGCTGAAGACGTGACTTGCAGCATCTATAGGGATTAATCACGCCGATAGCGTGACCAAAAAAGGCTCTTTGACAATCAGCGTACCATCATTCGACGGCCTCAGAATATATTTCGGTACCTTTATCCCGGCGAAATCAAAGCGATCGGATCCCGGCGAAATCAAAGCGATCGGATCCCGGCGAAATGAAAGCGATTGGCCCGGCCGGGCTTGTGGGCAAATATTTCCAGCGCTTTGCCTTTATTAAAGACGTTCCGTAAGATGTAAGATTATAACTATTTGATATAATTGGTGCCCCCGGCAAGAATCGAACTTGCGCACATGGATTAGGAATCCAATGCTCTATCCACTGAGCTACGGGGGCGGTTGGTTTTTGTCTGTTTTATGACGTATGTCCGGGTAGATGGCATGTCGGTCGAATGAGCGGTTTAAACGCCTGATTGTTAACGGATGACGGTGAACCTGATTTTTGTTTGTGTGGAAGATTGCCGGAAATTGCTAATTGGTCGGGGCGAGAGGATTTGAACCTCCGACCCCTTGAACCCCATTCAAGTGCGCTTCCAGACTGCGCTACGCCCCGACGAATTAGAAGCTCACTATGTAATACGCAAGGAGGTGTCTGTCAAGGGAGAAGCGTCGGGAAATCATGATAATCCATACCCGTAATTTGTGGTCCGGTCATGATCCGGTCAATATATTTCAGGATTTGCGCAAAGGTAATCCTGGATGCTCGATACCGGGTATCCGGCCATGCAAAAATACGAAAATATTGGATTAGACCTCCCTGTTTTTATGCGGGGTCGGGAGATAGACACGAAATCATATATGACTGATTTGAATCGGATTACACCCAAAAGATTGCGGCCCGGAAGCCGTATCGGTATTGTTGCGCCGGCCGGTCCGTTTGATGAAAATAAATTTGAGGAAGGGATCCAGGCGTTGGAGAAAATCGGTTTTGTACCGGTGATTCCTTCCCGGTTGTCCAGGAAAAAGGGCTACCTGGCCGGTGATGATACCCACCGGGTTTCCATGATTCACCGGTTTTTCAGCGATCCATCCGTGGATGCCATCCTGTGTGCCCGGGGAGGGTACGGCTCGATGCGGATATTGCCCCTGCTCGATTTTTCTGTCATTCGCAGTCATCCAAAGATATTTATCGGGTTCAGTGATATTACCGTGCTGCTGACGGCCCTTTATAGCCGTTGTGCGATGGTGACCTATCACGGGCCGGTGGTGACTTCCCTGGGGGCGGGATCTGCGCAGACCGGGGATGCACTGGTGTCAGCGATTTCTTTCCGGCAACGGATTGTTATCAAGGCGGAAAATGGATTTATATTGAATCCGGGCATGGCGGAGGGGCCGGTCATCGGCGGCAACCTGACCCTGCTGTCCCACCTGGTGGGGACGCCGTATGCGCCGACATATGACGGCCACATTCTTTTTTTTGAAGATTGCAATGAACCGCCCTATCGGATCGACCGGATGCTGACCCAGATGCGGCTTTCCGGATGTCTGGACGGTATTGCGGGGCTTTTTCTGGGCCAGTTTAAAGATTGTGGCGCTATGACTACGATCCGGGAGATCATTGCTGAAATTTTTCAAGACAGGAACATTCCCATCATGGGCGGATTTGACATCGGGCACGGGCGAACCAATTTAACCCTTCCGATCGGTATTTCCGCCCGGCTGGAAACCGGATCCCGTCGCCTGTCATACCTGGAACCGGCTGTGTCCTGACCCTGGCCATGTTAACCGATACCCACCATTTGATGCAGCAGGCGATTGACACGGGATGCTTTCCAGGGGCCGTTCTGCTGGTCGCCAAAGCAAAACGGGTGGTTCATTTCGAAGCGTATGGCTATGCCAACCTGTTTGACGGATCTCCCATGACCCGGGATACCGTGTTTGATCTGGCGTCCCTTACCAAGCCGCTGGCAACAACAATGGCATTCCTGGAGCTGGCGCAGATCGGCCTCGTTGATCCCGGGCAGCCCCTGGCATCGCTTCTTCCGCAGTTTGGCGGCACGGAAAAAGCCGGGATTCGGATCCGGGATCTGTTAATGCACACGGCCGGTCTGCCCGCCTGGCGACCGTATTTCCGGGCGTTGATAAAATACGACCCCGTGATTCGGGGATCTATGCTCAAGCAATTTCTGATTCGGGAACCGTTGATTCATGCACCGGGCAAGGTCTTTTTATACAGCGATCTGGGTTTTATGATTCTGGCCTGGGTTGTTGAAAAGATTACGGAACATCCCCTGGGCCGGTATATACGCCAGGGATTATACCGGTCACTGGATCTGGAAAAATCCTTTTTCTTCCCTTCTCTTGACCCGATTCCGGCCGACATTCACTGCGCCGCCACCGAGCTGTGCCCCTGGCGGTGCATGCTGATTAACCGGGTGGTTCATGATGACAATGCGTATTCAACTGCCGATTTGCAGGGCCATGCGGGTCTGTTTGGATCGGCAATGCCATTATTTCAGCTTCTGTCCGTATTTCTCGACGCTTACAGGAGTCCGGCCGAACAACGGCTTCCGCACCGATGGGTGCGGTCTTTTGCGGCCCGGCAGGGGAAATGGGGCCGGGCGCTCGGATTTGACGTTCCCAGCAGGCATGATTCGTCCAGCGGGGATTATTTCTCAGCCGATACAATCGGTCACCTTGGATTTACCGGTACTTCTTTCTGGGTTGACCTGGAAAGGGCGGTGATTGTGATTTTGTGCACGAACCGGGTCCATCCAAGTCGACACAACAATCAGATTCGTGCCTTCAGGCCCCGGCTCCACGATACGGTCATGGAACAATTGGGGGATTCAGCCAGATAGCAGTTGTATCTTCAAGGCCGTCTTTTCACATGTCTTATCACAGGCGGAGTACTACCACCCTTTCCTGAAGAAATACTATATCTTTCGTGGCAAGCAATTGATCCTGACCCTGTCGATCCTTATTTCCGGAGCCGGCATATTTTTCTTGTTCTTATTTTAATATTTTGGTAGTCGACTAACCTGTATAGATACACGGGTACATTTTTATTAACAAAAAACGAAGATACTGACATGCTCTGGTACTTTCAGATTCAGGCCTGACCGATTCAGACCCGACAGATTCATATCCGAACAGGCGGGATCAGAGCAGCCGTTTTCTTCGGGGCGTCGAAAGAAAATGACGATAAATAATAAATGAGGAATTATGGGCTTTTTCGACCGAGCACTGGGAATATTTTCCAATGATCTGGCCATTGATCTGGGCACGGCCAATACACTTGTTTATGTAAAAGGCAAAGGGATTGTCTTGAGCGAGCCTTCCGTGGTGGCGGTTCGCACGGATAACCGGACAAAAAATAGAGTATTGGCCGTGGGCCAGGAAGCAAAAATGATGCTGGGGAGAACGCCCAGCAATATTGTCGCCATCCGTCCCATGCGCGATGGCGTGATCGCCGATTTTGATGTCACGGAAGCAATGCTCCGGCATTTTATTCACAAGGTTCATAACCGGCGTACTTTCGTTCGGCCGCGGATCATCATTGCCGTCCCCTCGGGAATCACCCAGGTGGAAAAACGGGCTGTGCGGGAATCGGCGGAATCCGCCGGTGCGAGGGAAGTATTTCTGATTGAAGAACCGATGGCCGCGGCGATCGGGGCCGGCCTGCCCATTACCGAACCCACCTGTAACATGATCGTTGATATCGGCGGGGGAACAACAGAAGTGGCGGTGATTTCCCTTGCGGGAATCGTATTCAGCCGCTCCCTGCGGGTGGCCGGAGACAAAATGGATGCTTCTATCATTCAATATGTCAAACGCAAATACAACCTCCTGATCGGCGAACGAACCGCCGAAATCATTAAAACATCCATTGGCAATGCATATCCGAACCCCGATGAGATTGAAACCATTGAGGTCAAGGGCCGGGATCTGGTTTCCGGTATTCCCAAAATTCTTTCCATTGATTCAGAAGAAATCCGGGTGGCCATTTCTGAGCAGCTGGATGCGATACTGGAGACCGTAAAGATCGCCCTGGAACAGACTCCGCCGGAACTGGCCGCCGATATTGTTGACAGCGGAATTGTGCTGACCGGCGGGGGCGCCCTGTTAAAAAACCTTGATAAACTGTTGATGGAAGAATGTGCGCTTCCCATTACCATTACAGAAGATCCGTTATCAACGGTTGCCCTGGGATCCGGTCAGACGCTCGATAGTATCGAAATGTTAAAACAAGTGGTTATCACATAGGACATGTTCTCAAAAAAAACGGCGGTAATTCTGGCCCTTTTCTTTTTCCTGGCCGCCAATATCTTTTTGCTGATCTTCGCGGGTCGCAGTCGAACTTCATCTTCCTTTTTGCCCTACCGGGTGGCGCTTTCCATTGTTGCGCCGTTTCAGGAGGTTGCCACCCGGTGGATTCGGTTTAACAGGGATATCTGGCACCATTATTTTTATCTGGTTTCCGCGACAGAGGAAAATAATCAGTTAAAAAAAAAGATTGCCGAGAATGAGGCCAAACTTAATAAATTTGAGGAACTTACTCTGGCCAATGAGCGGCTTCGCCGATTGCTCGACTTTAAACACGCACTTACCCGGCCCATTGTAGCCGCCGAAGTCATCGGAAAAGACCCCTCCCGCTGGTTTAAAACGGTGGTGATCGACAAAGGGGAGGCAGATGGTATTAAAAAAGGATATCCCGTTGTCATTCCCCAGGGGATTGCCGGGCAGATTATTGAAGTATCTAAAAGACACGCCAAAGTGCTCCTGCTTGTCGATCGAAACAGTGCCGTGGATGCACTGGTCCAGCGATCGCGGGCGCGTGGAATTATTAAAGGTGGTGGCGGGGAATACTGCACCCTTGACTATTTATTGCGCAAACGTGATGTCAAGGTTGATGATATTATTGTCTCCTCCGGCCTGGACGGCGTTTACCCCAAGGGGTTGTCAATCGGGAGGGTCACCCATGTCAACCGTCCGCCGGCCGGTGTTTTTCAGCACGTAACGGTGAGCCCTTTTGTCGATTTCGAAAAACTCGAAGAAGTCGTCGTCATTTTACCATCGGTAAGATTGGGCGCCGGGATGCAGCGATGACCTGTTTTTTTCATATTATTTTCGGTTTGGCGATATTGGTGCTTCAAACAACCATACTGCCCGATACCGCCATTTTTTCCAGCTGTTATGATCTGCTCATCGTGCAGGTCGTTTATCTGGGGCTGCATCAGAAAGTCCGGGAGAGTATCATTGTCATCGTCCTGCTGGGTATTGCGGCAGACAGCCTTTCCGGGGGGCCTTACGGGGTATACCTGACGACATATTTCTGGCTGTTTATCAGTGTTCGATGGGCACTGGTCTATCTTCGCCTGAGCAATACGATTATTTTACCTTTTGTGGTTGCCTATGGCGTGTTAATCGAAAATCTGCTTCAGTTTACAGGGGCTTTCGCTCTGGACCCTTCCAATGGCACAATCGTTCAAATGAGCCTTCATATCCTGACAACGCAACTGCTCTGGGCCATCTTTACCGGACCGATCTTTTTGCGATTGCTCAGTCTGCTTCACGGGAAGTTACAAAAAATGATGCGTCGCATGGTCATGGTTGGCACGAGGGGGTAGGCGTTTAGAGATGGCGGTTCGTTTTCAGATAATATTTTGTGTGGCCGGATGAAGAATTACCTTAACAACATGGATATGGACTGGTTTAAACGGCGTCTCACCATTGTGATGGCCCTGACCTTTGCCATTTTTTGTCTTTTGGTGATTCGTCTTTTCTATTTACAGGTGATCAACGGGGAAAAATATCGACAACTGTCTGCCAATAATTGTATCCGGCTTCAAACGATTGATGCGCCGCGGGGGTTGATTTTTGACCGGCACGGTGAACTGCTGGTTGATAATCGACCGTCTTTCAATATCTCCATTATTCCCAAAGACGCCAAACCGATCGATGCGACCCTGGGCCGGCTGGCCGCGTATGCGCAGATTCCCAAGTCCGAGCTGGAAGAAAAACTGAAAAAGAAAAAACCGTTTCCGGTGTATAAGCCGGTATTATTAAAAGCCGATATTGGACGGGACATGCTGGCAGCCATCGAGGTGAACTGGTTTGATTTACCGGGAGTGGTCGTGGGTGTGAATCCGATCCGCCACTATATCAATGCCCAGACGGCTGCTCACCTGATCGGATATATGGGTGAAATTAATTCAAAAGAGCTGAAAAGCGGCGCTTTTCCCAAGAAGGAGCAGGGAGATTTTATCGGGAAATTCGGGGTAGAACGATCTTTTGAAGATATTTTAAGCGGCCGCGAAGGCGGACGCCAGGTGGAGGTGAATTCCAGCGGCCGGATCGTGCAGGTGTTGAAGACAGT
Source organism: Deltaproteobacteria bacterium (assembly GCA_003973265.1). Lineage (GTDB taxonomy): Bacteria > Desulfobacterota > Desulfobacteria > Desulfobacterales > QNYZ01 > QNYZ01. The sequence goes on along the minus strand of QNYZ01000104.1, from coordinate 52,999 downwards.
GGCAGCCGAGCCCGGTCAGAATATCTATTTAACCATCGACAAGCGACTACAGCAAAAAGCAGAGTCGCTGCTGGCGGAAAAAGCAGGCGCCATTGTGGCCATGGACCCGAATAACGGGCAGGTATTGGCCCTGGCAAGCAGCCCCTCCTTTGACCAGAACGCGTTTGTGGGCGGATTATCCCGTAAGAAATGGCAGGCCCTGATCTCCGATCCGCGTCATCCCATGACTTACAAGGCGATCCAGGGGGAATACCCCCCGGGGTCCATCTATAAGATAGTGACCGCCATGGCCGGACTGGAGGAGCACGTTATTGACAGAAATACCGTGTTCTTTTGTCCTGGTCATTATCGGCTGGGAAATCGCGTATTCAGATGCTGGAAAAAAAGCGGGCATGGAAAAGTGAACCTTGAAAAAGCCATAACGCAGTCCTGCGATGTTTATTTTTACCAGGTCGGTCAGAAACTGGGGGTGGACCGGCTGGCATGGTACGCCAAGGCATGCGGATTGGGCGCATTAACCGGGATTCATCTGGCGCATGAAAATGCCGGGTTGATTCCCACGGCCGCGTGGAAAAAGAGGAAAACCGGGGTGAAGTGGCAAGGAGGAGAGACCCTCTCCATGGCCATCGGCCAGGGGTACAATCTTGTTACACCGCTTCAAATGGCGGTATTGATATCGGCGATTGCCAATGGCGGCTATCGATACCGTCCGGTTATATTGTATAAATCGGTTACCGCAAAAGGTGAAGTGGTAAAGCATTTCGAAAAACAGGTGGTGGGAAAACTGCCGGTGAGCAAGGCGAATCTGGCGCTTATTCGTCGCGGGCTGTGGGATGTGGTCAACGGCAACCGGGGAACAGCGCGGATTGCCCGGCTCAAGGATATTGAGATCAGCGGGAAAACAGGAACCGCGCAGGTCTTCAGCCGTAAAGCCCAGGAGAGCATGAAGGAAAAAGATATGGCCTATCATCTAAAATCCCATGCCTGGTTTGTGGCCTATGCGCCGTCTAATAAACCTGAGATTGCCGTGGCCGTGCTCGTCGAACATGGTGCGCATGGTTCTCGCAGCGCCGCACCCCTTGCCCGGGATATCATCCAGATGTACCTGGGTAAAAAAGAGCCATCAGACACGGGGCAAATGGTTTCCCTTCGCCAGTGACGGTTTTGCGTCCTTTTGGTTCTTGGAAACTTAACGGCGTGTGCCGGCCGGTATACTTTTACGATGGTTTTGTTACCCGGCATCGGTTTTGCAGTGTTCGGGTGAGTATCACTTGAAATTGTAGACGGATAGACGATGTTTGATCGACGACTCGTAACATATTTTGACTGGGGATTGCTGGGATTAACGGCGATTCTGGCAACGATCGGGGTTGTTACCATTTACAGCGCCGTCAATGCCGGCGGCAATACCCCTCAACAGACACTGTATCTTAAACAGATCATCTGGCTTGGGGCGGGGCTGATCGGGATGTCTGCCTGTTTTATGATCAGCTATAAACGTTTTGATCAATATGCCATGGTGATTTATTTCGGATGTGTGGCCCTGGTGGCCAGCGTCCTGGTCTTTGGCAAATTTGTGGGCGGGTCCCAGCGCTGGCTGGCGATAGGTCCGGTTTCAGTTCAACCATCGGAAATGATGAAGGTCGGCCTGATTATCGCATTGGCTCATCACTATTCGCGACATCTCAAGAAAGACGGCCTGACGCTGCGGGATCTGGTTCAACCCATGATGATTGTCTCCTTACCGTTTGTTCTGATCCTCAAACAGCCCGATCTGGGTACGGCCATGATGCTGGTGCTGATTGCCGGCTCCATGACACTGTTTTGCGGAATCGGTCGCCGTACGTTCATTTTGATTGCCACGGCCGGGGCCGTCTCCATCCCTGTCGCATGGTCATTTTTAAAGACCTACCAGAAACAGCGAATACTGACATTTCTGGATCCTGAGCGTGATCCCCTGGGAGCCGGGTATCATATCATCCAGTCGAAAATTGCCATCGGATCGGGTGGCATCACGGGGAAGGGATACCTGGAAGGGACGCAGAATATTCTTTCTTTTTTACCTGAACAGCACACCGATTTTATTTTTTCAGTCCTGTCCGAGGAGTGGGGGTTTGTCGGGGCGGGGCTGGTTATATTGTTGTTTTTATTTATTCTGCTGTGGGGGCTGAGTGTCGCCCATAAATGCCGGGATCCTTTTGGTATCCTGATGTCTGTGGGCATTGTTGCATTTATTTTCTGGGAAATGTTTATCAACATCGGGATGGTCATGGGGCTGATGCCGGTCGTAGGGGTTCCCCTGCCGTTGATCAGCTATGGCGGTTCTTCAACCATCACCATCATGGTTGCCATCGGGTTGCTGATCAATGTGAGTATGAGACGGTTTATGTTCGAGTAATTCCATCAACCGGCCGGGCGAAAGCGGGGAGAGCCGGGGGGGCTCCCCCGCTTTCGCAACGTAACCGGCAGTTGATGGGGCAATAGACAACGGTATTACATCCGCACCCGCTGATTATCCGGATCGTACGGTGACTTGATATGAACCGTGGCCGGGACCATTTTTCCCTGGACTTCCAGTTCGTATTTACCCTCGCGAATCCATTCGGCGGTGATGGGACTGTCGTTTTTGACGTACCCCATGCCGACGGCTGAGCCCACCTTGAAGCCATACGCACCGGATCGCAGGTTATCCATCCAGACCCCATTGCGATACATCGGCTCGCTGCCGTAGAGCATGATGTCAGGATCATCCAGTGTGAACATCACCAGTCTTCGTTTCAGACCCGATTCTTTCTGGGCCAGCAAGGCCTTTCGACCGATAAAATCCTCCTTGTCCAGGTCAACCCCGAAGCCCATGCCGGCTTCATACGGGGTTTCGTCCGGCGTGATGTCAGATTCCCAGTGGCGGCAACCAGCCTCCAGGCGCAGCGAGTTGACCGCCTGCATACCGATCAATCGAAGGCCGGCCTCTTTTCCGGCCGCAAAGATCGCATCAAAGACGGGCAGGGTAAACATGGATGGAATATAAAGCTCCCACCCCAGTTCCCCGACGTAAGACATCCTGAGCGCCCAGGGCCTGGCATAGGCAACGTCGATTTCCTGGGCAGTGCCGTAGGGGAAGGCCTCGTTGGATAAATCGGCGTTGGTTAGCATCGCCATCAGATCCCGGGACCCGGGTCCCATAATGGCCAGCATGGCATACCCGTGGGTCACATCGGTGATGGTCGCCCTGGCATCGCCGGGAATATGACGTTTAAAATAATCGAAATCACGGACCGTGGTGGCGCCGGCGGTGACGATAAAAAAGGCATCCTCTGAAAATCGGGTCACGGTAATATCTGTTTCAAAGCCTCCCCGGTCATTGAGGACCGGTGTATAAACAATGGTGCCCACGGGTACGGCCACATCGTTGGCACACACCTTTTGAAGTGCGGCTTCGGCATCGGGCCCCTGAACAAGGAACTTGCCCATGGATGTTAAATCGTACATCCCGACGCCCTCTCGTACCGCCATATGCTCTTTACGTTGATACTCCAACCAGTTGGGCTTGTCCCAGCTATATTGATGGACGGGTTCAACGCCTTTGGGCGCAAACCAGTCGGCCCGCTCCCATCCGGCGGTCATGCTGAAAGCGGCCCCGTTTTCGGCCAGGCGGTCATGAATCGGTGAGCAGATCACCGGTCGGGCCGTGGTTTTCTGACGATTGGGAAAATGGCGGTGGTACAGGGTGCCCACAGCCTCAATAACGCGGTCGTGCAGGTAACGGGCATTCTGCTGCCAGGGGAAGTTGCGCTTGATATCTACCGGCCATAATTGTTCTTCCGGATGGCCGTCAACGATCCACTGGGCCAGTGCGCGGCCGACACCGCCGGCGCTCTGGATGCCCACCGAGTTCATGCCGCATCCGATGAAGAAATTATCAATTCCCGGTGCCTGGCCCACCATGAAAACCGTATCGGGCGTAAAACTCTCGGGTACAATGGATAAATGTCGGATCTGGGCCGTCTCCATGGCCGGGAACCGCTGCAGCGCACAATCCATAAACGCCTGGAACTGATCCCAGTCTTCCTGGAGTTCGGTGTACATGAATTCTTCCGGAATGCCTTTCATCCCCCAGGGCTTGGATACGGCTTCAAATCCGCCGAAAAGTATCCCGCCGGATTCCGACTTGAAATAGGTGACCCCGTCGAAATCGCGTACCGTGGGAAAATGCTTTTTCAGGCCGTCAATGGGCATTGTCACCGCATGCATATGCTCGGCGGCATGGAGCGGCACGCTGACATTAACCATCTGTCCGATCTGGCGTCCCCACATACCGGCACAATTGACGACATATTCACAACGGATATCGCCCTGGTCGGTAATCACGCCGCATACTGCGTTGTTTTCAAGCGTGATATCGGTGACTTTGACATTTTCAAAGATGTTTGCGCCGCCCATTTTAGCACCCTTGGCCAGGGCTCGAGTGGTTTCGATCGGATTGGTCACCCCGTCATGGGGTAAATAAAAGGCGGTCACCAGGTCGCTGGTATTTATCCCCGGAACATACCCTTCAGCCTCGGCAAGACTGACTTCATGCATTTCGATGCCAAAAGCACGGGCCATGGCCGCCGCCCGAAGCAGTTCCTTGCGCCGGTCGTCGGTCTGGCAGACGGCCAGCGCACCGTTTCTTCTGAAGCCGGTGGCGACACCGGTCTCGGCTTCCAGCCCCTCGTAAAGGTCGACCGTGTATTTCGCGAGGTTGGTCATCTCCTGGTTCTGGCGCAGGCGTGTCAGCAGTCCGGCCGCCGCCCAGGTTGTGCCCGAGCCGACTTCCTTGCGTTCAAGTACCAGAACGTCCGACCACCCCCGTTTGGTCAGGTGGTAAGCCACGCTGCAACCGACGATACCGCCACCGATAATAACTACTTGCGCCTGCCCCGGTAATTTTTTCGACATGATTTCTCCTTTTGCAGATTAAAAGTGAAACAGATTACTGATATATCTGAAAGCTGTAAATTACATATGAAAACAGAATATAGCTAAACTTCTATATATTAAAACGAGCATAATATCAATGTGTTTATTATAATATTTAAATGGTTAAATAAAAAATAAAAAAGTATGTCAAACCAATCTTTTAGAATCGATACGATGTATGAGAATAACTAATATATTAGATGGGGCGCGTGTCAAGGAAAAAATAATATTTCGCATATCCGACCTGTATGAATCATGGGGAGTGACAGGCAGCACCGGTCGAGATGCGCGTTTTTCCGCATGTCTGCCAAATACAGTCAAACCCCGGCCGATGGGATATAACCGTCCGGCAATTTGACAAACCAGAGAGGGTTGAGTAACTTTATAATTCAGAAAGGGATGGTTATATGACGGATAACGGCAGCCTCCGGGAAAAAGTGTATCATTATTTGCGGGAAACACTGGCCGACGGGTCCCTGACTCCCGGTTCTTACATCGACCAGAATCTGATCTGTGACAATCTGGAAATCAGCCGGGCACCCTTGAGGGATGCGTTGATCCAGCTGGAGTCCGAGGGGTTTGTTGAAATACTGCCCCGGCGCGGCGTGTTAATTAAAAAACTGACTCTCCAAGATATTAAAAACTTCTATGAAATTATCGGTTGTCTGGAATCTTCAGTCATTTTATCGGAATTTCATAAATTCAGACCCGCCGATATCACCGCTTTAGAGGAAATTAATGCCCGGTTGAGGGAAAAACTGGATAAGAATTGTTTTGACAGGTATTATGAACTTAACCTGGCGTTTCACGGCGTTTTCCTTAAATTGTCAGATAATGCCCTGCTCAATCATATCATTTCACCACTGAAGCAACGTCTTTACGATTTTCCACTCATGGAATACGACCGGGAGTGGGAGGCCGTCAATTTGTCAGAACACCAACGGTTTATTGATTCGATCAAGGCCGGAAATCGCGAGGCGGCTGCCAGTATTTTTCGGTACGAGCACTGGTCCTTTGAGCGTCACAGGGAAAATCTCACCAAGATTTATCGTCTGGGATAGACGGGTTCTTTTTCTCTGTACGTGCCGGTGAGATTGCGCATACTTGAAAACCGCCCCGTTTTCATAACACCGGTTTTTGAGTCCGGTGCATTGCAAATACCTGGAGCATTTCATGAATTGTCGATTTTTGTTTATATTCATAATCGTTATCTCTATTCCCACTACCGTACCCGCCATGGGGTTAAAGTACGAGCTCAATGTGCAGATCGATACCGGACATCAGAAAATAACCGGTATGGCCCGCCTGGTTTCCGACCAGAAAACCAGGCTGCATCTGTCGATAAACCCCCAGGCCCGGTTAAAACTCGACGGCAGGGTACTGGCCGGTTCCGGGCAAAATGTGACGATCGATCTTTCGGCCGGTACCGGACGCGTGCTCACCTTTGAGACAGTCTTCAACCTCTCAAAAACAAATTATATCGATCCGCAGAATGTTTTTTTAACCGGAAACTGGTATCCGCGGCCGGACTCTCTGGCCGAGTACGCCCTTTCGGTCACCCTGCCAAAGGGATTTCTGGCGGTATCCGAAGCGGATTCGCTGGATGTCGTCAAAAATGAGAAGACAGACACGTTTCGGTTCTATTTTACCCACCCGCTGGACGGCTTAAGCCTGGCGGCATCACGAAATTACGTTCGGACCGAGGACAATTATAAAGACATTCAACTGGAAGCGTATTTTTTCGCCGAAGATACCGACCTGGCCGGCAAGTACCTGGCATTTACCAAAAAATATCTGGCCATGTACGAAAAAATGCTGACCCCGTACCCATACCGCCGGTTTGTCATTGCGGAGAATCTGTTTCCCACCGGGTATTCCATGCCGACGTACACCCTGCTGGGAAAAGCGGTGATGCGGCTGCCTTTTATTCCGCGGACTTCGCTGGGGCATGAAATCCTCCACCAGTGGTTTGGCAATTCGGTCTATATTGACGCATCGGAGGGAAACTGGGCCGAGGGTGCAACAGATTACCTGGCCGATCAGCATTATGCCGAGCTGGAAGGGAAGGGCGCCGAATTTCGCAAACAGATTCTGATCAATTACAATGCCTACGTGAACGCATCCAATGCGATGCCGTTGACCGCTTTCTCACACCGTCGCAGCAGAGCGGAAAGCGCCATCGGATACGGCAGGGCCGCTATGGTTTTTCATGCATTGCGACAGCGGACGGGGGAAAAACAATTTCTGGATGCGATGCGTGATTTTCTTTCAGCCCACCTGTTTCGTAAAGCCTCCTGGAAAGATATCCTGGCTTCATTTGAAAAGACCGGCCAGATTGATCCGGGTGTTTTTTTTTCGCAGCGCATAGAACGGAAGGATATTCCGCGGCTGCATGTTGAGGATTCGGAACTTGCCGTTGTGCAGGGGAAGCTGACACTGGATTTTGTACTGGTCCAGGACACATCCCCCTGCCGTCTGCATGTGCCGGTAACGATCCATCGCGCCGGTAAAAAAACAACCCGGTTTGTCGATGTAAGCCAGGCCCGGGAGTCGATCCACCTGCCCTTGGATGGGTTGCCTGTCCAGGTGGTAATTGACGAAAATTACGATCTCATGCGGGAACTTTCCCCGGTAGAAGTACCGGCAGCGCTGGCCACGATTATGGGAAAGGATGAGCTGCTCGTGGTGGCGCCGGATAAACAGCCGGGGAAATATCAGCCGGTGATCGACGCCCTGGGGGTCGAAAAGGTGATCTACCAGACGCCGGAGGCGGTAACCTTCGCGCAGATTAAGGCGCACACTGTGATCATCGCCGGGTTTCAGCAGCCGGTGGCCGGCATGCTTTTTGGAAGACAACCGGAATATCAAGATGGGGTTCGATTGCATGTCCATCAAAATCCATATAACCCGGAAGCGTCGATCCTGCTTCTGCGTGTGAAAAATATCGGCGAGGCCAAAGCCGTTGAGCGCAAACTGCCGCATTACGGAAAGTACGATAAACTCGTGTTTAATCAAGGAAAAATAAGATTAAAACAGCAACCGCACACCCGTAACGGTATTTTCGTGCTGACCCGTTCCCCGGCCATCGTGGTCAGGCCCGATGCGACCACTGCCCTCAATGGCATTTTACCGGAAATCATGGATCGCCGTGTGATTTACGTGGGAGAACAGCACGGCCAGTATGCCCACCATATCAACCAGCTGGCGATTATTCAAAAACTCCACGAAGCAGGCAGAAAAGTAGCCGTAGGCATGGAGATGTTTCAAGTGCCGTATCAACCGGCGATCGACGACTATCTGGCCGGCCGGATCGACGAACGGCAGTTCCTGAAACGCTCGGCCTACTTTGAGAAATGGCGTTTTGATTATAATCTGTACAAACCGATTATCGATTATGCCAGAAAAGAGCACCTGCCACTCGTGGCCTTGAACATTGAAGGTGACATTTCCCGGAAGGTGGCCCGAAAAGGTATCTCCGGCCTGTCTGTATCTGAGAAAGCGCAATTACCCCCGGAGATGGATTTTTCGAATTCTGTTTACCGGCAGGATTTATTGAAAATCTTCCGTATGCATGAAAACCAGCAGGAGTTGAAGGCGTTTGATTTTTTTTACCAGTCCCAGATCTTGTGGGATGAAACCATGGCTGAGTCGATCCACCGGTTTCTGGCGACACATGCGGAAACCACCCTGGTCGTGATTGCCGGAAACGGGCACGTTCGGTATAAATACGGTATCCCCAACCGTGTTTTTCGCCGCAACGGGCTGCCGTTTACCGTTATCGTCCAGGATGAGGATATTTCTCCGGGGATAGCAGATTTTGTACTTCAGACCACCTTTCTTAAAGGTAAAAAAGCCCCCCTGCTGGGCGTGGGAATTGAAGAAAAAGAAAATGGCGTTTTAATTGCCAGTATAACGGACAACAGCCCGGCGGGAAAAGCCGGGTTGGAAATTGGAGATATCATCGTCCAGGTGGATGGAGAAAAGATTAAAAACCTGGTGGATCTGAAATTCGCACTTTTTTATACACCCATGGACAGTACGATATCGCTTCATGTGGATCGCAAGGGAAAAATAATCGCCAGGGAAGTGAGACTGTTTGACTTCAGGCGTCACTGAGCGATCTGATAGCAGGTATGAAGCGCTGGAATAAAGATGACGTGCCGTTATGTTGAATCTCGTGTTTTTCCCGGCCGTGCAGGCCTTAAAAAAAGTGATCTGGTGTATAAGAACAGTGAACCCGAGCGTCTACTGCGGCTTGGTGTCGTCGCCGATCTTGGTGTCGTCGTCGATCTTGGTGTCGTCGCCGATATAGATTAATAAATAATGAACTATATACGAACACATTGGAATGGGGAATTTTCACTGCGCAGATCTTTCTGGGTTCATTTCCTGGTCCTTATCATTGCGTATTATTATATCGGGCAATGGATACGGCTTTTCCTTTATGCCCATCCAGAGGCTTTTGTCCTTGCTGTAATCGCCCACTTGGTTGTTTTCTGGCTGATTCTTTATCCGTGGCAGGTTGTCGGTTTATTGAGAGCGTGTGGGAAGCATTCCGTAACACATGACCATCCCCTTTGGGCAAGAGCCGTACAGGCAATCGTTATCTTGAGTTTTCTCGGCACATTAATTCACCTCCTGGGATCGATTCAACTGCTCGCCGTTTATAAAAATAAAATCAACAATCAACCGGAAGATCGGCTGCAGGCAAAGTACGCCCTGTCGCTTGTAAGGAATGAACGGTTTATCCACCTGAGGGGAACGATCGATTTTGGTGTGACGAGTGATGTCGAAGAAATCTTAAGGCATCACTCCGGAATCGAGGGGATTATCCTGGATAGTCCTGGCGGAATCGTTTACGAGGGACGGGGCCTTTTCATGCTTATTAAGAAACATGGACTGGATACATATTCTTTTAGATCCTGCAGTTCCGCATGTGCAATTGCTTTCATTGGAGGGGCAAGACGGTTTTTGGGGGAAGCCGCCAGGTTGGGATTTCACCAGTACCGGCTCGATTCAGACAGGGTTCAACCGTTTTCGGATATAGAAAGCGAGCAGCAAAAGGACCTGTCTTTATACAAAGGCCAGATGATCAAAGATGAGTTCCTGGACAGGATTTTTGATACGCCACAATCTGAAATTTGGTTTCCCGCCCAGACCGATTTAATAGCTGCAGGAGTCGTCGACCGGATTATTCCCGATGGAGAATTACCGGCAGCTGGCATATAGAAAAAACTGGCATATGAAAAAAGAGGAGGGCATGACATGACCCAGATCGTACACCAGTCGCACATCACGATCACCCGCGAAAAAGGCCCTACGCGACGGGCAGATATTAAAGGGTTTGACAAGCCGGTTTTTTACGGCGTTCACGGGGGGATTAAAAAATTTTATAATGTGGAACCGGAAGAAGAACATGCCGCCACGCTGGACCATATTGTCGGCGCGGTTGGCGGGTGAATGATGGGAACATTGGCCACGGTGCTGGCCAAAAAGAAGATACGTACCTTCAAAGACCGGTTTTGGGCCACGGTCACCGGCGATATTGAATCCGTTCGCGGTGTCCTGAAAATTACCCGGATCCGGGTTCATTATTTTATTAAGGTGGCAAAGGAAAGGCACGGCGATGTCGACCAGGCCATGGGCGAATACCTCGTCAAGTGCCCGGCGGCCCAAAGCGTGATCGGATGTATCGACATCACCGATACGATTACGATGAGCGCCCCCTGACCGGCCGGCAATTTATAAATATCTACGGGCCCATTCTGATTTTCCGGTTTTCACAAAACAGCAGAACCGGTTAAGATTGAACTCCCGCCGGGAAACCGGACATTTCAGCCTGGCCGCACGGTCATCGAGGCCTGCCGTGGGGTTAGTTGCTTTCAGGCGCCTTTTCCGGTTCCGGTTTGTCCGGCAGCAGGCCCGCGGGAGCTTTGAAAATTTCCTTGGCTTTCCAGTCGGCAAGCATAAACGGATAACTGTTTTCAGATGATTGGGCCGGCCAGAGCACGTCACCTTTTTCCTTTTTCTGGGGGTATAGTGACAGCCGATATGTTTGGGACCCGGAGAGTGAAACGGAAAAGATCGGCCCCTTGAGGTCTTCTTTTTTGCGGTCGTTCAGATAGGCCTGGCATTTCAGGTCGGAAAGGGTGGATAAAAATGCCCGGACCTTGTTTGAATCGGCCGGTCGATTATCTGCCGTTGTCCATTGGGTGCGTTTTGAGGGTGCTGTGCCTGCCTTTTTTTCATCTTTTTTTTCGGTGCTGTCCGTGGCTTCTTTTTTACTGAATACGGTAGATTTACCCGCTTTGGTGATGGTAAAGGTTTTAATATCACCGGTTTTAAAAGACAGAACCGCTTTGTCACGCAGCGTGTCTGCGGCAACATCAAATCGGTCCCGGAAGTTATCTTCGGCATGGAAAACCCGGTCATCGCCGGTTAGTTTAACAAAGGTGTGCCGGAAGGTGTTGGCCGGCTTGCCGACCCAAAAATCGCGTTTCAGATCCGAGCCGGCCCAGGCTTTGACTTCAACACGTTTATCAGGGCCAAGATCGTAGCGCAGGTCATCTTTGGATTCGGCAACCATTGCGGTCAGCTTGAGTCCCGATACCGTATCGAGGATACGTTTTATTTTTTCGGGATCAACCGGGTAGTCATGGGGCGCGATGCGCCAGTTTTCTTTCTTCCGGTTGAGGACAAGCTTCCCTTTGGGGCCGGTAATTTCAATCCTGGAGATATCTTTCCGGGCAATTTTTGTTATCTGCGGAAGCTGGTAATGGGTGCGGTTGGTCGGGTGCAGCATCAGATAGGCGACCGCCGCGATGATGATGAGTGCTAATACGATATATTCCTTTTTCCCCTTCATTTTTACATCACCTTTTTTGTAAAAGCCATCTCGATCCGTTTTTTCCGGGCATGGCGACGTATCCATACCAACAGCCCGAACAGCACCACCAGAACCGGCAGCCCGATAATATTGAACATTTTGATGAAAAATTTGGACGCGGAGCTGGGGGCATTCAACGGGTTCAACTGCTGTGTTTTGCTGCGCATAACGGCAATGTCGTTACGGTTGTTGAGCGCATCGATGATATTCATGATAAAAACGGCGTTGGGGCTCCGGCCGTCCTCATCCAGAATCGTGTCGGTAAGCATATCCGAAGCGGCCATTATAAATATTTTGGCCGGTCGGCCCTTCGCAATAAATTCCCCGGATTGGCTGACATCAGTCAGCATCGGTTTCCCGGCCTCTTTCTCTTTCTCTTTCTTCTTGACCGGTTTGCCCGTATCGGTTTTGTCCTTTTTTTCAGCCTTTTTTTCCGCGACGATTTTGGCGGGGATCGGCTTGCCCTCAAAATAGCTGGGAAATTGACCCGTCAGGAGATAGGCCAGCGCGAACTGGCTCCGCGGCTCGTTTTCCGGTGGCGGTGACATCATCATCGGGTTCAGGTTGATCGGTTCTTTCATTTCCCAGGCACGGTCTGAAGAGGCAATCAACCGGTGGGCGATGATATTGATTTTATCGATACGACCCTGGTCAATATGAATCGGTGAAGCTTTCAAGACGACCATTCCCTTGATGTTTTTAATAAAATCGAATTCCTTGCTGATATTGCGGTTCAGAATCAGGGGGGCAAAGTAGATCGGCTGTTCGCCGCCGCCTCTTTGCTGAGACACCCGCTGCTTGAAGCAATGCTCATCCATGACATAGGATTTGCCGATATCCACTCCCCAGTGGGAAAGCAGTTTTTTAAGACCGGTGTCAATCGGCAGGTAGGTTGGTCGCCCCCCCATCATCATCTGCTGCTGACCGGGAATGACTTCCTGGAAACGGTCCGGAAAGAGAATCAGGTTGTTGCCCCGCATGAGGAACTGGTCGATCTGGTATAGTTCATAGTCGCTGAATTTCTTGGTGGGGCGGGCAATGATCAGCGAATTAAGGCTCTCGGGAATTGCTTCTTTTTCAAGATTAATGTTACGGAGCGTATATGTCCTGGAAGCCATACGGCGAAAGGCCGCGATGTTGCTCTGGGGCGGCATCATGGGTGAGGTCGGTGCCGATACCCCGAGGGTTCCGTGGTCGGCCAGAAATCCCAGCTCTTCATTGATATTGATGACTTTTTCCAGGGCGTTTTCAACGACTTCTTCCAGTTTATCCAGGTCGGCCACCTGGTATTGGGTGCCGATCAGGGGGAGCTTAATCACCTGGAGAAGCGGGATCGAAACCTTCTTTTTTCCGTGGCTAATCACCAGCCCGATAGCCCCCTTGCCCGCTTTAATATTGTGGTCGGGTACGGCCGGCCATTTTAATGCGAGCAGGTGATTTTCTTCCACTTCATCAAACAGGGCCGGGTCCTTGTCCGGATCGAGGCGCCGATAAGCCAGTTTGTCATAGTTTTTCTTGTTCAGCTTTGCGACAATCGATTCGATTTTTTCCGGTATTTTGTTCAGATCGGGCAGCTGCAGCAGCGGCGCAATACTGTTTAGCGACGAGGAGAGGTAGACGGTGGCCTGGATTTTGTCTTTCAGGCTCAGCATGGCGCTGATCTTATTGTTCAATTTCTGGATGGCGGTAGTCAATTTGTATTCCAGGCCGTCGGTGGACGTGATGGCATCGATGCGTTCCACCATATCCCCATGGATCAGCACCAGACCCATGTAAGCCCGCTGAAATTTGATTTCATCCGATTCCACCCGCTGGATCTGGACCGGGTTGATACCGTAGGCCTGGGCAAGCGCCTGATTCTGGTGGGTCTGGTCATCAATATCTCCTTCGCCGGCACTCACATTATAAAACCGGTAGTTGAAATATTGGTTGGCAGCAAGGGCATATTCCTCAAGCAGGTCGTGCAGGTAGCGCTCGGTATTGTTATGGGGGGCCGGCAGGTCTTTGGTGAAAAAGACATTGATGGTCAGGGGTTCGGCCAGCGAAGAAACGACTTTCTTACTGGCGCTGGAAAGCGAATAGATATGGTTGGCCGTCAGGTCGAGGCGGAAGAAAAGCGTCAGGCCCGCCACATTAATCAGCACCACTACAATCAGGTATAACAAGAGCTTAACGTATTTACCATTCTTTGAAACTGTGCGCATGTTTTCTCCTTGATGCCGCCGCGTTAGTTCTTTTCCTGCAGCACCAGCCGGGTGCTATATAAACCGATGAAACAAAGACTGACAAAATAGAGGATATCGCGTGAATCGATGATCCCCTTGGATATATTTTCAAAATGGACGCCCACGCCCAGGTATTGGAAAAAATCGAGGGCGGCAAGGGGCAGAAAAACCAGCATCTTATCGATCAGTGTCAGGGCAAAACAGATGGCCATGGCAACGATAAAGGCGATAATCTGGTTACGGGTCAGGGCTGATGCCAGAAGGCCCACAGCGGAAAATGCCGCACCAAGTAAAACAGCCCCGGCGTACCCACCGATCACGGGGCCCCAATCCAGATCACCGATGAATGCAATGCAGACCGCGTAAGCCAGGGTGGGGATAAGTAAGACGACAACGAAAAATACGGCCGCAAAAAATTTTCCCAGGATGACATCCAGGGGGGAAAGCGGCAGGGTCATCAACGTTTCATAAGAACCAATGTTGATCTCTTCTGCAAACAGGCGCATGGTGACGGCGGGTATGACAAAAGAAAAGATGAGGGGAAGCAGGCTGAAAAAATTTCTCAGGCTGGCCTGGTCAAAGAGGAAAAACGTGGTGAAAAAAAACCATCCGGTCACCAACAGGAAAATGGCCATCACAATATAGGCAATGGGGGATACAAAGTAGGAGGTAAATTCTTTTTTACAAATTTGGAAAAACCGACGCATGTCAATTCTCCTTGGTTAGTTCACGGAAAATGGTTTCGAGAGATTCGACTTGTTGGGAGAACTCATACAAAATCCAGTCGGTCGCTTTTATTCGGCGGTATAACTCGCCCCGTATATCCATCTTGCCGCTGGACACCAGGTCAAGGGTGACTTGCATGTCGTTTTCATTTATTAGATCAATGGTTTCAACTCCCTCAACCTTTTCAAACGACTTCTTGATGGTATCAAAGGTTGCGCCCGTCAGACCGACCCGGATCCGGTGTTTTTCATCGGCTGCCCGTCGCAGATCAGCCGCATCACCATCGGCCACGATCCGGCCCTGATGGATAATCATGATTCGATCACAGGTGGCTTCTGCCTCGCTGAGAATATGCGTGGAGAGAATCACCGTTTTTTCCCGGCCGATCCGCCGGATAATTTCTCTGATTTCAACGATCTGGTTGGGATCAAGCCCGGAAGTCGGTTCATCAAGGATTAAAATTTCCGGATCACCTAAAATGGCATGGGCCAGGCCGACCCGTTGTTTATACCCCTTGGACAGGACGGCTATCGGTTTGTGCATCACCTTGTTTAACCCGCATAAATTGGCCAGCTCGCGAATCCGGGTTTCTTTTTTTCCAGAATTGATTTGCCGGATATCGGCCACGAAATTCAAATAATCATACACGAGCATCTCGTGGTACAAAGGGGCCGACTCTGGCAGGTAGCCGATCAATTTTTTGATTTCGAGCGGGTTTTCGTCGATGGATATGTTCTTAATTTTAACGGTGCCATCCGTGGGTTTTAAAAAACCGGTGAGCATGCGCAGGGTTGTTGTTTTACCCGCTCCATTGGGGCCGAGTAACCCGAGAACCTCTCCCGGGCGGATATCGAAACTAATCTGATCGACCGCACAAAAATCACGGTAGTATTTGGTCAGGTTCTCCGCATGAATCATGGGTACTCCTTCAGGGGCGCGAAATGACAAGTTGACAATTTCTGGCGATGACAGCGACGATCGGCCACACGTAAATAAATGTAAATATCTTTATATTTCAATCGTTTGTTCTGTAACCGGTGAAAACGGGTGGATGCCTGAAATGGTAAAATTTTTTTCGAACCCTTCAAGAATCCAACCGATTCGACTGCTACGTGGGGGAACAAACGGGGCGTTTTTGTCCGATCTTCCGATAACATCCGGCCGAAAGCTATAATCACCTGATGAATTCTTGTCAAGGCTGCGATAGAACAGCCCCGCTTTGGGGTCCTCAGGGTTTGATTTTAATTTCAGATCATTGGTATCCATTTTGTTCAATAAAAAAATAATCGGGCAAATGGGTAAACCGGTAAAAACGACCTTTAGCCACCGGTTATAATTTGTTATGGTACCCCGATGACACCACCACGCCATGCGCATACGAAAAATAGAGATCCCGTCACCGGGTGTCTGTCGTGCGGTACGACAGATCATTTGAATGGCCGAAAATATTGCTCGGTCTCCTGCCGGCAGCGGTTGCAGCGGAATTTAAATCGGCACACCGGTTTGCTGAAGGCGCTGAATGCGCGATATGCAACTTTTTATTTCACGGGCGAATTGATCATCCTAGACGTGATCGTGTCCGATTCGGATCGGATTTTCAGCTATATCCATTCGCGATCAAGGACGGGGAAACCCGCGGATGATTTTATACGGATGGCCAACCGGCTGGGTCGTGACTGGTGGGATGAAAGAGGTCGTACCCACCGGCGGTATCTGGCCACCCGCCGGCTCCTCGAGATGGCGATTTCCAGGGGGGGGACAACCACATCCGTTGCGCCGTCGGCAATCAAAAAACCGGTGTTGAAAAAAGAATTTATCATCCGCCTGGATTTAACGCGGGAGGATCTGGTTTCGCCGGACGTGTTGTTAAAAATTAAATCGGCTTTCCGGCGCCAGGCGATGATTGCGCACCCGGATCGGGGGGGCAGCACCCGGTCTTTTCGGCAGATTCATGAGGCCTACAATCAGCTGACCGCCTGGGCAGACAACCCGGTTTTTAACCGCCGACAGGGATTTCCGGACAAATGGTTTTACAATGGGTCCACCAACCGCTGGATTCAGCCGACACCAGGGGAATAGCGATATGCGGCGGGGGGTGAAATTCTTGACTTTAACGGGTGGGCCCCTAAATTATGGGTATATAGAAAATGGTGGGGGCAAAAGCGGCTTTCCGGCCCCGTTGCCATTAATGAAACGTGCGGGCCGATGGCGTACGGGCTCGTTGGGGAGCTTACCGGCGGGTCAGTTCGACAGGGAGGTAATATGAACGATAATGCTAAATCCATGGTACTGGCTTCATTTATCGGGGATGCACTGGCCCTTGGGGTTCACTGGATATACAATACCCATGTGATTGATAAAAAATATGGGCGGGTGACCGGTATGATGGCCCCGGAACTGGCATCTTTTCACCGGGGAAAAAACAGGGGAGAATTCACCCAATACGGTGATCAGGCCCTGTTGCTCCTTGAAACAATTGCTTCCGGCGGCGGCTTTGATTCCGGTCGGTTTGCCGACAGCTGGCGTACCTTTATAAAAACGTACAGCGGCTATATGGACCAGGCAACCAAAACCACCCTGGAAAATTTCAAAGCCGGCAGGGATGCCGGTTCCGCCGGGTCGGAGTCGGATGATCTGGGCGGGCCTGCACGCATGGCGCCGCTGATCTATTTGTATCAGGATGCGCCTGGTAAACTCATTGAGGCCGTTCAAAACCAGACCCGGATGACCCACAATGGCCCGGAAATTGTGGCCGTTGCAGAATTTTTTGCACGGACGTCTCTGGCGGTGCTGGATGGAGAATCACCGCGTACGGCCCTTGAAGAGGTGATGGGATCGCATTTTAACCGGGCGCCGTTCAGTGAATGGGTCGGGCGGGGGCTGGATTCAGTCGGCGTCGATTCAAGAACGGCGATCGAGGAATTCGGCCAGATGTGCGAGGTTCAGGCGGCGTTTCCCGCCACGGTCCATTTAATAGCCAGATACCAGGACGATTTTGAGCAGGCGATGATTGAAAATATTATGGCCGGCGGCGATTCGGCAGCCCGGGGAATGATTACCGGAATGGTCCTCGGGGCATATCATGGAATGGATAAGATCCCCGAAAGATGGTTAACGGGGCTTGCAGCCCATGACCGGATAGTTCATCTGTTGAATCAAATAGATGTGAACGGATGACAAAGCGGCCCGGACATCTGTTTTCATAATGAATCAGAATAGAACTGAAGACAAAAAAAGCGGCGGGGGCACGCTTCGCCAGGCGTACCGTCGATTCTTAAAAATTCGCGGGAATCCCCACGAAATCGCAGCGGGGCTGGCGGTGGGGGTGTTTGTTGCCTCGTCTCCCTTTTTCGGGGTGCATATGGCCCTGGCCGTGTTTCTGGCCGCCGTTTTCAAGTGGAACAAGATGGCCGCCCTTGCCGGAGTCTGGTTCAACAATCCGGTCACCATGCCGGCATTGTACAGCGCGACCTGGTTTGCCGGGGCCAGGATTACCGGCATTAAGCTGGCGGAGCATATTCCCCATTCACTCAGCCTCAAAACCACCTATGCCTTTTTACTTAAAACACCGGCTATTCTGTACACGCTCACCCTGGGTGGCGTTATTGTGGGCGTTCCGCTGGCCATTATCGTTTATTATGTGGCCCTGGGCCTTCTTAAAAAATATCAGGAAGAGGTCAGGGAAAAGCTGCGGAAGCGGAAGGTCCGCCGGAAAAAGAAGAAAAAATCGCGAAAAAAGAAAAAGAAAAAGAAAAAGAAAAACAGACGGTAAAATAGTCGATGTGTCGATCCGAATAACCCTGTGGGACCTGCCCAGCCGCCCCATGGCGTCGGCCATGTGATCGGCCCTGCCGATCTCACTGCCGGTTCAACTGGTATTTCCGTACAGCCCGCTGATGCGCGGCATAATGGGTGGAGAACTGGTGCGTCCCGTCTTTTCTGGCGACAAAAAAGAGGTACGGAGTCTTTTCAGGGAAGAGGACGGCTTTGATTGCCGCGGCACCCGGACTGGCAATGGGGCCGGGCGGCAGGCCGGTATTCAGATACGTATTGTACGGGCCCGGCGTTCGCAGGTGCCGACGGGTCAGGTTGCCGTCAAAGCCGGAGATCCCATAAATGACGGTGGGGTCGCTTTCCAGACGCATTCCTTTTTTCAGCCGATTATGAAAGACCGATGAAATCAATGCCCGTTCACCCGGATCGCCGGTCTCTTTTTCAATGATGGATGCCAGCGTCAGGACCTGATGGACGGTCAACCCCTTTTCCTTTGCCGCCGTTTTCCATGCCGGCGTGAATACGGCGTTGAGCCGGCGCACCATGGTACGGATAATCGCAGATGGTGTTACCGTTCGGGGGAAATAGTAGGTATCGGGAAACAGGTAGCCTTCAAGAGAAGGGGCGTCAATGGCCAGGGAACCGATTAATTCGGGATCGTTGGCGGCGCGCAGAAAATCATCCGCACTGGCCAGGCCTGCCGCCGCAACCGAATGGGCGATCTGCCTGAGGGTGTACCCCTCGGGGATGGTCAGGCGGTAAAGGATAATTTTTCCATCAACGAGCGTGGCCAGTATTTCTGCGGGCGACTGGCCGGGCGTAAGACGGTATTCACCGGTCTTGATCTGCTTGTCCTGTCCATTATAGCGGGCCAGCAACCGGAATCTGAATGGCGAACAAATGAGTCCGGCGTCTTCAAGACGACGGGTAACCGTGCGAAAACTGTCTCCCGGGGAGATGGAAAAAATCACCGGTTTTGCGCTAACCGCCTGCGGATGGACCGGGGTTTTCGCATACTGTTTCATGTCGGCCATAAGCAGTGCACCGGCCGCCAATCCCAGGCCGGCAAGGACAATGATAATGATTAATATTTTTCGCAAAGGGGCGTCTCATCCTTTCAAACGCAACGGCGCACGTTGTTAAAAAAGTTTTAAAGGCCACTTGGAAGATCCTATATGTCAGCCCGAACGGGTTGTCAAAGTATCAGGCGCATTTACCTTTATGAAAAATTTAGATATGATTCTGTAAAGAACCTGAACGCGTGGATACCAAACAAAAAGAGGAAACCAGGATGCCCCATAAACAGATTGATATCACGGAAGATGGAAAACTGATCGTACCGGACAGGCTGAAGATCCCGTTTATTGAAGGAGATGGCATCGGCCCCGATATTTCGCAGGCTGCAAAGATCGTTCTTGATGCGGCCGTCAAAAAGGCTTACGGAAACGACCGGTCCATTGAATGGGTGGAGATCCTGGCCGGGGAAAAGGCATTTAACCGGACCGGCGAATGGCTCCCCGACGACACCGTCGCTGCCATACGATCTCACAAGGTGGCGATCAAGGGGCCGCTGACCACGCCGGTGGGCAAGGGCATTCGAAGTGTTAACGTGGCCTTGCGTCAGATCCTTGACCTGTATGCCTGTATCCGGCCGGTGAAATATATCCCCGGTATTCCCGGCCCGATGAAGCATCCCGAACGGGTGGATATGATCGTTTTCAGGGAGAATACCGAGGACGTTTATGCCGGCCTTGAGTGGGAAGCCGGATCGGAATTTGCCGATAAATTGATTGAGATGGTTCAAACAAAAACCGGTAAAAAAATACGGTCGGATTCGGGCATCGGCATTAAACCCATGAGCCGGACCGGCAGCCGGCGGCTGGTAAAAATGGCGCTGGAATACGCTATTGGTCATGGCAGGAAAAGTGTTACCCTGGTGCACAAGGGCAATATCATGAAGTTTACCGAAGGGGCCTTCCGGCGGTGGGGCTATGAAGTGGCCGCGGACACCTTCGGTGACCAGGTAATTACGGAAGCCGATCTGTGGGAAAAATATGACGGAAAGACGCCTGACGGACGGGTCGTGATTAAAGACCGTATTGCCGATGCCATGTTTCAGCAGATTCTGCTGCGTCCCGCCGAATACGACGTGCTGGCCACGCCCAACCTGAATGGAGACTATATATCCGATGCCCTGGCGGCCACCGTTGGCGGGCTCGGACTGGCTCCCGGCGCCAATATCGGCAGTGAATGCGCGCTTTTTGAAGCCACACACGGCACCGCGCCGAAATATGCCGGCCAGGACAAAGTCAATCCCGGATCGCTAATCCTGTCCGGGGCCATGCTGCTCGATCACATCGGGTGGGGGGAGGCGGCGAACCGGATTCGCAATAGTGTGGAAAAAACCGTGGCACAGAAAACGGTCACCTACGATCTGGCCCGCCAGATGGAAGGGGCCCGGGAAGTGAAGTGTTCGGAATTTGCGCACGCCCTTACGAAAAACCTGTGAATTTGCGGCACGTCCCTGCGATCAGCCAACCGAAAAAACGGAAATAAGATGCTATGAAAAAAGAAGAATTTATCCGCGAAATCGATATCTCCGGTAAACCGTATGCGCTGTACGATATTCAGCAATTAAAGAAAAAAGGGGTGACCGGGATCGACCGGCTGCCTTTTTCTATCAAGATTCTGGTGGAAAATCTCCTCCGGCACCTGGATGGCGACATCGTCAAAAAAGAAGACCTGCTGAATATCGCCGGATGGAAAAAACGATACGATTTTCCCCTTGAAATTCCCTACCATCCCGCCCGGGTTCTCATGCAGGATTTTACCGGGGTCCCGGCCGTGGTGGATCTGGCGGCCATGCGTGATGCCATGGCGGTCATGGGGGGCGATCCGGGCCGGATCAATCCGCTGGTCCCGGTCGACCTGATCGTGGACCACAGCGTGCAGGTCGATTATTTCGGCACGGTTGATTCCCAGCGCCTTAATGTCGACAGGGAATACGAGCGAAACACCGAGCGGTACGGCCTGCTCAAATGGGCGCAGAAGTCTTTTGACAATTTCAGCGTGGTACCGCCCCGGTCCGGGATTTGTCACCAGGTCAACCTGGAATATCTGGGAAAGACTATTGTAACGGCCGAAACAGACGGCCGGACCGTGGCCTACCCGGATACCCTGGTGGGGACCGATTCCCATACGACCATGATTAACGGTATCGGCGTCATGGGCTGGGGCGTGGGGGGCATTGAGGCCGAGGCGGTAATGCTGGGCCAGCCCTACTATATGTCGATTCCCGAAGTGATCGGGGTTCGCCTGTCCGGGGCGCTGTCGCCAGGCGTTACGGCCACCGATATGGTGCTTCGTATCACCGAAATGCTGCGGGCGCATAAAGTGGTGGAAAAATTCGTCGAATTTTTCGGTCCCGGATTAAAAAATCTGACCATTCCGGATCGGGCCACGATCGCCAATATGTCCCCCGAATATGGGGCGACCATGGGGTTCTTTCCGGTGGACGGACAGACCCTTTCCTACCTGAAACTCACCAACCGGGAAAAGCAGGCCGAGGTGGTTGAGGCCTGCACCCGGGCGCTGGGGCTGTTTGATGACGGTACCCGGACACCAGAATATACCGAGGCCCTCGACCTGGATCTGGCCACGGTAAAGCCGGCCATTGCCGGCCCGGCCCGGCCCCAGGACCGGATAGAACTGACGGACGTTAAAAAAACAATTGCGCGGATCCTGGGAAAAGACGCCCCGGCCGCAACCGGCACCCCGCCGGAAAAGCGTCCGCGGATCGTTCCGGTCAGCGATCCGGTGGTGGAAATCGATTTAAACGGACGGCAGATAAAGATCGGGCATGGCAGTATCGTTATTGCCGCCATTACATCGTGCACCAACACTTCCAACCCGTCTGTACTGCTCGGTGCCGGGCTCCTGGCGAAAAACGCCGTGAAAAGGGGGCTGACCGTCCCGGCACAGGTCAAGACCTCGCTGGCGCCGGGATCCAAGGTGGTCAGCGATTATCTCAACGCGGCCGGTCTGACACCGTATCTGGAGGCGTTGGGATTTCACACTGTCGGCTTCGGGTGCACCACCTGTATCGGCAACAGCGGGCCGCTGCCGCCGGCAATCGAGCAGGCCGTTAAAGCCCACCAGCTGAACGTGGCTGCGGTCCTGTCCGGCAATCGTAATTTTGAGGCCCGGATTCATCAGCATATCCAGTCCAATTTTCTGGCGTCTCCCATGCTGGTGGTGGCCTATGCCCTGGCCGGCCGGATCGATGTCGATTTTTCCGTCGAACCGGTGGGAATCGACCCCAATGGCGGGCCCGTTTATTTAGACGATATCTGGCCGGCCGATGATGCCATTCAGGATCTGGTTCAAACCCGTGTTAAAAAGGAATTTTACGCCACTGAATATGGGCGGATTTTTGAGGGTGACGAATACTGGCGGGATCTGCCCATGGCCGAGGGAACGACTTTCGCCTGGGATCCGGCGTCTTCTTATATTAAATCACCTCCCTACTTCGACGCGTTTACGCTTGAAGCGCCTGCGCCGGAAGATATTGCTGACGCACGGGTACTGCTGACCCTGGGCGACAGTGTGACCACGGATCATATTTCACCGGCCGGCGCCATTGCCGAAGACTATCCTGCCGGGCGCTATCTTACGGAACAGGGGCTGACCCGGGCCGCATTTAATTCTTACGGTGCCCGGCGGGGAAATCATGAAGTGATGATGCGGGGAACCTTCGGAAATATCCGGATTAAAAATCAACTTTGCCAGGGCAGGGAAGGCGGTTTCACCATAAAATTTCCCGAAAACAGGGAAATGCCGATTTACGATGCGGCCATCGCCTATCAGGCAGAGAATGTCCCCCTGGTCGTACTGGGCGGAAAGGAATACGGGACGGGCTCTTCTCGGGACTGGGCTGCCAAGGGGACGCTGCTGCTGGGCGTTCGGGCCGTGATTGCAAGGTCGTTTGAACGGATTCACCGCAGTAACCTGGTGGGGATGGGCGTGTTGCCTCTGGTGTTTAAAGAAGATAAAGGGTATGAAGATCACGGGCTCAATGGTACCGAAACATTTTCCATTTCCGGCCTCAAGGACCTGGCACCCAGAAAAACATTGAATGTGGATGTAACCCGGCAAGATGGCACTATAATGACCTTTGAAGTGATCGTTCGGCTGGACACCGAGGTGGAAGTGGCTTATTATAACCACGGTGGTATTTTGCCGTATGTGCTTCGTAAGATGCTGAACGCATCATGAAAGCCGAATAAGAAAGGAAAATACGTATGAAACGGTGTCGACTCGTTTTATCCGGATCAGGGGGTCAGGGCGTGATTACTGCTGCCATTATTCTGGCCGAAACGGCGGTGCTCCATGAAAATCTCCATGCCGTCCAATCCCAGGCCTACGGCCCGGAAGCCCGGGGAGGGGCCACCCGGTCCGATGTCATTATTTCCAGTGAGCCGATTAATTTTCCCAAAGTATATCAGCCCAATGTTCTCGTTTGTCTGACCCAGCAGGCATATAACAAATTTTTTTCCATTGTCCGGCCCGGAGGAATGCTGATCACCGACCCCCGGTTTGTGAAGGTGGAGTCCAAGGCCAATGCCGTGCAGAAAGAACTGCCCATGTTTGAAACCGTCATGGATAAGATCGGAAAACCGATTGTTTTCAATATCTGCATGCTCGGCGCCCTGATACCGCTGATTGAACTGATTAAAGCCGAATCCGTACGCAAAGTCTTAAAAAATCGAATTCCGTCCGGATTTCTTGATTTGAATTATCAGGCATTTGATTTCGGTCTGGCCCTCGGCGAGGCGGCCAGAAACTGATCGTGCCGTAAAACGAAAATCGACGCGCAACGGTATAACCAGAATCAGGATAGAAGAAAGACGATTGGCCTCTTACCCTTCTTGTTCGGCGGTCGACCCCACGCAGCAGGTAGAATCCCCTGCCGGGTTGTATCTCCATTTTCCCTTCTGTTTGAAAAAATGTCCGTATTGCGATTTTTATTCCATCACCGATTTATCCCGGAAAGACGCCTATACCCATGCCTTGATCGGGGAGATGGAACTTTTAGCCTCTCGTATCGACTGCCCGTTTGATACGGTTTACCTGGGCGGCGGCACGCCTTCCATCTTTTCCGGCCCGGAAATTGAAAGGATTCTGGCGGCTGCCAGATCCATGTTTGAGATTTCTCCCGCTGCCGAAATTACCCTGGAAGTCAATCCCGGTACTGTTACCGGCCGTTCACTGGATGCCTACCGGCAGGCCGGTGTGACGCGTTTAAATGTGGGGGTGCAGTCATTCAACGACCGGATATTAAAAACCCTGGGACGAATCCACGCGGCCGAAGCAGCGGCTGATGTACTTCAGCAGGCAATTCGTGCCGGTTTTGACTACGTGGGGCTCGATCTCATTTACGGTATTCCCGGTCAATCCATGGCCGACTGGCAGGCCGACCTGGAACGGGCGGCCCGGTTTGAAATCGATCATCTCTCGTGCTACATGCTTTCCTTTGAACCCGGCACCCGGTTTGACCTCCAGCGCAGGGCCGGTCAACTGCATCCCCTGCCGGATACCCGGACGGCCGCTATGTACAAGAGGGTCGTATCCGAACTGGCCCGCCGGGGATACCCGCAATACGAGATTTCCAATTTTTCCCGGCCCGGCCGCCATTCCCGGCATAATGTCAAATACTGGAACGGTGTATCATATACAGGGCTCGGCCCGGGTGCCCATTCTTTTAATGGCGCGACGCGTTCGTGGAATCATCGCGATCTGGATCAATACATCAAATCAATTTCCGGTGGCAACCTGCCCGTGGCCGGAAAGGAAAGACTGACAAGATCCCAGCATATGCTCGAAGCGATCTGCCTGGGATTACGTACCTCGGCCGGGATAGGGAAAAATGATTTTGAAGCACGGTTTGGGGTTGATTTTAACCACCTGTTCGGGGATGCTGTAGATGAGCTGCGGGGTCGTGGCTTATTTAACGAAAATAAGAGCCGGCTGGCATTGAGCGCGGAAGGAATGCTGTTTCTCGATTCCATTGTCAGTCGGATGTCGGATCAAATAGAGGATTGATAACTTAATTTACTTTGTATTAAGAGGAGGAACGTGCAATGAAAATTCTGGTTGGGTATGATCAGTCGGAAGCGTCCAAGGCAGCATTACAGGTGGCCCTTGAACATGCTGAAGCCTTCAAAGCGAAAGTCCATATTGTCCAGTCGCTTATTCAAAACCGCGATTTGAGCAGAGAGGATATTCAGCGGGTGGAAACCCGGATGGCGTCGCTGGAAAGAACTGTAAAAGCGAAGAAGGTGTCGTGTGAAGTGCACACAAAAGTCAGCGCGCATACCCCGGGTGAAAGTTTGCTGGAATTTGCCGCGGAAAATGACATTACTGAGATCTTTATCGGCGTCAGGCGTCGGTCCCGGGTCGGAAAACTGCTTCTCGGATCCAATGCCCAGTTTATCATTTTAAAGGCAGCGTGTCCGGTGGTGGCAGTAAAGTAGAAAAAGAGACGAAGGGCCAGGAGGCGAATGAAACATCAGAAGAATCCAGATAAATCAGCATTCTCCAACCGCCTGGCCTTTTGAATTCTGATTTGAAAAAATCTGTAAAATTATTTCTGCCATCGATCCCGGTCTACCTGCTGCAGGTCGATATATTCAACTTCGCCGCGTTTATTCACGAAAGAAGTCAGCAGCCAGCTGACCAGGCTGATCAATAGCGAGCCGAAAACAGCCGGCCAGAAGCCAAAAACATCAAAGCCCGGCAACAGGACGGATACCATTGTTAAGAGCAGGGCGTTGATAATAAATGTAAATAACCCCAAGCTTAAAACATTGATGGGAAGCGTTAGAATCAACAGGATCGGTCTAAAGAACGCGTTTAAAAACCCAAGGATAACTGCGGCGAACAACGCCGAGAAAAATCCCGAGACATGGATGCCATCGATTAAATAGGCGGTTACCAGGATGGAGACGGTCAGGATTAACCAGCGGATCAGCCATCCTCTTCTCATTTTATCCTCCTCACGCAGGCCCTTTGGCTGTCTGCCATTAAATACCTTTCCATGCTCAATGGGCGGTGGCCATTAGTTTTCAATAATCGTGGCCGTGTCCGACGACTGATTCAATAAGCGGCTAAATGTTTCCGGCCCTTCCCAACAGGTGACATGGACGCGTGAAACCCCGCCGGCAATGGCTTCAAAGGCGGATTCCATTTTGGCTACCATGCCTCCCTTGATGGTGCCATCGGCAATCAGGCGACCGGCTTCTCGAACAGAGAGGCGTTTCCGGGTTTCTTTTCCCACGCAGACACCGGGCACATCGGTGAGATACACCAGATCCGTACATTGGGTTGCCACGGCCAGGGCCGACGCGGCGCTGTCAGCATTGACGTTGTAGCTGTGGCCGTCTTCATCGGCCGATATCGGGCTGATCACCGGAACCTGCTGCTTTTCGAGCGCATCCACTACTACTGCCGCGTTTACATAGTGGATTTGACCCACATACCCATAATCCCGGCCGTTCCGTTTCAATGGCCGGACGATGAATAAGCCATCGGTGCGGCCGGACATCCGCCGGCAATGAAGGCCGGACGATTCCAGTTGGGCGGCAATCCGGTGGTTGACGGTTTCCGACAATACCGCTTCCACGATTTTGATATCGGCCGCCTGCGTCACACGGATGCCGTCGATAAATTCCGTCTTCCGGCCGGCATTTTTCAATGCCGCCGATATTTCGCTGCCCCCTCCGTGGACGATCATCACGTCGGTATGGCGATGGGCTTTAATGGCTTTGGCCAGCTCGTGAAATCCGTTTTCTTCTTCAAAGGCCCGGCCGCCGATTTTAATCAGCATTCGTGTGTTCATACGATTCCACCCCGATACGATTGTTGCTTAACCGGTACTATATCTCAAGGATCATACCCACTTCGTCGCATTTAAAAAACTTGGGGCACCGGCTGCACTCCCCCCAGACTTTGGACGGAAGACGGTCTCTTTTCTGGCGCACAAACCCCAGGGCTGCAAAAAACTCCTCAGCCAGGGTAAAGGTAAACAATGTATGAATCCCAAGCCGTTTACCGTCGGTTTTTAGTGATTCGATCAGTTTTTTGCCCAGCCCCATATTCTGGCAATCCGGGTGTATTGCCGTGGACCGGATTTCGGCCACATCTTCCCAGAGTACATGCAGACTGGCACAGGCAATGATCCGGCCGGCGCGATTCTCCGGGGAACCCGTTGGATCGGCAGGCAGTTCGTCCGTCACGGCAACGACAAAATCCCGGATATTTTCAAAAATATACTGCGGCCCCCTGGCAAGCATCAGGTTCTGGTTGGCAAACCCGTTGACCAGGTCAAGAATGTCTCTGACATCGGAAATCATCGCCTTTCGAAGGGAAAAATTTATTTTTCCGGTATCCTGGCCATTGGGCACCAGATACGGGTCCCGGGTCCGTTTATCCTCCGGCAATGGATTTGGTGGCACGTCAAAACAGTCGGTGTTACTCATCGGTTCGCATCCTCGCTATCCTTTGTATCGATGTACAATGACTAACATTTGCTGAATGATACCGCAATGCTATAATCATGACCCAAAAAATGCCAAAAAATAAGGGATCGGGGGGCAAGGGGCCGAGGATTCGAGGAATCATATGAAAATCGATTCAAATCGAGCGGAAATTTTTACGAGGTTGCGCTTTTAGCCTGTCCAAAGTCAAAGTACGCCTCTGAAAAGCAGATGACGTCGTTTATTCATGGGGAGGATGTTATACCGTGAGTTTACAAGCACATAGGCCTTTGAAAGGTCAATTACAAACATCGGCCGCGGACCCAGGCGCCGCCCTTTTGATACCAGCACCGCATCTGATGAATCCTCGATGCTCAGTATCAAAGATCGGAAAATCGATACCGAATAACTTTCGGAGGCAAATTTTTTTTCAAAATAACTGTTCGGGCATAGAGACGATATGCACTGTAACGCATCGAATTTAAAAGAATTTATACTTAAATATCTACTTGACAATCGTCTTTGTACCGGGTACAAAACCCTATACCGGGTGAAGTTGACCGGAGTGAAGTTGACCGGGAAATTTTTTACATGCGTAGAAGTACAACAAGTTGTCGCTTATCCCTTATCGGCACACAAGTTGATTTGTTTATAAAAAGCAAGTTCTTACTAACATCCAGATCACACGTTGTCCTTGTGTGAAAGAACCGCACGATGCCGGAAGACATTCAGTCCATATTTGAAAAAAAAATAAAACGCGCTCAATTCAGGCGCACCATTACTCTGTTTGGTGCCACCACCACCGGTGTCGGCGCATTGATGGGGGCCGGAATTTACGTCCTCATCGGAGCCGCCGCCAAGGTTGCCGGCCCTTCGGTCATTTATTCTTATCTGCTGTGCGGACTGCTGGCTTTTGCCACTACGCTGATGTATGCTGAGTTGGGCCGCATCATTCCCCGTTCGGGCGGCGGATACACCTATGCTTATGATGTACTGGGCAGTATCGGCGGTTTTACCACTGGATGGTTCCTGGCCCTGGGAAGCCTTTTTGCCAGCGGCCTGTATGCCATTGGTTTTGCACAATACGCTATCTCGTTGACCGGTGCCCAATATCCTCCCTATGTTGCCCGGGCTCTCGCCATTGCCATTACGGTGCTGATTGCTTTTCTGAACATCAAATCTTCAGGAAATAACCGTTTCAACATACAGGGGTGGATCGTCTGGGGAAATGTGGCCATCCTGCTGTTGCTGATTGCCGTTTCTCTTTTCAGCCTGAATCCAAAAATGGCCACACCCGCCTTCCCTTACGGACTTCATGGCACCATCGCCGCCGTTTCCCTCATTTATATTTCATTTTTCGGGTATCAGCTGATTGCCAACAATGCGGATGAAATCATCAACCCGGAAAAAACCGTCCCCCAGGCCATGGTATTATCCATGCTGATCAGCATGGCCATTTACGTACTGATTGCGGTAGCAGCCGTTATGTCGGTGCCCTGGAAAGAGCTGGCCCAGAGCGATGCACCGCTGGTGCTGCTCGCCAACAAAAGCTTCGGTGGCCGGGGATGGATTGTCATTTCGATAGGCGGTATTCTGGCATCCCTGGGGGCGCTCAGCAGCACACTGATTTCGCAGAGCCGGCAGACCTATGCCATGGGAAAAGACCGGTTTTTTCCGGATTACCTTGGCACACTGGACGAAAAAACCAGGCAGCCCAGATCTGCGCTGCTGTTGGGTGCCGGACTGGTCAGTCTTATCTTATTATTATCCGATCTGGAGTTCATCGCCAAGGCGGCCAACTTCAGCCTGCTTGTCTCACTGCTGCCGGTTTCGCTGGCCATGCGCAAGATTTATCAGAAGAACCCTGCCAGCAGACCGGAGGCCCGCTGGAAAATTTATCTTCCCGAGATAACCCTTGTTATCAACCTTTGCCTCCTGCTCACCCTCGACATCGTATCGCTGGCATTCGGGCAGCAGCTGGCACTGGCCGGTTTCGCCGTCTATTTCTTCTATTCCCGCAAAAGAGAGAAAACGGGAAGAGAGGGGGTGACCATTGTCCTGGAGGAGAGAAAGCAACATTTTTCGGTCTTTACACGCAACAGAATCTTGATTCCCATGGCCAACCCGAAAACCCAGAAAGCGCTGCTGACGTTTACCAGAACACTGCTGTCGAAAATGGGTGGGGAAATCGTGGTGGCGGCTATTAAGAATGTTCCGGAAAAAACCGATTTCTACGAGGCCCTTTCGGAAGCCGGTGAAACCCTGGATGTTATTAAACGAAGTGTTGAACTGGCCCGATCTGAAAACACCAGAATAAGACCGATACTAAGGGCATCCCGTGATGTCGCGCGGGGCATTATTGATGTCGCCGAAGAAGAAAAATGCGATCTTGTTGTAATGGGCTTTCCCAAACTGCAGGGAAACGGCAAACCGAGGATACTTGGCAAAATATTAAAGTCTTCTTCGACAGATGTCGTTATTCTGAACCTGAAAATGAGCATCGAACCGATTAAAATTGAAAAAGTCGGAATTTATCTCAACAGGTTGAGAAACCTGAATCTCATGCTGATGTGTGCCGCGGCGGTTGCCGAAAGGCGGGGGGGGAAAATAATTATATTCGGTTTTCTGCCGCCCGGCTATACCAAAAAGCAGAAGTCAAAACTGGATAAGATTATTCTGGCGGGCCTGATGACTTTGAAATCGACTGCGCTGTACGAGGTGCGGCTGAAAATAAGTGAAAATAACGAAGAGGATATTGTTCGCATGTCGCCGGAGTTCGATGTGCTGATTCTGGGCACGAGGTACACAAAAAATTTTGAAGCCTCGATGCCTTTCAATGTATCACGCAGAGCCGCATGTACCGTCCTGCTCGTCAAAACCATCAGTCGTTTGAGGAAACTAACAAAAATACTTTAACCGGGATACGTATATATCCGTTTTACCCCATTGCCGTTACGGCATGGCCGGCATTTTTCTGGTGCCCCGGATGTCGCCCACTTCCGGGAAACACGCCAACAGGGTATTCTGCCGGGCACGATCGTTATGGAATGTAAGGGGATTTACAAAAGGAAGCTTTGAATTAATCTTTCCATTCTGTTGATGTTGATTGCTGCCATTTTTAGTGATCCCTTTTGAGTTGAAACGCAGTGGATACATGCAGTCTGTCGCCGGGGGCTGGAGGAGAAAAAATCGCTTTCCGGCCTGAGGTGCAACGAAGAGAGGTGATTAATAAATCCTGAAAGAAACAGACTCACCATTGCCGCCTTCGGCGGCTGAATTTTTCGCACAATCTGTTTACAGCTCAGCCGGCAACTGCAACCCTCGAAGATACCTGAAACAAGGGTCTCAACTATAAACCCATGGAAGAGGTCTCTACGTATTCCAGGGCGCTTGCCGTCGGTTTTTCATCCTCATCAGCCATTGTATCCACGCAGATGATTAACATTCGCTGAATGATACTGCAATACGATAATAATTTTGAATCCGTGACGGAATTTATTAAATACGGCTTTGTGCGCGTCTTGTTCGGAAAATTGATGTGCTTAACCGGGGAGGGGGTGGTTGATTTTCTCTTTATAACAAGTTCTTATCAATCGGGATTGAGAATTGTCGGCATGACGGGTCTCTGGTTCGTATGATCAGATGAGTTGCAGCGCAGCCTGCTAATCGTTCAGTATAACGAACTATTCTCCGGGTATTGATGCCGTATGTTAAAAAAAAGCTTGTATATCTCGGATATTTTGATATGCTGTAGAATATGTAATTGATCCGCCGGCTCATTTAAATAACGTAATTATTATTATATTATAAATGATTACACGATTCCCTGCAGCAGAAGATGCCAGGATGTCCGACCCCGCCGGTTGCCAATAGAGCGGGTGCCAAGGGTCAACTGATAGTTCATTATAATGAATCATGCGGCAACGGAGATAATGTTCCAGGCATATTCCTGAGACTGGCCGAAGGACTGAAATTATGACGAAGTGGATAGTCACTGATCCCCAGAAATGCACGGCATGTCATCGATGTGAAATCGCGTGCGCTATGGCGCACCATGGCAGCTGTCGACCGGAGCTCGCCCGCATCCGTATTCATCGCTTTGAAAACCCCGCGTATAATGTACCGGTCGTCTGCATGGCCTGTGAAGATGCCCCATGCATCAAGGTGTGCCCGGTCAATGCCCGGGTGCGGGAGGTTAACGGGTCTGTGGTCACCAATACGAACCGTTGCATCGGCTGCCGGGCGTGTGTTTATATCTGTCCGGTGGCGAGTCCGGCTGTAAATCCGTTTACGGGCCAGACGATGACGTGTGACCTGTGCATGGACCAGGAAGATGGACCCTGGTGCGTGGTGGCCTGCCGCGTCGATGGTGCACTCTGGATCGATGACGGCGATCGCTGCAGCTTGCAGTCCGCCAGGGCGCAGGCCGGCAGGGTTCGCTCGGTACTTTACGGCGCACCCCGCGTCAGGGCGCATAAAAAGGGGCACTTGTAATGAAAATTGTGGTTGTCGGAAACGGAATTGCGGGAAATTGTGTCGCTTTCGGAATGCGGGCCCGTAGCAGGGACCATGAGATCTGTATACTTTCCGCCGAGAAGGTGCCGGAGTACGATCCCTGTGCGCTGCCCTATTTCATCGGGGGGGACGTACCCCACGAAGCGGTTTTTCGAAAAAGCATCCAGGATTATCGGCGCCATGATATCGACCTGATGCTTGATCAGCGGGTTGTTGCCATTGATCCCCGGGACAGGCGGGTGACTACCGCACAGGGGCGCGAGGTGCCATACGACAAACTGGTGCTGGCTCACGGCGGGCAGCTGTTCATCCCGCCCATTGAGGGGATCCGGCTGCCGGGCGTTTTCAACTGCAAGCAGCTTGACGCCGCAAAACAGTTGCGTGAGCACAACGGTCGGCGGGCGGTGGTCATCGGCTCCGGTGCCATCGGCATCGAAGTGGCGGAAGCCCTGCACAAGAAAGGATTCCAGGTGACGGTCATCGAACTGCTCGACTGGGTGTTGCCGGCCCTGTTTGACCGCGAGACCGCGCAGCGCTTCGAAGCCGTGCTTGCCGATAGCGGTGTGCGGGTGCTCAAGTCTGAAAAAGTGCTCGCCGTGGAGGGAAACGGTACGGTTTCCGGCGTTGTCACCGACAAACGGCGCATCGACTGCGATGCGGTGGTGGTGGCCACCGGCGTGGTGCCTGACAAATCTATGGCCGCAACTGCCGGTGTGGACACAGAGCGTGGGATCAACGTGGACCGTCACCTGCAGACCAATGTAGCTGATATCTACGCCTGCGGCGACTGCATCGAAACCGTGGATTCCTGCACCGGCGAAGACGTTATGTTCCAGCTCAAGCACAACGCCATCGACCAGGCGGCGGTCGTTGTCGCGAACCTTGCCGGGGAGCCGGTCAGCTACGCCGGTGCCTACGCCTTTGCGCGCGTGCATTTTGGCCGCATGCATGCCGTCTCTTTCGGAAAATCCACCCTGTCGACCCAGTGTCAGCTGGGTGATCTTAAAATTGTGGAAAGAGAAAACGGCCCCGACTATCTGAGGCTGATCCTGAAAGATAATCTCATCGTGGGGGGGCAGGCCATCGGCAAATTTGCCGATTATGCGGGATTTTTCATGGGGGCCATGCGGCGCGGTGATGATTTCGCATATCTGCGGCGCAGCCGCGCTTCCGTGTGCAGCCTGCAGAACCATTACCGCTGGGCACAGCGCCTGATCGGCGACATCACCGGGCTGTGCTGAGCCGCAGTGGATCTGGACGCAGGGGTTGCTTTTGTTGGGTGAAGCAAGGGGCGTATGTTTACCCGGACAGCGTCGACGGATGGTTACCCCTTCGGGCGTTATCGGATCGAAGGCGTTCGTTGCCCGTCATTCCCAGCGGTTACATCTCTTTTTCTGTCTCAAATATGCAAAATTTTAAAACATTTTCAGTTGACTCCGGAACCGTCATCGGGTATCCGTATTTTAGTAATGAAATTATATCGTAAACCGGAAGCGGAAATCGGGCAACAGGATATGTTGTAAAATTAGCATAAACGGATAGAATCTTAACGTTTTCCTGCCCGCTCTCCAAAAGCAGGTTTTAACCAATCAGTTTTCTTTATAATGGCTTTGAGATATGAAATGGAATGTTTTATCAGGCTATTTCACGTTAATTTAACGATAAAGAAAGTATAATAATTTATCGGGAAAAAAAAAGGAGAATAAAAAGATGGATGCAATCAAAATTCTGGGTAGCTTGTTAAGCAGCGGTGCGCTTTCAAGGGGAAGTTCCAGCGGGGGAGGGATTCTTGGAAGTCTGGTCGGGGCTGCCTTGGGCAGTTCCCAGAGGCAGCCGACACAGGGCGGTGGATCATTGGGGGATCTTCTGGGGTCAGTATTGGGCGGCGGATCTGCAGGGCAAGGCTCCTCCGGCGGAGGACTGGGTGATTTGCTGGGCGGACTGCTTGGCGGTAGTGGAAAATCAGCAATGGGCAGCGGAGGACTGGGCGATCTGCTTGGCTCAGTGTTAGGCGGCAGTAATAATACTTCCGTGCCAACCAATGCCAAAGGACTTGAAGACCTTCTCGGAGCAGGAACAGGTGGTGGTGGATTGGCCGGGTTGATTGGTGGTGCGCTGGCAAAATTTGGTCAGGTCAACAATCCCAATGTCCCCACGCCAAGTGTAGATGACCACAGCATGTTGCCACGGGGCGTTGATCCTGCAGAGGCCTCTATGCAGGCTGAGATAATGATCAAAGCAATGATCAATGCGGCTAAGTCTGACGGTAATATTGACGAGGCAGAACAGGAGAATATAGTTTCCAGGCTTGGCGATATCTCTCGGGATGAGAGCGATTTTATTCGTAGGGAGTTTGCTGCACCGCTGGATGTAAGGGGATTTGCCAACAGTGTGCCCCGCGGATTGGAACATCAAGTCTATGCGATCTCACTGGCTGCGATCGATCTGGACAAGAACAGTGAAGCAAAGTATCTTGGCGAGCTGGCAAATGCTTTGCGGATCAGCGCCGATGAAGCAAACGAGATTCATGCACAGTTAGGGGCACCAAAAATTTTTGCATAGGAGACCACGATACTTACCGATCAAAGCGTAAAATGTGATCTCAAGTTTCGTACCTGAAATAAGCAGATAATAACAGAATTCTTCTGAATAGCTGACTAGAGGTGAAAAGGGGCTCCAATGCGTGGTATGAAATATCTGAAAACAGGTATAAAAACACAAAAGGAGCCCTTTTACTCTCTACCCCAAACTGTCGCAAGTTTAGCTGATCTTTGACGGTTTCAAGGTTAAATATCAACAAAATCTTCGTACTAATAGAGATAAAAAATTATCTGGCACGACCGACGATAAAAATCAGACCTCAAAACAGTTTCCCGGATTGTAGGTGGGCGTAGCTACCTTTACCACTTAAACATCTTGCCGCAATCTTCCTTACATTCACTGCGGATGATAAAGCACTTGCCGCCTTCTTCAATGATTACCGATTTTTTTGGCGGAAAGACTGGAAAAATATGCGGGTAATAAAGAGCGGGCGTTTCCTTCATCCCGTCTTTCCGCTATCCACTCCCGCATCTTCAAAAGACGCCATTTCCCGCATCATGCGGCAGGCAAGATCGACCAGGTTCATGGTGATGGCCGCGCCGGTTCCTTCTCCCAGACGCATGTTAAGATCAACCACCGGCTGAAGCCCCATGATATCCAGAGCGATCTTATGTCCGATTTCGACCGATTTGTGCCCGGCGATCAGGTATGGACCTACCTCAGGACAGATCAGGTAAGCGATGAGTCCGGCTGCGGTAGAGATAACACCGTCGAGAACCACGCCGCATTTTCGGGAAGCGGCGGCAAGTACGGCACCGCAGATACCGCCCAGTTCATATCCGCCGACTTTTGTCAAAAGGTCGAGGCCGTCTTTCCGGTCTGGCCGGTGCAGGGCCAGCGCTTTTTCAATGACTTCTATTTTCCGTTCGAGGCCTTTGTCGTCCACACCGGTTCCCCGGCCGGTTACCTGTGCCGGAGAGAGGCCGGAAGCACCGCAGATAGTGGCGGCGGCGCTGGTGGTGTTGCCGATGCCCATTTCACCCATACCGGCGAGATCACAAGCGGCGATATCGTTTTTCGCAAGAAAAACCTTTGCGCCGTTTTCGATGGACAGGATTGCCTCTTCGTGACTCATCGCCTTTTGAATAGCAAAATTTTTCGTCGACCGGGCCACCTTTTTATTGATTAACATGGGGTGGTCGTCAAATTCGCCGTTTACGCCCATGTCCACCACGGAGAGCTCGATGCCGTACTGGCGGCAGAAAGTGTTGATGGCCGCTCCACCGTCAAGAAAGTTCTCCACCATCTGCACTGTGACTGCGGCAGGAAAGGCCGAGACGCCTTCCTCCGTCACGCCGTGATCCCCGGCAAAAACAAAGAGTCGTTTGTGCCGGATTTCCGGGTCAAGGCTGCCTTGAATCGTGGCCATCCTGACGGCCAGTTCTTCGATTTTTCCCAGGGCGCCCAGGGGCTTGGTTTTAAGATCTACTTTTTTCTGGGCCCGATCCCGGATGGTTCCAGACAGGGGGGGGATACCCTGCACCAGGTTAAGCAGAAAGGGTGAGAGGGAACGTTTTTTTTTCGGTTTTTTCATGTCAATTCCTTTGTTTAGAGAAGGTTTAAAATCGGCCGGTATTTCGGTTTTCGACAGGTCAATAATATATTTCATGGCATTGCCGGACAAAACGTGTGGCATTACCGGTTCAACCTCTTCCAGCCGCAGGGTTTTTTCAATCAGCAGGGACAGGTTCTTCTGCTGGCGCGTACAAAACGGGATGGCCGCTTTCATATGCTTCCGGCCGGGCCCATAGGCCCCGTGAATTTCCAGCTCCTTGTAGTGGATGAGATTAAGCAGATTGGTTTCGATCTCTTCGTTTTTCTCAAGGGCGCTGAAATAGACCAGGCGGCCTCCTTTTCGTAATTTGGTGATGCAAAGGGAAAAAGCGATATGGGAAGCGCAGCAGTTGATGGCCTGGTCAAAATCAGCGGCCGTCGTGTCCTTGCACAACTCGATCCTGTTTTGCCGGCAAAGCGGATTCATCCGGGAGATCTTTTCCTGGTTTTGTTCAATAACGGTGACCTGCAGACCCTGTTCCCGGCAGAGCAGGGCGGCGATCATTCCCACCACGCCACCACCGTAAATGATGACCCGTTCGTCCGGCTGACAGGAAAATCGTGACAGGCCGTTTAGAACGCATGCTGCAGGTTCGGCAAAGGTGAGAAACCGGGGCTCAATCGGCTCTTTGACCGGAATCAGGCTGTCTCTGGGGACCAGGATATGCCGGGCAAATCCGCCGTCTGAATGAAATCCGATGATGCGCATCTCTTCGCAGAGGTTTTCCCGGCCTTCCATGCAGTAGCGGCACTGGCCGCAGGCCTGGCCCGGCCAGACCGTATAAAGCCGGCCGGATTCATCGTGGCCGGCAATCTCATGACCCAGAACCCGGGGAAGAACCAGGTCCCGATGGCCCTGGTTCCACATCTTGGCATCGGTCCGGCAGATGGCGCAATAAGCAACGGTCAGAATGACATGATCGTTCTTTTTTTCAGGTATGCTGGACGATCGGGAAAATTTAAGCTGGCGGCATTGGGTCAGTGAGAGTTTGATGGCCTACTCCTTTGTATAGGGCGTTTCGGTAATGGTTAATTGTACGATAGACGCCTTTACCAGGCCGTCGTTTTGAATGGTTGCGCAGTATTTTTCTACCTTTTTTGCCTGATCAACCGGAAAGACAGAGGCTTTGGCAAAGTCGCATGAATAGTAGCGGTCGCCCTTGAAACGAAAATAGCTCTTTCCGTTCTTGATGGCGAGAAGCGTGATCATCCGTTGACTCCTGTTTGTTTTTTCAGCGTGGCGAGTTTTTCTATTCCAGCGGACGGATCGATGTTTTGTATGGTGACCCATTTTTCGAGCTGGGCCAGGGCACTGCCGGACAAAAGCAGTTCTCTGGCTTTTTTTACGCCGTCGTGGATGGTGGCCACTATTTTTTTTACGTAAAAGATCAGGGCACTGTTCAAGATGACGGCATCGTTGCGGGCGGCATCCCCTTTTCCCGAAAGCAGGCGGACCATTTCAATTGCGGCCGTATGCCGGTCCGGGTCAGCGGCGATCCCGGCGGGGTTGTGGGTTTTCAAGCCACAGCTTTCGGGAGTAAGGGCTAAATCTTTGAATTCACCGTTTGAAAAATGGATTCCGGTCGTCGGACCACAGACCGACGCCTCATCCATCCCCGCGCGGCTGTTTTCGATGGCGCCATAAAGGACGATCGCATCCGTATACCCGATGGACTGCATGACACTGGCCACGGGTTGAATTAAATCCGGGGCGTAGACCCCGCGGACGGCGATGGTCGGCAGGGCCGGATTGGCCAGGGAAGCGGCAATGTTCAGGGGGGAACCGAAGCAGATCTGTGACAATATGCGGCCCAGCGCCATGGGATGAACGGTCGGACTCATGCCGTTAAAGAGGCCGATATTGGCTTTTTCGATACTGGTGGCGACCGTATCAACCGGGCACTCCATATCGACCCCCAGGTATTCGGCCATGTCCACGGTCCCGCAGGTGGAGGTGATGGCCCGGGCGCCGTGGCGGGCAATTTTGACGCCCCCGGCCGCAGCCACCAGGGATGCGGCCGTGCTGATGTTAAAGGTCTTGAAACTGTCCATTCCCGTACCGCAGTTATCGACCAGTGCCATTCCGTTGAGAGACACTTTATTCGTGTCGAGATCATAGACGGCCTGCCACCCGCCGGCAACTTCGTCAGCGGTTTCACCTTTTGCGGTCAGGGCCGCCAGGAAGGCGCCTTGCTGCATTTCGGACACTTCGTTTTTTAACATCATCTCAAACGCTTCATAGGCCTCGTTTTGGCTTAAATCAGTCTTTGCGATCAGGCGGGTAATCGTATCCCCCAGCCGACGGTTCTTTTCCATTTCCATGGCAACGGTTCTCCATTGGTCTATAAAAACAGATGAATAATGCTGCGGGATACAAAGGGGTGGCGAACAGATGAAGTATCAGTCTCCGTATCCGGCAGAGGGTACACCCGGTTGTCGTCCGGTAGTACCGGTTCCAGCTTTTCCGAATACAGAGAACTCCAGTGGTTGCTCTGGGTGTGGACCGACGGTGAATCCACATGTGCAGGCAGGCTTTCTGACTTACGAATTATCCCGCAACCGGCCGCCTTCCCGGGATGTTTCCCAGTGACGTGTTCTGATTATCAGAACAGGGCGCCATTTGTCTGTCATGGCACTCGTCGTTGCAGACTTCGCATACAGCAAGGACTGGCTTGTGACGGATTCGCACCGTCTTTCCTTTTACCTGTTGCCATCCATTGCCGTACATTTTACGCCAACCGGTGGCAACTTGCACCTGTGATTTGGCTAATACATATTTTCAGGGGATAAATCAACATCAATATAACTACTTTTGTCCATTAATTTTCAAACCGGGTGGGTAACAATGATTCGTTTCTGGAAATTTATCCAAGAAACCGGTGTTTATATACCTTAGTATTTGTTCGTTTTGACATTCGATTGTTTTTTTCGGTATGTTAAATATATATATCCAATGCAAACAGGCAAAAATATAGTGGACATTGAAACCTTTGCCGGTATTTCATCTTTAAACAGGGCATCTAATTTTACTAAATCCGGGGGATTTCCTGGGAAAGTAAGTGCCAAGCTATTTAGATGATAGGGATTTCAAAAAGCGTCAGATGCCCGGAGGAAGCGTCCCCGGGGTGCATACCCGCTGGATATGTCGAGTATTTTTGAGTTGCTTAGCGCTCAATAGATGGGTGCTTTGTGAGATGCCAATCGCTCCATTTAACTGACCAGCCGTTTCGGATGATAAGATGACAGATACAAAATGCGGATTAGTATTCCTGTTGTTTGCCACCATCAATCTGGCCGGTACCGGGCATTCCAGCGATTTTTCCCGGTATATTATTGCTGTCCTGTTCGGCAGTGTCGCCGGATTCATTGTTGGATGGATAAAAGAGACATGGCGCCAGGAAAAGAAACAGTTGGAACAGGAGATTGCATGCCAGAATGAAGAAATAGAACGATCTGTTTTTCAACGGAAAGGATTTACAGCCGTTTTAAACAATATCGCGGAAGGGGTGATCTCCACCGATGATAGAGGAAAAGTGACCTCGATGAATGCAATCGCCGGCCAACTGACTGGCTGGAATCCGCAGGAAGCCGGGGGCAGGTCCATTGCGGATATTTTTAAGGTCATAAATGAAGAAATGGGGCAGTCCTGTGAAAATCCCGTTGCAAGGGCGCTTTGTGAAAAACAGGTCATCTGTTCGTCAGACAATACAACCCTGGTGACAAAAAATAGCAGTATCGCAAAGGTGGCGTATCATGTGTCACTACTTTTTGGAAAAAAAAGAAAAATCATTGGAGCCGTTCTTGTTTTTCAGACCATTGCCGGGAAAGAAAGGGCAAAGACTGAATTCCGTAAAATCAGGCCGGTTGAGACCCAGGGGATATTAACCCGCGTAATCGCCCATGATTTTAACAATATCCTCACGGTTATTCTGGGTAAGATCAACCTGGCGCGAACGCTTGTCGCCAGGGACAGCAAAACATATAAGCTGCTGGAAAGTGCGGAAGATGCATCTTTTCGTGCAACGGATCTGACCCAGCGGCTGCTTGACCTGACCCATGACAGCGCGGCGGTTGAAAAGGATGCGGCAATTCGTGAGTCCCAGGTTGATTAACCGATACTGCTTCCTGTGATTTTGTATCGATCTGGTGCGTTGGAATGCCTGG
This sequence comes from Deltaproteobacteria bacterium, assembly GCA_003973265.1. GTDB lineage: Bacteria > Desulfobacterota > Desulfobacteria > Desulfobacterales > QNYZ01 > QNYZ01. The sequence continues at coordinate 12,062 of QNYZ01000104.1, read as the reverse complement.
CGCCGGTAGAAGCTGACACGGCAGGAAGGAAATCGGCCTGCCTGTGTATTGCAACAAAAACAGCTTCTGATACGGATGTTCCGGATATCCGATGGCATGGAGGCAGGGATGCCATCCATGAAATACTGAAAATTGATCCGGGTGCGAAAGTGATTATATCAAGCGGCAATCCCATCGATTCGGTAATGACGAATTTTCATGAACATGGCTTCAGGGCCGCCATTGGCAAACCCATCGCACTGGCCGAATTGAATGCGACCATTAACTTTGTATTGGACGTGGATACAGGATAACCTGTATTCTTTTTAACCAGCCGTATTTTTCCCTGAGCCTGGTCGTCGAAAATGGCTGGTGACACCATGATTTATTTCGAAATTATGATGTAAAAAAAGGTATTATCAAATGGTTGTGACGTGATTTATTTTTTACGAAACGCTCAATTGTAAAGTTCTCATCTCTCCTGCTAATGATCCGGGCATGTATCTTTCGGACCCTGCCGCCCGGCATTGTCAAAAATCTGCGAAAATAATATTGACAAACATTTGGAAGGGGTTATTATGAACGTGTGTTCATAATAAAGGAGGCCTGTGATGCCCCGTCCCAGGAAATTAAGGTGCGTTCGTCGTCATCCGGTAGCGGCTTTTTATAAACCCAACGGGATACCCATGCGGCAGCTGAAAAGTGTTACATTGCCGGTTGAAGGCCTGGAGGCGCTCAGATTGTCCGATGCAGAGGGGCTGGATCACCGGGATGCGGCCGTGTTGATGGAAGTATCGCGGCCGACTTTTTCACGGATACTGGCCGATGCACGTAGAAGCACCGCTCAGGCGATCACCAATGGATGGGCCCTGCATATCGAAGGGGGGGCCTATCGGATTGAATCGGAAAAAGAAACAACCTCAAAGCCAAATGACTCAAACAGCAAGGAGCCGATCATGGAAAAAATTGCCGTCAGTTGTGAGGGGCCGTCCCTTGATGAACCGGTTGATCCGCGTTTTGGCAGGGCCGCCGGGTTTATCATCGTCGATCCGGACACCATGGCGTTTGACTATCTGGATAATGGCGTTTCTCAGGCCATGAACCGGGGTGCCGGTATTCAGGCCGCGGAAATTGTGGGCCGGTCCGGTGCCAAAGTGGTATTGAGCGGATATGTCGGGCCCAAGGCATTTAAAACCCTGGAGGCCGTTGGAATCAAGGTCTGCCAGGACCTTGACAACATGACAGTCCGCGAGGCCGTGGAACGGTATAAAACTGGCCAGGTCGAAGCCGCTCAGGAACCGAACAGCCCGGGGCATCCCGCATGATACTCTCCATTGCCAGCGGAAAGGGCGGTACCGGTAAAACAACGGTTTCCGCCGCCCTGACATCGATCTGGCCGCGAAAGCGTCTTGCCATGGATCTGGATGTCGAGGCCCCGAATCTCCACTTATTCTTAGGGCCGGAGATCTCCGGCCGTCGCAAATCCATGATAGAAGTACCTCGGATTGATCTGGAAAAATGTACGTATTGCGGTCAATGCGCCGAGCTGTGCCAGTTCAAGGCGATCAGCGTGATGGGCGAGGTTATTCTGACGTTCCCTGAAATGTGCCATGGTTGCGGCGGGTGTTTTGATATCTGCCCGGCAGGCGCTGTCCTGGCAGATGAGCGTGAACTGGGCGAGATCGCGTGGGGGAAAGGCGATGGCTTTGATTTTATGATGGGGCGGCTGCGGATCGGTGAAGCCATGAGCCCGCCCCTGATGCGGGACGTCAAGGCACTGGGCGATGAAATGATCGCTTCAGATCCGGCTGATGTCATTATCGACAGCCCTCCCGGAGTGAGTTGCCCGGCGGTCAATGCGGTCATGGACAGTGATGTGATTTTTCTGGTGACCGAGCCAACCCCGTTCGGGGTTTATGATTTAAAGCTGGCCCATCAGTCTTTTAAACCGATTGGAAAGCCCATGGGCGTGGTCGTGAACCGGGCGGGTCTGGGGGATGAATCGTTGTACGATTATTGCAGGGAACAGAACCTGCCGATCCTGTCCGAGATTCCATATCGCCGGGACATTGCGGAAGCGTATTCCAGTGGCCGCCTGATTTCCGATCTGTCCGAAGATCTTCGGAAGCAGTTTATCGATCTGGCGCGTCAAGCGATAAAAATGGCCGGAGAAACGGCTGCGCCGGAGGTGCCCCACCATGCATGAGATTCTAATCATCAGCGGTAAGGGCGGTACCGGAAAAACCTCGATTACGGCGGCATTTGCCCATATCGCCGGCAATCATGTCATCTGCGATCTGGATGTGGATGCACCTGACCTGCACCTGTTGCTTAAACCGGAACATTCCCGGGTGCATGAATTTATCTCCGGCAACGAAGCCGCCATCAATCCGGATACGTGCGAAAATTGCCTCGATTGTGTTGACCGATGCCGGTTTGATGCGATTGATGAAAATGGCCGGGCGCCGAAAGTGAATCCGCTCAAATGCGAGGGGTGCAGAGTCTGTGTGACCTTTTGCCCGGCAGGTGCCATTGATTATCCGGAAAAAAATTGCGGGCAGTGGTATCTTTCCGAGTCGCGCTTCGGCCCGATGGTCCATGCCCAGCTGCGGCCGGGCGAGGAAAATTCCGGGAAGCTGGTCACGCTGCTGCGGCAAAAAGCCAAAGAGAAAGCAACTGAACTCGGGTTGGACCGGGTCTTGGCCGACGGCCCGCCGGGCATCGGCTGTCCGGTGATCAGCGCCCTGGGTGGCAATGACCTGGCGGTCATCGTCACCGAGCCGACGCCTTCCGGCAGTCATGACCTGGAGCGGGTCATCGGTTTATGTCGCCACTTCCGGACACCGGCCGGGGTGATCATCAATAAATTCGACCTGAATCTCGACCAGACCCGGCGCATTGAATTATGGTGCAGTGAAAACGATCTGCCGGTTTTTGCCCGGCTTCCCCATGACGAAGCCTTTACCCGGGCCATGGTCATCGGACAGGTGATTACTGAATATCAGTCAGACGGCCTGACGAAAACCATTCAACAGGCCTGGAAGAATATCATCAATCATTTAGAATAGAGAAGAGGAGAGACGTAATGAACGCATTGGTTGCCATACCTTCGGAGACCCCGGGCGGGCTGGATGCCTCGCTGGGCGCCCATTTCGGGCATTGTGACATGTATACACTGGTCAACGTCGAGGATGCACAGGTCAAGGATGTTAAAGTGATCCCCAATGTGCCCCATCAGCAGGGTGGCTGCATGGCGCCGGTTAATTATTTATCCGAAAACGGGGTAAAGGCCCTGATCGCCGGTGGCATGGGCATGCGCCCGCTAATGGGGTTCAATCAGGTGGGCATTGAAGTCTATTTTGGCGGTGCCAGCCGAACCGTCGGCGAGGCGGTCAATGCTCTGGTGGCGGGTGAACTGTCGCAATTCAGCCAGGAACATACCTGTGGCGGTGGCGGTGGCGCCTGATTTCATCTCTGGAATTTTCGAAGCGGCGCCCTGTTTCACTGGCGGCGTCGCTTTTTTTCAATTCATGGCGGCAAAGAACGAGACGAACCGGATCAGGAGGTTAAGTCATGCCGATATATGAAATTGCCTGCAACGATTGTGGCGTCAAGGGCGAAGTCCTCGTCGTGGAGAGCGACGCAAAGTTGACCTGCCCGGACTGCGGCAGCGCCAATACGACCAAATTAATGTCCGCGACGAGTTCCATGACCGGACAGGCGAATTCGAAAATGCCCGGACCCGGAGATACGGCCTGTTGCGGCCGTCAACCGGGGGCGGGTTCCTGTGCCGGGCCGGGGTCGTGTTGTGGCCGGAGCTGATGGCTTCGGTGATGCGGATATCAAAGCCCCGACGGTTGGGAATATGGACGATGGAGAATATGAATGTATAAAATTGTAATTGCCACGCCGCGTAAAGATGCGTTCCGCGCATTTGGAGATGCGCTGGAAACGGCCGGAAGGGATATTCGGCTCACATGGGTGCGGTCCGGCGCAGATGCATTGAATGCCGCCACGGACAGCGTTCCGGACCTGATCGTTGTTGATGATCCGCTGGAAGATACGGATGGTGTCAGGCTGATTCGGCAGCTGCTCGGGGTCAATGCCATGATCAATACGGCCCTGGTCAGTCCGCTGTCTGGGGAAGACTTTCACGAATCCACCGAGGGGCTGGGAATCTTGAATAACCTTCCGCCGGACCCGGATGAATCGGACGCGCATGCTCTCCTGGCCAGCCTCGTGGAGATTGTCGGTTCAAAATAAGGAAGCCCCCCTGCCTGCCCGCTGAGACAGATACCGGTAACCGGAGATTGCGTTGTCGAAAAGCGGGGCCTGTTATCAAATCCTGTGGTTAAATCCAGTTGTCAAAGGGTGGCGGTAACTGCGCAGATCAGTTTGTCCACCGTTGAAGCAGCGGCCCGGGCCACGGCGATGATATCGTCGACATTGGCAGGTACCGGGTTGGCCGGATCATGAACATTGGTAATGGTGGAAAGACCCAGTACCCGGATACCTCCATGAACCGCCGCAATTACCTCCTGAACCGTGGAAAATCCGATGGCATCGGCGCCGCTTGTGCGCAGAAAACGGATCTCGGCCGGGGTTTCCAGCGAGGGGCCCGTAAAACCGGCATACACACCCGACCGAACGGAAATCTTCAGATTATCGGCTGCGGTCTGAACGCGCTGGAGCAGATCCGGATCATACGCAAACCCCATGTCGGGAAATCGAACCCCCCAGCGGTCTTCATTGGGCCCTACCAGCGGGTTGGCGCCGGTCAGATTGATATGATCGGTAATCAGCATGATGTCGCCGGCCATAAAGTCGGGGTTCAGCCCCCCGGCCGCGTTGGTCAGGATCAGATATCGGATCCCCATCAATTGCATTACGCGTACGGGAAAAGTGACTTCAAGCGGCGAGTAACCCTCGTAAAGGTGAAACCGTCCCTGCATGGCCATGATGGGGACGCCGTCGGTCTCTCCAAACACGAGTCGTCCCGGATGACTCTGGACGGTGGACAGGGGAAAGTGGGGGATTTGCTGGTAGTCAAAGACCGACTGCGGCGTCATGCTGCGGATGGCTTCCTGCAGCCCGGTGCCGGTCAATAAACCGATTTTGGGTTGAATCGCTGTCCTTTTGCGAAGCCAGGTGGCGGTCGCTTTCACTTCGTTGTAATACGCGGTTTCTTTATCAGCCATGGTCTTTCTTCTTTTTTAATATGAACTGTTCAGGTCAGCTCCCGGAACCACTTCGCAGGCAATTGTCCCCCCCCCACCCGATCTGATCAATCCAGATTTAACGGGCACACGGTATCGATCCTGTTAAAAAATGTCAATTCAGATCCGGAGGTACCCGGCAAATCGTTGTTTCACGTCTTGCCAATGGCTTTAAATTAGGATATGAATCAGCCGATATACGTTGATGCTTTTTTTCGTTTCCACAAAACAGGAGAAACAACATGGATGTAGTCGCCATCAGCATCATGGGAATCATGGGTTTGGTGGTCGGTATCGGCCTGGCAGCCGCATCGAAGATTTTTTACGTATATGTCGACCCCCAGATTCTGGCTGTGGATGATGCCCTTCCCGGGGCCAATTGCGGGGGCTGCGGATACCCGGGGTGCGGATCCAATGCGGAAGCCATTGTGGCCGGAAAATCACCGCCCAATTCATGTGTGGCCGCCGGCCCCGATGTGGCCGAGGCGATTGCCGCAATCATGGGGATGAGTATCGAGGCCAAAGAACCCGACATCGCCCGGCCGGGATGCACCTATGGTGTTAAAGATGCGGATATAAAATATATTTATGATGGATTAAGCGATTGCCGGGCGGCGGCTCTGCTCAGCGGCGGCATGAAGGTCTGTTCCATCGGCTGCCTGGGCCTTGGCAGCTGTGTAAAGGTATGTCAGTTCGGCGCTCTGAGTATGGGACCGGACGGCCTGCCGAAGGTAAATGAAGAGAAATGTACGGGCTGCGGTGCCTGCGAACGGGTCTGCCCTAAGCACATCATCACCCTGTCATCGGTCACCCGGCGGATTATCCGGGAGTATACCACCGAAGACTGCACCACTCCCTGTCAGCGTGCCTGCCCGGCAGGTATTGATATCTGTGATTATATCCGGCAGATTTCACTTGGAAATTATCACCGGTCTGTCCAGGTGATCAAAGAGCGCAACCCGTTTCCAACAGTGATTGGCCGGGTGTGTCCGCGTCCGTGCGAGGATGACTGCCGGCGCCAGCTGTCCGATGAACCGGTGGCCATCAACTATCTCAAGCGGTTTGCGGCGGACTACGAAAAAAAAATCGGCAAACGGATTCTGCCTTACAAAGCACCCGATACGGGCCGTAAGGTCGCCATTGTCGGTGGTGGCCTGGAAGGGCTCTCCACGGCCTTTTTTATGGCCCGGCTCGGACATGAGCCCACTATTTATGAATCCACGGACAAGCTGGGCGGGCTGCTGAGAACTGCCATCGCCGCCAATCGGCTTCCCATGGATATTCTTGACTGGGATATTGACGGTATTCTTGAAATGGGTGTTCGGGCTGAAACCGGGAAAGCCCTGGGACAGGACTTTTCCGTTGATTCGTTGCTGGAATCGGATGTGGAAGCCGTGTTTTTGGCCACCGGCGGATGGGACAGCCGGCTGGCCCGCGGCGCTGGAAAAACAGTCGAAACCCCTGTTCCGGGTATGTATCTGCTGATCGATTTACTTCGATTTGACGGAGAAGAAGCCGGTATCGACGGGTTGGGACGCCATGTTGTCCTCGCCGGCGGGGGAACATCGGTGATTGAAGCGGCCGAAAAAAGCCGAAAGTTAGGGGCCGAAAAGGTGACCGTCATGTTCCAGGAACGAAAAGCCGATTCCCCGCTGGACGCAGAACAACTGGCGGCACTGCGCGAAGATGGCGTCGAAGTGCTGTTTGACGCCGGCGTGACCCGGCTGTTTGGCAGGAAAAACCGGTTGACGCATATAGAATATACGGATGATGATAGATCGCATACGAAAGTCGTGTCTGCCGACACCATTGTCTTATCAGCCGGGCGGTTTCCCCAGTTAATCTTTACCCGGGCCCAGAACCGGGTTCAGCCGGTTTCCGACGCTGACGCAGAGCCCGGGGCCGGAGAAGTCCTTTCTGAAAAGCCGGCTGCGGAATGGGAATGGGAAGCCTTTGAATCTTATAAGGATCCCGCTCTCTTTGACCAGACAGGGCTACTGGCCAAGGGGGATGTGCTGAGTGATTTTTCCGGTGCCATTCGGGCCATCGGCGCCGGGCGAAGGGCCGCGGCGGCCATTCATCAGACGATGTACGGGATTCCCTTGACATTGCCGGATAACGTCCTAACCTCTATATCAGTGATCCAGGACGTTGACGAGGTTCATGGCGTTCCGACGGATCCCCGTCAGATCATGCCCCTTTGCGACGAACCGGATTGTGTGGAGCTGGAAACCGGCTTTACCGAAGATATGGCCAGGGCGGAAGCGGATCGATGCCTGCAATGCGGATTGATCTGTTACCAGCAAAAAGGTGTATCGATCGCTTCGGCGCCTCCGGCTGAAGAAACTGCAGCGGCGGCCTCACCGGCCGGGTAATCGCCCGCCCGGGAAATGGGTGCCGCAATCAATGGAAAGTGAGTAAACCCGATGGCTACCGAAGAAGGCATTGTTACCGCAGTCTCAGCATCCCGTGCCTGGGTAAAAACCACACGGATGAGCGCCTGCAGTCATTGTACCTCCAAAGATTCGTGTACGACGCAGGGGGGGCAGGAGGCCCTGGTGGAAGCGGAAAATCCGGTGCAGGCCAAGGTCGGTGACCGCATCCTGGTCAGCATCGAAACCGCAGCACTGCTGAAAGCTTCTTTTCTGATTTACGTATTCCCGATTCTCTGCCTGATTGCCGGCGCCATTTTCGGTCAGGCCGCCGGCCCCTGGGTCGGCTTAAGCGCGTCGTGGGTATCGCCCGCATGCGGCGGGTTGTTTTTTGTAACCGCGTTGTTTTTCATGAAATCCAAGGGAAATCGGCTGGCGAAGTCATCCGCCTATATGCCTAAGATTATACGAATTCTTCCACCGGTTGCGTCTTCCAAAAGTTTTTCGTCCTGCCCGATTACCTGAAAAGGCTGACAAATTTTTATGGCGCGTATCCAGATCGGCCCCGAATCGATTTATTATACCGGCCACAACCTTTCCTGCAGCCGGGGAAAAACCGCAACGGCAATCGTATTTATCCACGGTTCCGGCGGGAGCCATAAGTCCTGGCCGGTTCGCCTCAGATCAAATATTAAAGAGGCGGATCGATCCAGATCCGTTTACCTGCTCGATCTTCCCGGACACGGGCGGTCCACCGGCAGGGGCCGTCGGAGCATCAAGGCCTATGCTGATTTTATCGATGATTTTGTAACTACCCTGTCGTTGCCCCATGTGATTCTGGCCGGACATTCTCTGGGGGGGGCCATTGCCCTGCAATCGGCGCTCAGACAGCCCCCATGGCTGGCTGGTCTGATTTTGGCGGGAACCGGTGCGCGGCTTCGGGTTCATCCGGATATTCTAAACGGGGTTCGCCGCGATTATGCCGATACGGTCGATTTGATCTGCCAGTGGGCCTTTGGGCCCGATGCGTCCATGGCGCTGATTGACGGCAGCCGAAAGGCCCTTCTGGAAACCGACCCGGATGTGACCTGGGGGGATTTTTCCGCGTGTAATGCCTTTGACGTGGTTTCCAGGGTGGGGGAGATCAATTGCCCTGCTCTGATCGTTTCAGGAGCGGACGACCACCTGACCCCGCCCAGATATGGCGCTTTGTTAAATGAGAAGATAAAAAACAGCCAATACCGCCTGATTCAACGGGCCGGTCATATGATGGCCATTGAAAAACCCGAAGCATTTATGGCAGGTATAAAGATATTTTTGTCTGAATTGAGTCGGTCGATAGAGAAAGACGCGGGTAAAAAAAGGCACCCGATGTGAAGGTCGATAAATGCGTTAAAATAACGGTTGCAAGTTTACCCGGGAAATATTATGTAAAGCGAAAAAAAACTACGCAGGGGGAGAGAATGCATAAGGTATCCATTGCTTTATTATGCATAATCGGTGTGGCAGTATTGGGAATTACAACAGGCATGGCTGGCAGCGAAGTCGCCTCCAGCAGTGATGAAACAATGTGTATCCCGATGGGGATCTTAACGCTGGAAGCGCCGGAGACGATAGACGCCAAACGGGCAGCGGTGGACTTTCCCCATTCCGCTCATTTTGAGTATGCCTGTATGACCTGCCATCACCAATGGACGGCGGAAGAGCCGGTCCAGTCCTGTCAAACCACCGGGTGTCACGATCTGGATACACCTCCCGGGCCGGGCAACAGTGATGAATCGATTCTCTACTTTAAAAACGCATTTCATAAAAGTTGCCTGGGATGCCACCGGCGGATTAAAGCATTGAATAAAAAGGTCGCCATGACGATAGGTGGATCTGACAACCGGGTGAGACCGACCGGCCCGACTGGTTGTACCCGGTGTCATCCCAAATGATTCTTTATTGACCTGAAATGGTGCCTCTTTGTTTACTTACCATCCGCATATGTTGTTTTCGTAGGTCAAACAATAAACGGGATTCCGGCATACGAACCGGTTTCCCGTTTTTTTTGAGCCCCGTTCCTATCAGCTGGATGTCTTCATGTTAAGCGAAATGATTGTGTTGGCCGTATTGCTGGTCCTTTCCGGATTCTTTTCCTCGGCTGAAACAGCGCTGTTTTCCATCAGTCACACCCGGGCCCGCCACCTGGCCAGCGAGGGCCGGCGAGCTGACAGGTTGATCGAATCGATGAAGAATGATTCCCACCGCCTGTTGACGACCATCCTGATCGGTAACAACATTGCGAACATCGGGGCGGCAGCACTGGCCACAACCGTTACGCTGAGGCTTTTTCCGGCCTATGCGGTGAGCCTGGCAACCGGGGGGATGACCCTGCTGATTCTCGTTTTTGGTGAAGTATTTCCCAAATCCATTGCCACCCGCAATAATATCCTTATCGCCCGCCTGACCATCTACCCGATCTACTGGTTATCGATTCTCTTTTACCCGATCCTCCTTTTTCTGAATTTTATTCCCCGCCTGACGGGGAAAATCAAGCCGATGCCGATGGCCACGGAAAAAGAGTTAATGACATTTGTGGACGTGGTTGAGGAAGGCGGAGAGATCAAACATGAAGAGCGTGACCTGATTTACAACGTTTTCGAATTTGACGATACCAATGCGTCGGAGATTATGACGCCCCGGGCCGATATGTTTGTCATCGATGTGAATAAACCGCTTGATCTTAAAGCCATCAGCCGGTCGGGTTTTACCCGGGTCCCGGTGATTGACGGGGAGATTGATCGTGTGGTCGGGATTATCAATATCAAGGACCTGTTCAGCCTTCAGGCCGCCTGTCGCGACGATATTGATATCCGCAAAGTGATGCGGGATCCTTACTTTATCCCTGAAAATAAAAAACTCGACTCTCTGCTTGCCCAGTTCAAGAAACGGCGGAGCCACCTGGCCATCGTGGTGGATGAACATGGCGGGGTGTCCGGGTTAATTACTCTGGAGGATGTTATTGAGGAGCTGGTGGGAGAGATCAGCGATGAAACCGATAAGGAAGAACCCCATATTTTCAAGACGAAAAGCAACGAATGGCTGGTGCCGGGAAAATCGGATATAGAAGAAGTCAATTTGAAAATACCGATGGAGATACCGGACTCACCTGAATATGATACGTTTTCGGGATATATTCTCGATCGGATCGGCCGTATCCCCGAGGAAAAAGAGGTGATTGATCTGGGCCGGTTTGAAGTGATTGTTAAAACCGTACGGGGAAATCGAATCGAATCTTACCTGGTCCGGAAAAAAGAACCCTGATACCGCGATTACCTGCTTCCACTGAAACAAGAAACCCTTTGTTACGCATTCAGATACCCTGCATACCTTCATGATCTCTTTTTCTTCCTATATTGACGTCGCTGTTACCCTGCCTGTTTTGGGTACATATACGTATGGGGTGCCACCGGATCTGGACGGCCGCGCTTGTCAGGGATGCCGGGTGCTGGTCTCTTTCGGCCACCGGCGGGTCACCGGATATATTCTGGGGATTGTCGATCAGCGTGGACACGATGAGATCAAACCGGTTCTGGATGTGATGGACGACTCGCCCCTGTTTCCCCGGGAAATGATCCCGTTTTTTCGCTGGATAGCCGATTATTACCTGCATCCCATTGGACAGGTAATTAAAACCGCACTGCCCACGGGCCTGAGTACGTCCGAATATACCCGGATAACGATAGCCGATGCGGGGCTGGCGGCACAAACAGACCCGGATACACCGGCACCGATGCGGGCGATTTTAAAACAATTGCAGTCCGGCCCCATGCGGCGCCATCTGATTAAACTGTCTGGCCACCGGCAGCGGCCGGAAACGGTGCTGAAAAAAATGAAATCCAAGGGGTGGATCACGACGCATCAGCAGGTTATTACCGGACGCACGCGATCAAAGACCGAGCGGGTGGTCCGGTTGATTCAACCCGGGATCACGCCGATGACGGATCCGCGCAAAAAAGTAATTGCCGCCCTGGCCGATCAGGGGGATTTACCCCTGGCCGATCTTAAACAGATTATATCCACTGCGGCTGCAATCGTTCGGGGCCTGGTCAAGGCAGGAGCCGTTGCGGTATACGAGCGGCCGGTGTACCGGGATCCTTTTGGCGATGCCGTTCGGCCTGACCAGCCACCGGTTTTAACGGGTGACCAGCAGGCCGTTTTAAAAGAAATCACCAGCGCTCTGGGCAAGGGGTTCAGGCCTTTTTTGCTGGCCGGTGTCACGGGGAGCGGTAAGACGGAAATCTATTTAACGCTGGCCCGGAAGGTTCTCCGGAAGGGTGGGCAGGTACTGGTGCTGGTCCCTGAAATCGCCCTTATTTCCCAGACCGAGCGGCGGTTCAGGGCGAGGTTCGGCGACCGGGGGGCTGTGCTGCACAGCAGCCTGTCATCCGGGGAACGCTACGACCAGTGGCGGCGAATCGTCGATGGAAAAACGCCCATTGTCATTGGTGCC